>JALFRV010000099.1 GCA_022778905.1 Prevotella sp. | reverse complement strand
TCACTGCTCCCATCAAGAACATATTTTTAAGTTTCATAATAGCTTTCCTTTTTAGAATGTAATGTTAAGACCGAATGTATAAACCTTTGCCGTCGGGTAGCCGCCGTAGTCGAGGCCGAGGGCCGTCGTGCCGCCGGGAACGTCGCTCTTGGCTGTGTTCGAGGCCTCCGGGCTGAAACCTTCATAGTAGTGGTCATAGCGAAGCAGGTTCTCAAGAGATACATACAGACGCAGATTCTGCAGGAATTTGGACTTCACGGGAACCGTATAGCCCAGCGTGAGGTTCTTCAGGCTGATGAAATCGGAGCTGTACAGCCAGCGCGAGTCACACGTTCCGCCGGTCGTGGTGCTGAGGATGTAGGGCGTGTGGCCGTCACCTTGCTCGGTCTCGCTCCACCAACTGTTGGTCCAGCGGTCCATGACGTTGCTCAGGGCACCCATGGACGGGCGGTCGAGGGCACGGCCGAAGGCGCCGTAGATCTTGCCGCCGAACTGGCCGGTGACGAGCACCGAAGCATCAAAGTTCTTCCACTGGAACGAGTTGGTCAGTCCGAAGGTGAACTTAGGAGTGGGCTGACCGAGGAACTCACGGTCGTCGTTGTAGGAGAAGTTGCCGTCTTTGTTGACGTCGGCATAGCGGATATCGCCCGGCTTGATGGTCGTGGAGCCGTTGAAGGTCAGCCTGCTGACGCCCACTTCCTTGGCATACGCGTCGATCTCTGCCTGTGTCTTCCACACGCCGATGGCGTGCATCATGAAGAAAGCGTTGACCGGATGGCCCACCATCAGCACGTTGGAGGTGTTGCCGTTGTTGCCTACACCGTTGAAACCGGAATAGATCGGCGTGTCGTCGATACCCAGGCTCTTCACCTCATTCTTGTTATAGGAGAGGTTGAAGTTAGTGTCCCACTTGAATGCACCGGTGAAATTGTGCGACGTGAGCTCGAAGTCGACACCCCAGTTGCTGATGTCGCCAAGGTTGTCCCACGTCGTGGTGAAGCCGGAGGCACCGGCCACGGGAACCTGATAGAGCAGGTCCTTGGTGGTCTTCGTGTACCAGTCGACGGAGAACTGCAGACGGTTGTTCAGGAAACCGAAGTCGAGCGCGAGGTCCGTAGAGTGGGTCTTCTCCCAGCTCAGGTCTGAGTTGCCGAGCGTGCTGGCATAATAGCCGGCCGCGCCACCGTAGACGGCGCTGGTCAGCGTGCCGTAAGCCGCCGTGTTGGAGATCTGGTTGTTACCGGTCACACCATAGCTGGCACGCAGCTTGAGGGTGTCCCACCAACCGGCCATCGGGCTGTTTTTCCAGAATGATTCGTTGGAGATCATCCAGCCTCCGCTGATGGCCGGGAAGAGTCCCCACTTGTGATCGGCGCCGAAGACGGATCCACCGTCGGCACGAAGGGATGCCGAAATCATGTACCGGCTTGCGTAGTCGTAGGACGCGCGGCCGAAATAGGAGGTCAGACGGTTGGGCGTCAGCTCGGTCACGAGATTGGTGCGGACGGTGAGCTTGGTGCCGTCGAAAGACTTGGTGATGGCGTCATTGGGGAAGTTATACTGGAAGTACTGCTCGGTCTCGGCACCGACGTTGGTCTGTTCCGCTGAAGTACCGGCCATCAGGCTGACGCCGTGCTTGCCGAAGGTCTTGTCATAGTTGACGAGGGCCTGCAGCAGCGTGGTCCAGATGCGGCGGGTGTAGTGGCCGCCGCGCGAACGGTTGCCTTCGCCGTTGGCCCAGTAGGTCGTGGCCGAAGTGAACTCATAGCCGCTCCGGTCCTGATCATAGTAGGTCGTGGCACCCGAAAATTCGACCTTCAGACCGTCCATCGGGGTCAGGCGGAGGAAGGCATTGCCCACAAGGCGGACATCGCGCCGACGGTCCAAGTTGGTCTCCATGACCTTCAACGGACTCGGTGAACCGCCCGCCCAGTTGTATTTCGGATAACCGTCCGAATAGCTGTAGTAGCCGGCTTCGGGCTCTGCGACCGGTGTGGCCGTAAGGATATGGTGGATCTCTGAATCCTTTCCGTTGGCCTTCCCGGAGTTGTTGGAGATGATATAGGTAGGAGCCAGATTCATCCCGACGGTCAGATACTTGTTGATCTTGCTCTCAATGTTGGCACGGAATGTGACGCGCTGATAGTCGGTACCGACGATCAGGCCTTCCTGCTTCATGAATCCGCCCGACACGAGGTATGAGAAATTGTCCGTTCCGCCCTGTATGCCGATGTCATAGTTCTGCATGGCGGCATTGCGGAACATGCGGTCCTGCCAGTCGAGCAGCGCCAGCTCGCCTGCGTTGGCGTCATAGGTGTGGGCGTCCTGGATATCCTTGCTGAGATACTGAAACCAGCGGTCGTCGTTCACATAGGTATATGCGGCCGACGTGCCTGCAGCCACCTTGACGTTCTTCAGACGGGTGGCGGTGTCGTCCTTGATGCTCGCGCCGGTGACGCCCAATACGGCACAGCGGTCGAGATAGCTCTGGTCGTTCCAGCGCATCTTGAATTCCATCCACTCCTGGGCCGTCATAACATCGAGCTTTTTCTCCGGACGCTGCACGCCGAGACTGGCATTGAAGGTGATGGTCGGCTTGCCTGACTTGCCCCTCTTCGTGGTCACGATCACGACACCGTTCGATCCGCGGCTGCCGTAGATGGCTGCCGAGGCTGCGTCCTTGAGCACTTCCATGCTCTGGATGTCGCTCGGGTTGAGCGTACTGATGCTGGTCATGGGCACGCCATCGACCACATAGAGCGGGTCCGAACTGGCATTGACCGACGCGGCTCCGCGCACACGGATCTGCAGATCCGATCCCGGCTCGCCCGAGGTCATACGTGTCTGCACACCGGCCAGCTGACCCTGCAGCGCCTGCTCGGCACGGGCCATCGGGCGGTCCTTGATGGCGGCGTCGCTCATCTTGGACACCGCGGAGGTCAGATTGCTCTTCTTCACCGAGCCGTAGCCGATGACGACGACCTCATTCAGATTCTGATTGTCTTCCATCAGCTGGATCCGAAGCGGCGAACTGCCCTTCGTCGTAACGGTCTGCGTGACATATCCGATGTAGGAAACCGTCAACTGCGCGCCCGACGGCACGTTCGGGATGCTGAAATTGCCGTCAACATCGGTCACCGCACCTTGCGAGGAGCCCTTGATCATCACACTGGCGCCGATCACCGGCTCGCCGTTCGAGTCGACGACAGTTCCCGACACCTTTCCGCTCTGGGCCATTGCGCCAATCGAGCACACGGCCAGGAGAACGAGAAACAACAGGCGCCGGAGCATGCTCCCACGACCGCATTGATTCGCTTTAGATTTGTCCATCATGTTAAAATTAAAGTTATTAGTAGTATATTAAAAAGATGCTAAGCGCAAAAAGTAGATCAATTCGCGGACAAAGGTAAACAAATTATAAATATAAATAACAAAAAACAACTACGAAAATTTGTTAAATATTTGGAAGACATGGATAGAATGCCGCAGACAAACGGGTTTTCAGGCGATTTGTAACGATGCAGCCACCTGACCCGGAAGCTTTATCCACGAAAATCATAAGCATCCGACAGGAGAACCGGTTCATACCAAAACAAGACACAAGCATCGGAAATGAAATGAAAATCCGTGCGCAGCACATCACCCGGAGACACCTCCTCCCCCTCATAAAGACATGCCAAGCGGAGACCTTGGACAGGCCATGGCCATCCCGTGGAAATGCGGTCGTCACACCGGAAAAACAAGGTCGGAGGAACGGAAAAAGCAAGGCGGAAGAAGGGAGGATAACTGCGGTCGGCACAGAGCTATGCTCCGGGGCGCCGAGAGCATAGCTTTGGGCGCCCCGGAGCATACATATGGACGGCCCGGAGCATAGCTCTTGCCGGACCGCATGACAGCAGCCGGAAGAAAAGAGCGTAAGTCTTTGAAAATGAAAGGAATAGCAAAAAACTCCGCGCAGCGCGTGTCCGCCTCAGCAGGAGCGTCTGCCCGAAAGGCTCGCGTCATCGCGGTGCGGACGCGGAACGGCGAAGGTGACGGTGAAAGCGTGCACGCCTTCGCGGTAGTCATAGCCGATCTCCCAGCGGTAGTGATCGCAGATCTGCTTGACGATGGCCAACCCCAACCCGTTGCCATGCTGCCTGCGCGTGGGGTTGTTGAACCGGCTGAAGAGCACATCCGCATCAAGTGGCTTCGCCGCGGAATGGTTTGACACCCTGAGATAGGTCTTCTCGATACGGATGTTGACAGGTGCGGATTCGTCGGAGTTGCGGAGGGCATTGATGATGAGATTGTTGACGAGGATCTCGAGCAGCGTTCTGTTGACCTCGAGCACGGGATCTCCCGAACGGACGAACACCACGCTGCGCGAGAAGAGCTTGTCATAGTCGGGCAGCAACGACTCCACCAACTCGCCTAAGGCGATCTCCTCCTTGTTCTCATACTGGTTGTTCTCGATCTTGGCAAGCAGCAACAGGCTGCGGTTGAGATGATCGAGCCGCTTCGTGACGTCATACATGTTGTTGACAATATCCGACTGTCGCTCGTCCAAATCTTCCTGAAGCAACAGGTCCAAGTCGGCTCTGATGAGCGCGATCGGCGTCTGCAGCTCGTGCGAAGCGTTCTCCGTGAACTCCTTCTGCACCCGGTAGCTGCGGATATTGCGCTGGATCAGGTTGTCGATGGCGGCGTTCAGGCGCGAGAACTCGGATATGTCGGTCTCGCCGAACTGCGGCGCCGGATCCTTGCCGAGCCTGAAACGCTCGATCTTGTGCAGCGTCTCGTCAAACGGACTCCACAGCCGTTTCGTCAGGAAACGCATCGTGACGATGACCGCCGAGCCGATGACGACAGCGATGAGGACATACTGCAGCGTCAGCCCGATGGCCACATCGCGCTCCATGTCGATCGTCTGGACGATCCTGCCCGTACGCCCATACTCGTCCAACACATCCATCAGGTCCTCCGCATAGTAGCGTGTGTTGAGCAGATAAAATGCCGGAGCAAGCAGCAAGAGCATACCTGTGAGGCAGACGGCAAGCCTGCCCATCGTCCGGTTAAGCAGTGTCTTCTTCATTCAACCCATTTATATCCCGTTCCGTAAAGCGTCTCGATATGGCCGCCGTAGTCAACTGCGTCGAGCTTCTTCTTGAGGTTTTTGACATGCGCGAACACGAAGTTGAAGTTGTCCATCATGTCCGCCATCTCCCCCGAGAGATGCTCCGCAATCGCCATCTTCGACACGATCTTGCCCTTGTTGCACACCAAGAAGAGCAGCAATCCATACTCCGACTTGGTCAGCGTCAGCTTCTGTCCGTTGCACATCACCTCCTTGCTCTGCATGTCGATGCCCAACTGGCCGCTGCGGAGCGTGTTCTCCGTGGCCGAATAGCGTCTCCGGAGCAGCGCGAAGATTCTTACGGCAAGCTCGGAAAGATTGAATGGCTTCGAGATATAGTCGTCCGCGCCGATCATCAGGCCCGTCACGATGTCGTCCACGCTGTCTTTGGCCGAGACGATGATGACGCCCGCCTCCGGCTTCACCTGCTTCAGACGGCGCAGCACGTCCATTCCGTTGCCGTCAGGGAGCATGAGATCCAACAGCACACAGTCGTACTCGTAGTCCTGGACCATCATCATGGCCTCGCTGCACGTGAAGGCCTGCTCACAGAGATAGTCGCTGGCCGAGAGAAACTTGACGATGCTGTCCGACAGCCGGCGTTCGTCTTCAACTATCAGAATTTTCATATGGCTTACAAATATAGCAAAAAAGGAAATACGTTCCAATAAATAATCCCCCTAAAGATGCACGGCCATCGAAAGCCCGAGCCCTCCTCCGTCGGCAGCGAAGGGCGTGACATCCCAGCCCGGACGAGACTTTCCGCCGTGCGGGCGGAACACTTTCGGAGAGAGCCAGTAGGCCAATTTGGCGCTCAGCATGCCGAAACCGGCACCCGCAATGACGTCCGAGAACCAGTGACGGTTGTTGTACATCCGGAAGAAACCGGTGCCTGCAGCCACCGCATAGCCTGCATAGCCGATCCAGGGCGACACGTCCCGATACTCCTGCCAGAGCATCTCGGCGCCGAGGAAGGCCATTGTCGTGTGGCCGGAAGGGAACGAATTGCGGGCCGAATGATCCGGACGCTCCTTGCGGACGGCATATTTGAGCGACTGAACCGTCAGCTGCGAGATACCGAAAGCCATCACGCCGACCAGCGCCCGCGTCCTGAAGTCGTGACGGGGAGCCACTCCGGCCCAGCCTAAGGCATAGACCGCGGCGAACGGAGCAAACTGGGAGTAGTCGTCGAGGGTGATTTTGTGGTCGATATTCTCCTGCAGTTCCTCCCGCAGTTCATCGTTCTGGTGCTCAAACCAGTCATTTCCGTTGCCCCAGAAGCCAAACCCTATGAGCGACACCGGGAGGATCCAGGGCTTCCATCCGGCTTTGACGGAGGTGCTGAAGGATGCCGTGGAGAAGGCGAAGGGGTGTTTCGGCCGCGCCTGATCAGGGATGCGGACTGTCCGCAACGGGTCTTCGGTCGGACTGATGGTGCCTTCCACCCCCTGCGGCTGTGACGGGACGGGGAGCGGAAAGGACGGGGTGACGCGGGGACGGGGCGACTGCGGCACTTCAAGAGGGCGGACAACGGTGTCCGCCAAGGACAGTCCGGACGGACCGGCGACGGCCTCCTGCGCCGGCAGCGTTGTGACGTGGAGAACCGGCAGAAATGCTGCGAGAAGAAAAAAGATACGCTGCATGAGCTGAAAAACTTTCGGATGACTGACAGGGAGGGCTGCTTTTCGGCCGTCAAAGGACCGAAAAGGCATATACAAAGGTGATCTCCCCGCCTGCGACAGGCGTCCCGCAGAGGGGACGCAGTGGTCACTGGCGATAATAGATGTTGACGTATTGATAGGCAGCCTGGGTCTTGCGCACGAGCCGTCGATCCGGTTTCGCCACGGGAGTCTCGACGAATGTGCCGTCCGCCTGGCGGCTCACGGCATACTGGACCACGCGCCGGACAGGCGAAAGGACGGTCAGCCGGTCGCCCTCCCAATAGCCGAGATCCTGATAGGTGGCCATGAAGGCGCGCGGACGATAGTCGGGCGCGAAGATGTCACGACCGGTGAAGGGGGCGCGGACCGACAGACGGAGCATCGAAAGCAGCGTCGGCACGACATCGATCTGCGAGCAGCGCCTGGTGAAGACCTGAGGGCGGACGAAGCCGGGACTATAGATCAGACAGGGGATGTGATAGCGCTCGACAGGTAGCGAGGTCTTTCCGGCGCTCGAAGCACAATGGTCGGCGATGATGACAAAGACGGTGTTGGCAAACCAGGGCTTGCGGGCGGCTTCGCGGAGGAAGCGCCCGATGGCATAGTCGGTGTACTTGACGGCGGCCTCGCGGGTGTTGGGGTTGCCCTCGACGCGGATCTTTCCCGCCGGATAAGTATAGGGACGGTGGTTGCTCGTGGTCATGATCTGGGCGAAGAAAGGCTTGCCCGAGGCCGCATTGGCATCGAAGACGGAGAGGCTCTTACGATAGACGTCCTCGTCACAGACACCCCAGATGTTGGCGAAAGTGATGCTGTCGGGCGAGATCTGGTTACGGTCGATGACGTCATAGCCATTGTGGGAGAAGTAGTCACCCATGTTGTCGAAGTAGCTGTCGCCGCCATAGATGAACTGGGTGACATAACCCATGCGCTGCAGCAGGCTGCCCACGGAGCGGCCGCCCATGCGGTTGTCGTGCTGCTTGATAATGCTTTCGCCGGCCGTAGGCGGTATGCAGAGCGAAAGGGCTTCTAATCCGCGCACCGTGCGGTTGCCTGCCGCATAGAGGCTGTCAAGCACGAGGCTGCGACGCACCAGTGCGTTGAGCTGCGGCGTGAGCCCCTTCCGGTCGCCGTAACGCGCCAGGAAGTCGGCACTGAGACTCTCGACGGTGATTACGACGACATTCTTCCGCAGGGCCGCACTGTCGGTATGGATGACGCGCATGTCGCGGCTGTCGAGCCCGTTGTCCTGCTGGTAGAGGTGCTTGCATTCACGCTCGGGCAGCAGGGCGTAGAACTTCCGGTAGTCGAGATGATTGTGATGGAAGGCGTAGAGGAAGTCGTAGGCGCCGTTCTGTTCGAGCTGCGTGACATATTGATCGTCGCTCCTGAGACCGTGGGTGAACACGGAGAGACCGAATCCGACGGCAAGCAGACAGGCTGTGATGCCGAGATGGATAGCCAGCAGGCGCGGTGTGTAGAGCGCGGAGAGCCTGAACCGGTTGCGCCGGGAGTCCCACCAGAGGATCCCCACGGTCAGGATGAGGGTCAGAAGGACGATGGGCAGAATGGCGTATGACTCCATGATGTTGCCGATGACCTCGTGGGTATAGACGAGATAGTCGACGGCTATGAAGTTGTAACGAACGCCGAACTCGTTCCAGAAGAGATATTCGCCCATGAAAACGAACAACATCAGGAAGACGTAAACACCCCAGGCGAAATAGAGCGACACTCGTCTCCACACCATGCGGATATCGGGCAGGAAACAGCGAAGCGTGAAACTGGCCAACTTCCAGCCAAAGAAGGCGCGCGCAATCATAGGCGCTCCGCCGCCATACTCATTGAAGATGGTGTGGAAGAACATCACATAGACGAAAGCTCCGGCCAGCAACGACTCGATGACCAAACCCGTGCGGCGGCCGTACTTCCATTCGTTGAGACCGAGATAGATCACATGCAGCGGCAGCGAAAGAAGCAGTCCCATGCCAAAATCGGCCACGAAGCCGATGCAGAGGGCACGGAGAAGACCGCCGAAGGTGAACGACGCATCGGCCGGAGACACTGTCCAGAGAATAAGCCGCAGCAAGGCGCCGAGGATGAGGTACCATTTCAGAAACTTCACCCAGATGAGGAAGATGGGGTTGCGAAAGTGAATGGATGATCGATAGGATTGTCTTTTCATAACGTGGAATGATTAACGCGGCAGGGATATGACACGGATTGGTTTAGGTCTTTCCTGCTCTTATTGTAAAATGAATGATTTATGCGGTAGGGATATGACTCGCCAAAACCAGTTTCGATGCACCTCGGACTCCGCCGCAGGATGCCTCCGCGCCACCCGGATTCTGATCAACAGCAGATAGAAAGCATAGGCACCATAGGCCGAAATCAGGCCTACGACAATGCCGGCAAGGATATCAGCAGGATAGTGGACACCGAGATAAATCCGCGAAGAGCATATCAAGCCCGACCAACCGGCCAGCAGCAGTGTCGACAGATGACGGCGGAGAGTGAGCCACCCGAACATGACGAAGGCGGCGGAATTGGCAGCATGAATAGACGAAAAAACATAGAGCCCGCGCGGGTAAACATTGACAGGCTGAATGAAGGCAGACTGTGGATTGTCCGGATGAGACGGCAGGATCCGACAGACCGACGGTTTGGGGAAGCCGGAGATAACCTGATCCGTCAGCGTCACGCAGATCACGGCCGCCCAAAAACACAATATGGCGTGGCGAAGGGCCAGATGGCAGAACACCATGACGAGCAGAACCATTAAGAACGGGAGCCATGTCAACTTGTCGCTGACGATAAACATCACCGTGTCGGGCATCTCGTTGCGAG
This sequence comes from Prevotella sp., assembly GCA_022778905.1. GTDB lineage: Bacteria > Bacteroidota > Bacteroidia > Bacteroidales > Bacteroidaceae > Prevotella. The sequence continues at coordinate 38,709 of JALFRV010000099.1, read as the reverse complement.
CACCGTTGATCGCTTTCAAAAGTCTGTTGTCTACATTGGCTAAGGCTTGAACGATCTCCATAATTTGGCTGCCATATTTTTTATCGGGTGCAAAGATACGATGAAATAATGTAGTTTTATGGCATATTATCCTTCAAAATGTTCAAAAAATCATTAAAAAAGTCCATTTCATCCATCATCCCTCATCACTTCATCCCTAATCCATCATCACATCATCCAATCATCCATCATCCTTCATCCCATCATCCATCATCCTTCACCCCATCATCCATCATCCTTCATCCCATCATCCATCATCCTTCATCCAATCATCCATCATCCTTCATCCAATCATCCATCATCCTTCATCCAATCATCCATCATCCTTCATCCAATCATCCATCATCCTTCATCCAATCATCCATCATCCTTCACCCCTCATCACCTCATCTCCCCTTCACCTCCGGACGCGAAAAAAGGGCGCCGCAGACGATGATGCTGCGACGCCCTGAGCGATATGCTTTCCGATGCGGAGTCAACCTCCGGCCTCAGATGCTGACGATTCCGGATCAATAACCTGGATTCTGCCAGGCCTTCTTATCAGCGTCCGAGAGGTTCGTTCCGTCCTCATTTTGGAGCACGTCGATGAACTTCTGCGGGATCGGACGCAGTTCGTGCTTGCCCGCGGTGATATTCGGGGCAGCCTCAGGATTGAAGGCTTTGGCCCGTCTGACGAGCAAACCGGTGCGGGAGAGTTCGTCCCAACGGTTCCATTCGCCTAAGAGTTCGCGCGTGCGTTCATTCATAATGAAGTTGAGCATGCGGTCATAGTCGGTGGTACAGCCGAGCTGTGTGAGGATCGCTTCATCCTCGGCGGGGAGCTGCTTGTAGCTTGCGATCTGCAGGTTGGATGCAGCCGTGGTCACCGGAATGCCCGTGGAGAGGTAGTAGCTGTTCGTATGGGTCATCGAATAGCCATAGGCCTGCATGTTGGTCAGTGCCGTTCCGTTCTTGTCCTTGTTCTTCTTGGGCGTCCTGCTGTTGGCAGTCGCATTGTCCTTCATGCCGCCGTCGGCCGTGCTGAAGGCCATGCTGCCGTCGGTATAGTAGCCCCGATCCTCCTTGTCTTTCCACTGGGCGCGGGCGCGGAGCTTGTTGACGGTGGTCACGGCGTCCTGATAATTGCCCAACCGAACTTGCGCTTCGGCCTTGACGAGATAGGTTTCACCGGTGCGGGCCATGATCACATCACGGTTGGCATCGCCCTTCTCGCCGGTGCGGGTGCCGTCAGCAGTCTTGCCGAGTCCGCAGAACACGTTGCTCTGAGCAGGATTGCCTGACGTGCCGAAGGTGTTGAGGACATACTTTCCGTCAAGGTATACGGGGAAGACATTAGGCACCCACTTGCCCGTGAAGGGGTTTACGAAGTTGTGAGCCTGGTTTCCACGGCCGAAAGAACCCATCGCATTGTTGTCGAAACGCTTGTCGCTCTTCTTGTTGAGGATAAACACGATGCCCTCATCGCCGAGGTTCGGCACCTGCGAAGCCTCGATGCCATTGGTGGAGATGATGGCTGCGTCCTTCTGAGCGGCATTGTTGATGCCATAAACAGTCTTGAAACTCTTCCACATGCGGGAGTCATTGACGTTGTCGAAGATCGCGTAGGCGTACTCCGTCGGACGGCAACGCTGGAACTCCATGTCGCCGATGTACTGGCCACGCTGTACGTATCCGGCCGAGAAAGTTTGGAACTGCGGCGTCAGATAGTTGTAGGTGCGGTTGCCGTAACGCCCTTTCGTGGTGCTGGCATCATTGAACTCGGCTGCCATGAGGATCTCAGAGTTGCCCTCGTTAGGACAGTCGACGCCGGTCCAGTTGTTATATAAGTCGCTGTAATTGGCTGCAAGCGGACAGGCCGCGATCACCTCGTCACAGAGAGAGACGACGCGCGTGAGATCCTTCGACTTGTCATACGAGCCGTTCCAGTCGCTGCAACGCTCCGACTGGCGGTACAGCAAGGCCTTGGCGAGGAAGTGGGCTGCCGTGTAGCGAGTCCATGTGCCGTTGCCGCGCCACTTGTCCGTGGGGAGCAGCTTGTAGGCCTCTTCCAGGTCGGCAATGACCTGATTGAGAGTCTCCTCGGCCGTTGCGCGCTTGAAATTCTTCTGCACCGTGCCGTCTGCAGCGGCCGTCTGGAGCACCACGCCACCATATTGGCAGAACAGGCGGTAGTAATTATAGCCGCGCAGGAAGTAGGCTTCGCCGAGCGCCTTGTTGCGTGAGGACTCCGTCTTCACGTTCACAGCTTTGGCCAGAACAAGGTTCGCCGTCGAGATGCCATAGTACATCTCGTCCCAGAGGGCCGATACGGCCGGACAGTTCTTGTTGGCCGCTCCGAGGGCAGGTGTCAGGTCGAGCGGGTTGAGACGATTGTCGTAGGTGTTCCAGCATTCAGACGTGAGGTCTCCGCCGTTGGTGAACTCGTCCGTGCCGTAGAGCGTGATGCCGTAAGCCCATTCATATCCGAAGAGCCAACGGATGTTGGCGTAGAGGCCGGCCGACATTTTGAGCGCTCCGGCTTCGCCTTCCAAGAGCGCGTCGGTGACCTTATGGCCGGCGTCCTCGTCGAGGAAGTCGCTCTTGCAGGAAGTCATTGCGAGCAGCGCCAGCAGTGTCACAGCGCCGCTCATGATGATGCGATTGATCTTTTTCATGTATTTCATGACGTCAGTTGCTTATGTTTTACGATGCTTTAGAAATCAACCTGCAAGCCGAAAGTTACGCCGCGGTTGTAGTAGGTGTGGCCTGTGTCGAGATCGACAAAGTCCACAGAGGAATAGAGATTGCCCAAATTGCGTCCCTGGACATAGAGCTTGAGGCCTCCGATACCGATGGCATCACACACCTGACGGTTGAACCTGTAGGCCAAGGAGACGTTGCGGAGCTTGACGAACGAAGCATCCTTGAAGCCGAGAAGGCTCGAATAGGGGTCGCCGCCGGCGATGTTGTAGACTGGTTTCTGCCATTCGGCACCCGTGTTATCGGGCCGCCAGTAGCTGATTTCAGCCTGCTGGTACATGCCGAGCTGTCCCTGGCCGCCAACATCCTGCTTGTATCCGAACCGTCCATTCATCTCGACGGTGAGCTCGAAGCCCTTGTAGCTGAACGTGTTGGTCCATCCCATGGTCCACCGAGGATTTCTGTTGCCGATGATCACACGGTCTTTGGCATCGATGACATAGTCACCATTCTGGTCGACAGGACGCACGCTTCCGGCGGAGAACTTCGCTCCCTTGGCGTTGAACTTGGCCATTTCTTCTGCGTCCGACTCCTGCCAGAGTCCGTTGGCCTCATATCCGTAGTAGACGCTGATCGACTCTCCGATGAACCAGGCGTTGTTGATGTCGTCCTCCTTGCCGTTGGCGAGCTCGACGATCTCATCCTTCTGCCATGCCGCATTGAAGTCGGAGGCCCATGTGAAGTCCTTGGTCATGATCGGGAATGTGTTCAGCGTCAGCTCCACACCGTTGTTCTTGGTCTTGCCGACGTTGGCCATCATGGCCGGATAACCTGACAGTGAGGGCACGCTCATCTGCAGGAGGAGGTCGGAAGTGGTGGAATGATAGAGGTCGATCGTACCGCCGATGCGGCCCTTGAGGACGCTGAAGTCGATACCAAAGTTCCACTGCGTGGTCTTCTCCCATCCCAAATTCTTGTTGGGCATGAGGTTTCCAGTGTTGGTATAGTAAGGCTCATTGGTGACATAAATCTGGGTGTTGCCCGTGCTGAACGGCATCCAGTAGGAGCTGATCACGCCGAGTGTGCCGTAAGGATCAACGGCGGCGTTGCCGGTCACGCCGACTCCGAAGCGGAGCTTGAGCTGATCCAGCCAGCTGACATGCTTCATGAAGTCTTCCTGCTCCATGCGCCAGCCGAGCGCGGCCGACGGGAAGAAATCCCACTTGTTGCCCTTGGCGAGGACCGACGAACCGTCCCAGCGGCCCGAAACGGTGAGCAGATAGCGGTCGAGGAACGAATAGTTGAGGCGCGCCATGTAAGATTCGAGCTGCTGTTCGCTAAGCCCTGTGCCCATTCCGGCCTTGTACTGAGGGTCGGTAATGTCGATAGCACCCATGTTGTTCCACAGGAATGACGGGATCGTCACGCCCTCCTCACTCATCGAACTGGTCTCCGAGTTGGACTTGGATGCGCTGTGCAGGAGGGTCAGACCTACGTTGTGCTGATTGAAGGTGCGGTTGTAAATGAGCATGTTATCCAATGTCCAGGCGAAGTCGCGCTGGTCATTGCGACGTGCAAGGTTCTGACTTCCGGCACGCACTGCCGACGAGGCGTCGACGAAGAAGCCGTATCTGTAATAGCGGAAATCAGGTCCGAACTGGAGCTTATACTGCAGTCCCTGCAGCGGAGCCCAGATCTTTCCGAAGTCCATCTGCGCATAGAAGCTGCCGAGGGCGCGGAATGTCTCTCGGTTGTCCTTCGACTTTGTCCACTCGTCGACGACGGTATAGGTGTTGGTGACAGTACCTCCGGGCACGGTGATGATGTCCCCGTTCTCGTCGTAAGGCATCGCATAGCGCAGGATGCCCTTTGCCGAACCGTAGATGTCATCGGGTCCTGAGTTCGACGACTGGCCGGTCCGGGAGAATCCGTAGTGCTGCTTGCCATAGGAAGCATTGAGCGATCCGCCTACCTTAAACCACTTGGAGGCCTGTATGTCGGTCGATGCGGCGAGGTTGTAGCGCTCATACGACTGTCCCTTCTGTGTGCCCTTGTTGTTCAGATAGCCGAAGGAGACGAATCCCTGCACATCCTTCGAGCCGCCCGTGGCACTGAGGGTGTGCTCCTGGGTGATGCCCGTCTGGGTGACGAAGTCGGTCCAGTCGGTGTCGATCACTTTCGAACCGTCCCACTTGGTGTGGCTTTCGTCCCATCCACGCATGACGTTGTTGTAGGCCGTATTGTCGCCCGAGGGAGCGAAGAAGGCCTGATCCTGCTCGTAGGTGGGCTGGTCGCCGGGCGTGTAGAGGGTCGGATTGCTGTTGTAGTAGGCCCACCGGCGCCACGTGATATAGTCACTCGCCTTCATGGCGGGCTGCTTGTCGATGATGTTCTGAAGTGTCATCGTGCCCGAATAGGACAGCTGCATCTTGCCTTCCTTGCCCCTTTTGGTGGTCACGAGCACCACGCCGTTAGCGCCGCGCGATCCGTAGATGGCCGTGGATGAGGCATCCTTGAGGATGTCGATCGACTCGATGTCGCGCGGGTTCAATGATTCGATGCCGCCGGTCTGAAGGGGCACGCCGTCGACCACATAGAGCGGGGTCTGGCTGGCCGATATGGAGCGGTTGCCGCGGATACGGATAGAACCCAGCGAACCGGGTCGCTCGTTGGTCGTGATGTCCACGCCGGCTGCCTTGCCCTGCAGCGCTTCGAAGGCGTTGGACACCGGTTTGGTGGTCAAAGCCTCACTGTTGACGCGCGTCAAGGCGCCCGTCACGTCGGTCTTACGCTGTACGCCGTAGCCGACCACGACCACTTCGTCTAAGTTCTGCCGGTCTTCCTGCAGCGTCACCTTGACGGTCTGCTGCCCGCCGGGACTGAGCGTCTGCGTGCGGAATCCGACATACGAGACCACTAACTTGCCGCCTGACGGCACGTCGGCGATCGTGAAGCGACCGTCAAGATCGGTCACTGCACCCTGCGAAGTGCCCTGGACCATGACGCTCGCGCCGATGATCGGCTCACCAGCCGCGTCTACCACAGTTCCCGAAACCTTGTGCTGTGCGAATGCCCCGACCGAGCAGACCGCAAAGAACATCAGGAACGTCAGCCGCCGGAGTATACTCCAGCTGTTCACTTGAATAACTTCAGTCTTTTCTTTCATGATACAATGAAATGGTATTAGTAGTAGTAGAAATTAGAAAATGTATGTTCAGCAGATTGGGGTTGTGGTTACAAATATACACTTAATTATGAATTGACGCAAGATTTTCTTAATGTTTTTCACAATCAATTTGTTTTTAGACTGCCAGTCCCGGCGCGCAGGCTTCGGCGGAAGATCGTCGCGGCGCAGGCCGAACGGCTCTTTCTGCAGGGGAAAAACAGGCAATGGGGGCGGCAAAAGGCAACATTTGCACAATTATATATAGGTATATATTATAATAATGTGTATCTTTGCAGCAAATCACAACTGTCGGCAGCCTCTCCGAAACCAACCTTTCTGTAGGGTCGCCGGCAGTCTCAAACGCAAACGTATGCATCGCATCATCCTCCTGTTGCTCTTCCTGGCGACAGCCGCCACCGGAAAGAGCCAGACCGTGAATCCCGGCGCGCCCACCGCGCAAGGGACCGACAGCGCCGCCACACAGGCGCTCGCACGCACCTATCTCCGACGAAACCACACGCTGAAAGCCTTGGCCTGGACCAGCGCAGCAGTGGGCACGGTGGCCACAGCGGGCGGTTTCGTGGCCGCAGTAGCCATCGGTTTGGGCGACGCAGATCAGTCGGCTAAAGACAGCAAGGCACCCGGGATCGTCATGCTTTCAGGACTTGCGCTCGCCACGGGCAGCATCCCCCTGTTCATCATCGCCCATAAGAACAAGCAGAAGTACCGCGCCCTGCAGCGCATGTCATTGGGCTCGGGCCTGCTGCGCGATCCCCTGCCGGCGGGAACCATGGCAGCAGCGCCCTGCCTGACGGCGCGTTTCAGCTTCTGACGGCACACGCTCAGACGGCCTCCTCCACCATGCGGCCGCTCCCGCCTGAGTCTATGTAGCGCGCCAACGGGTCGGGATCTCCGTCGTGGAACAGCAGCCAGCAATAGCGGTCGAGAAACGAGAGCCGCCGGCAGTGCTTGTTCGTCAGATCCTTCGTCACGTAGGAACGCGGATTGCGCGGCACTTTGACATGCAGGATGGCAGCCAACCGGGCCACCAAAGCAGAGAAGGTCATCGGCTGCCCGTCGTCTCCGACCGGGTCGGCGTCCATATACATCAGATGGGCAATCACGAAGAGATCCGTCTTCGTGCCTGTCCAGCGAAGTCCGTCGGCCGGCTTTCGGCCCAGCAGACGGCTCAGCGCCTGCTCCAAATGCAGCAGCCCCTGCTGCCGGTTGTTTTTCATGGCATGATTATCATGCGTTCCTGAATCGTAGTTCATTCGTCAATCTTGTTTTGAGATTATTGCTTTGTTATCGGCGGCAAAATTACATCGCTATCGCGCAACGAAAGTTCACTCCCGCCGGACAATATGTTAAAATCGTCCGCATTTTACGTATTTTAAGACTGAAGGCCCCCTGCGGAAGCTGCATCCGCTACACTCGGAGAACGCATCCACGATCCTTCCCGATGGGGGAATGGGGCACTTGCCGCACGCGAAATGACCATCCGCCATCCTGACTGACACGACACGGGCAAGGCGGAGAAAACGTCCGAAAACGCCAGACGCAACTCATTGAAAATCAAATGGATAAAAAAGCCCAGCCGAAAGCTATCATATGGGCTGCCGAAAGCATAGCTCCGGGCCGTCCAAAGCATAGCTCCGGGGCGCCGAAAGGATACATATGCGCGGGGCGGAAGATAGGTGTGGGAAAAAGGGATGAAAAGAGAGGGGATGAAAGGAGGAGAAGATGAAGGAGGAAGGGATGATGAGAGGAAGGAGGAAGGGATGACAGGAGGAGGAAGGAAGGGGGAGGATGGCGGCGGGAAAATATTAAAAAACATTAAAAAGAAGAGGCTTCTGATCATGATTAAAACGAAGGCTCATGGTTTCTTTGTACTTTTGTGAAGACTGCCTGCAGCCCCGATGCGATGGGGAGACGGGCCGTCAAGACCGTGCCGAAGGCGCCTTCTTCCGCTCCCGAGGTAGTCCGGAAAGCCACTCCGACGGTAGGCCGACCGGTCGGTATCATTGGCCGGCAGCAGGCTCGGACCCGCTGCGGGACATCCGCTCAATCACGATCACGCATGTCAAAGTATCACGCTTACAGCAAAGAATTTGAATCGCTCTTCCGGAAATGGTACACGCCGGTGTACTATCGGGCGCTCGACTGGGTCGAAGACGAGGAGGTGGCGAAGGACTTGGTGAGCGAATTGTTTGCCGACGTGTGGTCTTCCTACGGGCAGATCCGCCAATATCGGATGCCGGCCTACCTCTTCACGGCCATCCGCAACAAGTCGATCAACCACTTGGAGCATCTCAAGGTGGAGCGCAATTATCAGACGGAGTATCTCCGGATGAAGCAGGAAGTGATCGGTGACAGTGAGCTCCTGGAGCGGCGGATGGAACTGATGGAACAGGTGATCGGCAGCCAGACGCCGCTGACACGGCTCGTCTTCGAGCAGTGCTGCTACGAAGGGAAGAGCTATCAGCAGGTGGCCGAGATGTTGGATGTGAGCGTGAGCGCCATCCATAAGCACGTGAGCAAGATGATGGCGGCATTGCGCGCGGCATTATTATCTAAATAATTCTAAAAAGAAGATACCCGAATGCCCCATGAGGATGTTTTATAGGTAAAGAACTGCGGAATGACAGAAGAGATACGCAACGATGACGACAGGCGGATAGAGATGCTGGCCAAGACCTACTACCGGCGCCGGAAGACCCACCCCCCCGATGTGGAGCGGGCCTGGCAGGCGTTCCATGAGGGGATGGAACGGCAGTCGCACGGCCCCACTTCCTATTGGAAGCTCCTCGGAGCGGCCGCCTTGGGCGCTGCCGCCATGCTCGCCGCGGTGGTCGTCTTCCAGTATGGGCCGTTCGCGGAGCATGCCGCAGAGGAAGACCGACTCGTGGTGCTCGACCATCAGGACGCACCTTCGCAGATCACGCTTCAGACAGGCAGCCGCACGAAAGTGCTCTCCGGGACAGACTCCATCTCCTTCCGGCCCTCGGCAAGGCATGGGATCGCCGGCGCGAAGACCGCTTCCGCCGCCTCCGAAGACGGCGGGGGGAAGACCGTGGCGCAGACCATGCAGCGCGTGAAGACCCCGCGGGGCATGAGCTTCAAGGTGATCTTGGAGGACGGGACGGAGATCTGGCTCAACGCAGAGAGCAGGATCGAGTTTCCGGAACGCTTCACGGGGCAGACGCGGCAGGTGCGCGTAGACGGCGAAGCCTATTTCAAAGTGGCCCACAACGCCAAGGTGCCCTTCATCGTGACGAGCGATCAGATGCAGGTGCGCGTGCTCGGCACCGAGTTCAACTTCCGTCACTACGCCCGTGAGCAGGCAGAAGTGTCGTTAGTGAAAGGCTCCGTGGAGGTGCTGAACGGCCGGACCGGCCGTCCGGAAGCCATCCTCAAGCCCGACCAGCAGGCGTGGTACGACCGTCAGGGGGCCGTGCATGTGAAGCCGGCAGACACCTATGCGGTCAGGCAGTGGGTGGAAGGGATCTTCTATTTTGATGAAGCTCCGCTCGTCGAAATCCTCAAGGAGCTGGGGCGCTGGTATAATCTCGGCGTGGTGTTCAACAACCCTAAGCATCAGAGCTTCAGGCTCCACTTCACCGCCATGCGGTCTGACGACGTCCGCCAGAGCATCATCGACCTCAACCATCTGTGCAGATTCAAGATCGCCATCGTAGGTCCGAATATCGTGGTCAACTGATTTTCCCCATCCCTACCCCTGCTCCCGACCGACCGGAGCCATGCGCCGGCAGGTCCGGACATCACTTCCGCCGCCTCGGGAAATACACTGCGGACGCCCCACAGGCACCTGCAGACAGGACAAGAAAAAACGTTGAAAGCAACCCGAAGATGGGTTTGCTTCCAACGTCTACTGTTTTCGGACCCGCTCAATGGTCCGTCAAGCGCGTTATCCTGCATGTTCCTTGTTGGACGCCGATAGCTTCCAGTCGGCGCAGCTCACTGCAGCAGTGTCCGTATCTGCTGCTCCGAGGGTCTCGGGGCGAACGGACTGGCGATGCGGAAGTCCTTGTCGATGAGGACGAAGCGGGGTATATAGAGCACGGCCCACTTCTCTTTGAGCACCGGATCGTCAGACCGGAACTGCGGCACTTTCTTGTTGTTGCGGCTGATATAGTTCTTCCAGGCATTCAGATTCTTGTCGATCGAGACCTGCAGGAAGACCACATCCTTACCCTTATATTCCTCATACAGCGCCTCGAAAGCAGGCGACTCCTGAATGCAGGGACCGCACCAGGTGGCCCAGAAATCAATGTAGATGCGCTTGCCTTTGAACTCCGAGAGGCGGTGTTCCCTGCCGTTTCGGTCGATCATCCGGATGTCGCAGGCGGTCTGTCCGACCTCCAGCTTCTGTGCCTGCGATATCTTCCAGCGCAGCTCCGCGGCGAAATCCTCCTCCTTCAGACTCTCTGCGGTCATGTTGGCCTGCATCAGCGTGGCCTCGGAGACATTGCTCTTGACCTGCATGGACGCCTTCAATGCGAGCAGCAGCTCTTTCATCCGGGACGTGGGAACGAATGCCGACTGGAGCGAACGGTAGTTGACACTGTCGGCCATCACGTTGGTCAGCACACCCCGGACGGCAGCCACGTCGAGGAAACGGTCATCGGCTATGCGCCGGATCAGCGGCCGGACGTCTTCGCGATGGGCCACAAAGAAGCTGTCGATGGTCTTCATCGTCATCTCCGGCTTGCGCGTCTTGGCATAGATGAGCGAGTAAGTGGGGTAATAAAGCACGCTGGTTGCCACGTCTGCATCAATCCTGGCGCTCTCCGACGCCTTGAATGCGTCATCGGTGTTGGGCAGGGCCGCAAGCTGCTGGCGGCGCAGGACGGACATGCTGTCGATGTAGGCCTTCGTGGCGGCATAATCCTTCTTGAGATGCTGACCGCCCTCGAGGTAAGAGCCGGCATGTGGAAAGAGGCGGTCCTTCATATAGTTGTTGGCCTCCGCACCCTTGCCGCTGAAGACCGCAGCACGGTTTTCGGAGGTCAGACTGAGTTCCAGATCGTCGCCCGGAGAGAGATAGAGCGTGTTGCGATAGATGAGATAATAGGTCGGACGGGCCACGTAGATCGCCGTGTCGAAGCGTCCTTCGGCATCCGTGGAAATCGTGATGTCACGGCTGTCACCTATCATGGAGGCAGCACCGTCGTAGGCCATCGTTACCTTGTTGGAACCCATTCCGCGCAGCACACCATGCAGGCGCACGTTGGGCGTCTGTGCCCACGCCATGGCGGCGAGGCACAATGAAGCTGTCAGCAGCATCTTTCTTTTCATATACATTATATCAAACTGAAGTCTTTAATCTTTCCGAATCCCTTGTGGATCTGCACAGAGGGATAGGTATGGTCGGCATCCACATTGCCCGCACCGTTGAGCTGGAGCACGACCAGCTGCCCTTTGCCGTCGGCAGTCTGCACGGCCGCACCGAGACATTGGCTGTAGGGGTGGCCGTAGGCGGCATAGTTGTTGAACTTGGTGTCGTTCTCCGTATAGCTCTCCACGGCCATATGCAGCTGCGTGATCTGCGCTGCGGGGTCCTCACAGGTATAGACTACCGTCGACTTGCCGGTGACGAAGTCGAGCTTTAAGATCGTCGGGCCGACGGCATAGAAGATGATATTGTTGTACTCAAAGCTCGAGCACATCGGCGTCGAGGCTGTCACGCCCTGCGGAGTGGTGAACTGATAGACCCCGTCAAGCGGTGCGCCCGCCACGGTGGCTGCACTTGTGAGCGGCCAATAATGAAACGCATAAACCTTCGATTTATTGTCCGGACACAGCGCGTAGGCATATGCGGAATACTTCAACCATGCTGCCGGGTTGGCCAAACTGTAGCGATAGCCGTTCATCAGACGGATGACCTGCTCGTCGGCCGGTATGGCATTGGGATTGGCAGCAGTGCCCTCGGGACTGCGGATGGGACTGATCTCACCGCCACTCTTCACCGATGTCTGCGGCACAGAATACCAGTTGCCGGTGTACTCCAACAGGACGAAGCGGTGACCTTTGCTGTCATAGCCTAATCCACAATTGGGACCGGACACGATCTGGTCAATATAGTAGTCGCCAACCAATTGTGTCGACGGGTTTAAGCGGAAGAAACAGGGACTGTAATCACAGTTGCGGAACACCTTCCCCTTGCTGGCGATGACCGTACCGGCAGCGCCCGAGGCTGCCTGCATGGACGCATGGTCCAGATCGGGCATCTGTTCGGGCATGACAAGATACTGCCACGGGATGATGACACTCAAGTACTGCACCTGGTCGAGCAGTCCTGACTCGCCGGCATTGTCGGTCGCCACATAGATCTCGGACACCATCTTGCTCGGGAATCCCCAGTAAGTGTTGGCCGAAATGTAGTTCTTCGCCACCGACAGAGACAGCGGCTTGCCCGTGAAACTCTTGCCTTGCTCCTGCGTATAGGCATCGGGCGTGACAAGGATATGGCCGTTGGAGTAGTCGACCGAGCCCAATTCGGCATGGCCGTCCGTCTCGTGCAGCACCAGCCAGGAATAGGAGTAAGGCTTCGCCAACTGCAATGCGGTGGGCACCATGGTCACCCCTTGCGTGGCCGGATCGGTGACATAGAGGCGGAACTTGTATTCGTAGGCGAAGTCTTTCGACTGCGGATCGATCTCGAAATCGAGCGTCTTCGTCGTGGCGATGGTGTCAAAGGAACCCATCTTCTCATTGTTCAGCAGCCAGACATACTGCAACTGCGCGTCGTTGCCGTCAAAAGTCTTCACGTCAGGCGTGATCTGACAGGTGAACTTATTCTTCTGCAGCTTCACCACGAAGGATGATGGCATGGTCACACTGATATCATGTATGCTTTCGTCATATACATAGTTGCCCTTGTCCTCATAGCATGCGGACAGTGCGGTCGTGGCAATGACGACGGCGGAGATGTATGTGATGTGTTTGAAAGTCTTCATGTCTTGAATCTTTAGAAGTTAAACTTGACCTGCGTTCCGTCAGGCTCTGCCAGCGGCGAACCTGCCGTCTGGTTGTACGAATCGAGTGCGGACTTGATGAAACTCTGATAATACGCGTTGGCGAAACCGCCCCATCCCTGCTTCGAATAATAGAACACCTGGTCGCAGATGACGCTGTAGGTTCCGCCTACCGGGCCGGATTGTCCGAACGTAACAAAGAGGAAGCGCGTCTTGACGGGGCCATAGCTGCCTAAATATTTGCCATACGACTTGTTGAAATCAGCCTCGTCGGTGACCCGGATGTCGTTCCAGGCCGTGGAATCGCATACGGTCACGGTGTAGGCCTGACGCTCGGCGGTGCCGAGGACGACATCACTGTTGGCGTAATCGACAAGGATCTGCGCCTTGTAATGCTTGTCATAGTCCTTCGGTTTCTGGCATACGATCCTGAAAGAGGCCTGATATTGCCCTGTGTGAAGATCCACATAGTCGGGCACGGAGATATCGGGGAGCTCGTAACCCGATACGGGCATGACCTTCAGTTTCACCCTGACGAGCGTGTCTGGGAGCGTTCCCTCGATCTGAAGTCCGGCATATATGGTGTCGGGCTGAATGTCCCAGCCTGTCTTGCCGGCATATTTGGTGAAGAAATTGACCTCTGCCTCGAGATGCTCATAATCGTCGCTGAACTCACGGCTGTAAGCGCTGTAATTGACGAAGTTGACGCCTCGTTCGGCGTGGAATGTCTCCACTTCCTGCTCCTTGCATCCTATGAAGAGTGCGGACAGCAGGAGCAACGTGTATATACTTGTTCTTTTCATCATCTGAATCATCTATCTATTCTGGAAACAGTTATCATTTTTATCACCCGCTCAATAGACGTTGCCGAGCAACACCTCATCATCGGGCACGGCGAAGCGATAGTTTGCCTCTGTCATTGAGGCTACGGGGCAGTTGAGGAAGGTCTTGTAGGCGTTGCGTTTGTAGAAATACCAGATCTGCCCTTCAGCGTAGAATTCCTTTCGGTATTCCTTTTCGAGCTGCTCGAGCCGGTCCCCTTCAGAGCTGAGCGTCACGTCGTCGAGACCGCGGGCGGCCCTTACGGCGTTCAGATAGCGTGCGGCCGTGGCGAGGTCGGGTGCGGACTCGGCGGCGATGTAGTACATTTCGGCCAGCCTGATGAGCGGCATCGTGTTCTTCAGGGCAGGCGACTTGAGGTTGTCCTGACTGTATTTCAGGGTCACGGCGCTATTGCTGCTGATGTTGAAAGCCACGCCGTCGCGGATGCGGATGTCGTTCAGACCGTCGACAGACGTATCGAAGATCTGATAGAGACGGTTGACATCCATGAGCACGTAGTAGTTCCAGCTGGCCAGTTCGAAGTCGTTGGTGACCTGGTCGGGGAAGGTCTCGGAATCCATGTTGAGTGCAAAGATCAGTTCGGTGGACAGCAGTCGGTCCTGCGCATTGTCGGTGACGAGCGTGAAGATGGTTTTTCCGCTGGCTCGTCGGGCATTGATCACCTCGAGCGCATACTTGAGTGCGCTGACCTTATCGCCCTTCCACTGGTAGGCGCGGGCCAGTTCGGCCTTGACGGCATACTTGTTCATGCGGTTGAAACGATTGGAGAGGAAGCTGTTGCCGTCGGTTCCGGTGGTGGGGAAGGATATGCTCATCGAGTCGGCTTCAAGGCTGATCTCGGCCCGCCTGAGGTCTGCGATGACGCTGTCGATGACGGCCGAGGCGGGCAGGAGCTTGGCTTCCTTGCTGTTGAACTGTGTCCTGTAGGGGATGGAGGGCGAAGCCGCGTTCTGCGAATAGATGGGGCCGAACATCCGGAGCAGGTCAAAGTAGAGGAAACCGCGCAGTGCAAGCGCTTCGCCGGTGATGATATCGCGCAGGCCTGCGGTACGGATGTTGCTGCCATCGGTGTCGATGCGCCGGAGCAGATTGTTGAGATTGGCAATGAGGTTGTAGTTTCCGGACCAGAAAGCATTGGTGTATCCTTCGGTCTTGGTGGAGGGATAGGTGTACCAGGTGGTCTGTGCGTAGTCGGCATACTGGTTCTGACTGTTGACGTAACGCTGCGCGATCTGGTCCATGAATCCATAAGTGAGATCCCTTCCGTAGAGGGTTGCGTCGCACATCTTTATATAGACGCCCGTGAGCGCTTCCTTAAAGCCCTGTTCTTTTTGATAGAGTTGGTCTTCGTCGACATTGGTCTTGGGTTCGACGTCGAGCCAGTCGTTGCACGCGGTAAGCATCAGAGCGGCTGCCGCCAGCATGGCATATGTCATTTTTTTCATATCCTTCGACATTAATAGGTTAAACTCACATTCATTGAAACCTGACGTGACATCGGGTAAGTGATGCCTCGTTCCTGCCTGATGGTGGACCAGTGGAAGAGGTCTTCGAGGTATAGGCCCACGGTGGCCGAGCTGAGTCCGAGGTGCTTGAGGAATGTCTCGCGGCGGCGTTCGAAGCGATACTGGAGCGTGACCGTGTTGAGGACGAGCTCGTTGCGGTCCATGACGAACCGGCTGCTGGCCTTTGTCTGTGCGCCGTTGACGGCTTCGGTCACAGCCTTATACCTGGCGATGTCGCCCGGCTGGAGCCATCTGTCGGTATAGGCACGCAAGTCCACGTTGTAGCGAAGATTGGCATTCTCGACCTTGTCGACCAGTGTGCGGTTGTAATACTGTCCTCCGAACTGGTAGCGGGATGCCACGGTGAGGGACAATCCGCGCCAGTTGGCGTTGAGTCCGACGGTTCCTGCCCAGTCGGGTTCGGTGTCGCCGACGGGCACCATGTCTGCCGAGTTCCACACGCCCGTGCGTTGCCCGTCCTTGGTGAGGAACACCTCACGGCCCGTGATGGGGTCGATGCCCAAGGAGCGGACGGCCCATATCATGGTCTGCGAATAGCCTTCGACATAGCGCGGCATGGGTCGGGAGAGCCTGTTGGGATTGGACGTGTCTTCATAGAGCTGTGCCTCGTTGCGGATCTTCAGTGCGTTGGAGATGCGCTTGATGGTGTTCTTGTTGTGGCTTCCGTTGAAGAGGATGTTGAAGTTGAACTGTTTGCGCACGTTATTGTAGGGCATCACGCGCAGCGTAAGCTCGTAGCCTTCGTTGGAGATGTTGCCCAAGTTGTCCTTGACGGTGGTGAATCCGACCGACGGAGCGAGCGAATAGTCGATGAGCGTGTTCTCCGTGAGGCGGTTATAATATTCGATGCGGCCCGAGAGGATGCGCTTCCACATGTTGAAGTCGATTCCTGCGTTGAAGGCTTTTGTCTTCTGCCACTTGAGGTCGGGATTGCCCATGCCGTAGAGCACGGTTCCTACGACGTCCGAACTCTGATAGAGCCGCATCATGTTGGCATAGGTATACATCTGCAGGGCCTGATAGGAGGAGAAGGTCTGTGTGCCGGTTATACCGTAGGTCAGACGCAGGACGAGCTCGTCGAAGAATCGTGCCTTGCGGACAAACTTCTCCTTGTCGGCATTCCATCGCATGCCGGCCGACCAGAAGGGGGCGTATCTGTTGTTCTTTCCGAACTGCGACGAGGCGTCGACGCGGATGTTGAAGTCGGCCGCGTAGCGCTGGTCGTAGGTGTAACTTGCGGTGGCCACGCCTCCGAAAGCACGTGTCTTGCTCTCGCTCCCGGTCGTGCTGTTGGCCTTTACGCCGAGGAAGACGTTGTCCATGTTGTCATTGGGGAATCCCGTCTGATAGACGCCGGTGGTGGTGTAGTTGCTTTCGCTGATGCTGTAGCGCCCGAACAGCGAGAGGACATGGCGCTGCCTGAACACCTTATTATAACTGGCGGTGAAGGCCAGCTCGTAGTTGGTGTGGTCATTGTGGGTCCATCGGTAGGATCCTTTCTGGCTGAGGTCGGTCACGGTGATAAAGCTGCTGTGGTTGGCCGACTTGAATATGTCGACGTCGCCGTTGCCCTTGGTGATGTTGAAGTCCATGGCGAGCATGACGGACTGTATGGGCCGGTATTCGACACGGAAGGCATCGCGGATGGTGAAGTCGGTGCTGCGGTCGAAGGTGTTGAACTGCGTGTCGTACATCGGATTGCCGACGGTCATGCCGGCCGACGAAGTGTAGTTGCCCGAGAGGATCTGCCGCTCGAGGTAACGCTGTATGTTGCCGTCGGCATCATAGATTCTGTAGTAGGGATTGAGCAGCGTATAGGTGCTGAAGTCGCCGTAGGGGGAGGTGCGGTCCGACTTGGAGTAATCGGCGTAGGCGATGTTGCTGATGAGCAGACCTTTGTAGCGGTAGCGGATGTCAAGGCTTGCGCTCTTGCCGTAGACGCCGGTCTCCTTCATCACACCCGGCGCCTGGCTGATGCCGGCGTAGAGTTTGTAGCGCAGGCTCTCGTCGCCTCCCTCGAGCGTCAGGCCGTGCCGATGGTTGAAGACGGTGTGTACGGGCTGCGAAAGCCAGTAGGTATTGACGCCGCGCTCGATCTCGAGGAGCTTCCACCGATAGGAGTTGTAGCGGTTGACTGCATTGTCATCGCCTCCGATGGGATCATAGAAGCCTGCGCGCTGCTCGATTTCGAGTTTCTGGGCCGCATTGAGCAGGTTGTAGTCAGACAGGTCGGGGTACTCGATCTTGTAGCTTCCGTTGTAGGTGACGCGCAGCTGGCCCGTGGCCGGGGCCTTGGTCTCGACGATGACGACCCCGTTGGAGGCCTGCGATCCGTAGATGGCCATGGCGGCCGCATCCTTGAGGAGGGTGACGCTTCCGATCTGTTCGGGATCGAGGTCCATGATCTTGGTCACGGCGACACCGATGATGCCGTCGAGCACGAAGAGCGGTTGGTTGGGGCGGGTGTCGATGTCTCCGCGCATGATGACGGTCTCCTCGGTGGAATAGTCGCCCATGCTGGCCTGTCCGCGCATGTTGAAATCAGGGACCGAATTGGGATTGGAGCCCGACATCATGTTGTCTCCGATGCGGAAGCCCGGATCCATCAGCTCGATGGCATTGAGCACGTTGCCAGACGAGAACTTGCGCAGCTCGTCGCCGGTCATCTTGGTTGCCGATCCGGTGAATCCCTCCTTCTTGCGCTGGAAGATACCCGTCACGACGACGTCATCGATGTTCTGCACGAAGGGTTTCAGCACGATCTTCATGCTAGTGGCCGCACTGACGATCGTGGGATACATGCCGAGGCACGAGACGGCGAGCTTCTCGCCGGCCCGCACGTCGTCGATCGTGAACCGCCCGTCGACATCCGTCACCACGGCACGCTTCGTCTCGCCGACGCGGATGGTGGCTCCGATGAGCGTCTCGCCCGTGTTGGCGTCGACGACCGTACCCGTCACGCGGATCGTCCCCGTCGCCTGCCGGGTCCGCCGGATGTTGACGGTGCGTCCGTTGACGGTGTAGCCGAGCGGCTGACCGGCCAGAACAACCGTCATGGCCTCGCTGATGGACGCGTCGTGGAGCTCACCCGTAACCCTGCAATTCTTCACATCGTCGTAGGCGAAGACAAACTTGTAGTCCGTAGTCTTCTCGATCCGCTTCAGGACTGACGGCAGCGGCTCGTTCTGAAACTTCATCGTGATGCCTTGCGCCCACACACACAGACTCAGCGTGCACGCAAAAAGCAAAGTAATGATTCGTTGTCTCTTCATACTGAATCTCTCTTATATTTAAAAAAATGGTAGGTTTTTGTTAATGATACAAAACAAAAACTAAAAAGGTTACGGCCGGATCATCTTTTTTTTAGTTTTCGTTTACATCCGCAGCCTCAAGCCTCCGGATATCGGACAGACAAGAAGCAGGCACGCCCCGGCAGCCCAATCAGGCAGCCCGGGGAAGCTGCTGCGGGATGCGCCCGAAACGCCCGCCGTAACCGACTGATACACAAAGCGTTGGCAGAGCTATCCTTTCGGGCCTCCAAAGCATAGCTCCGGGCCGCCCAAAGCATAGCTCTCGGGCGCCCAAAGGATAGCTCCGCAGAATCCGCAACTATCATCCGCCGGCGGGACACGCATGAAGCGCGCATCTTTTATGGAAACCGCGGCCCACGGATAGACATTTTTTTTGTATCTTTGCCGTCATATATATAAAAAGGTGGAAGATCATAACGCTTTTGAAGCCCTGTTCAAAGGCTACTACATGCAGCTCTTCTGTTTTGCCCGCAACATGGTCAACGACGAAGAGGAATGCCGCGACATCGTCGGGGCAGCATTCGAGGGCGTATGGAAAAGGCTCGCCGAGATCGACGAGAAGACTGTCAGGGCCTATCTCTACCGCACCGTGCGCAACAACTGCATCAACTATCTCTCCCACCAGCAGCTCGAACGTCAATACGCCGCCTACTACAAGGCGGTCACCGAAGACGTCATGACCGACGAAGGAATGGCCGAGAGCGAAGAGCGCACGCACGTCATGCGGCAGGTGCTCAGCGCCATGAACCCGACCACGCGCGAGATCCTCACGGCCTGCTACGTGGACGGCAAGAAATACAAGGAAGTGGCCGAAGACCGCGGAATCAGCATCAGCACCGTCAAGAAACACATGGTGGCCGCGCTGCGGACCATCCGGGAGGCAAGAATAAAAAAAGCATAAAAAGCGTAACCTTTTGCCCTCCGAAAAAGTATTATAATACGAAGATGAAACACGAACCAGCAAACACCGACACCCGAACGGACCGCTTCGACCCGCTGCCGCAGCAGCCGATGACACCCGAAGAGACCGAAGCCCAGCGCAACCTCTTTGCCGCCGGGCAAGTGTTGCGTGCAGAACGGACCCCCGTGGACATCGACGCCGAATACCGCCGCTTCATGAAGGCCCACCGGCAGCAGGCCGACCAGCCGGCAGCCCCCCGCCAGCCCCGCTGGCTCACCGCCGTGCGCTACGCCCTGATGGCGGCAGCCGCCATCGCCGTCGCCGTCATCATCCTGCGCCCCAAGACCGGCGGGCGGAAAGCAGAGCAGACCCTCGCCAAGACCACACCGGGCCTCGTCTATCACGCCGACACACATCCCCGGGCCGTGGCCCTCACACGCAGCAACGGCACCCGCGTCACCTTGCCTGCCAACCGGCAGCAGGAAGTGGACGCGCTCGACCTCGCCACCACTTCCGAATCACTCACGATCACCATCCCCAAGGGCAACACCTACCGGGTGAAGCTGGCCGACGGCACCCGCGTCTATCTCAACGCCGACAGCCGTCTCACCTTTCCCACCACCTTCGCAGGCGGCAACCGCACCGTCGAACTCGACGGCGAGGCCTACTTCGACGTAGCCCACGATGCGCGGCATCCCTTCATCGTCCGCACCGAAAAGATGAAGACCACCGTGCTCGGGACCGAATTCTACATCAAGGCCAACCCCCACGAGCAGCCGGAGGTGACCCTCATCAGCGGCAGCGTGAGCGTCTCCACGCCCCGCCAGCAGCTCACGATCACGCCCGGACAGCAGACCCGCATCGCCGAAGACGGCACGCAGACCGTCTCCGCCACCGACATCGACCGCTATACCTACTGGCGCGACGGCTTTCTCTACTATGACAACGTGGACCTCCTGCAGGTCATGCGCGACATAGGGCGCAACTACAACTGCGACGTCGCATTCCTCGACACCTCCCTCCTCCATTACAAGATCCACTTTGTGGCCGAACGTTCCTCCACCATCGACCACATCCTGCAGATGCTCAACCAGATGGAACGCGTCCGGGTGACGAAGACCGGCAACCGGATAGAGGTGCAGTAAGCATAAGACTTGCCATTACCAAAAATCAAAAAGGGGGAAAGCAAGAGACAGGTTACGTTCATTCACCTTTCCTCTTCCTTTCCCTCCTGGCAAGGCGCAGACCCTTGCCTGCCGGGATCGGCGCATGTCACCTGTCTACTTTTCGTTCTTGGGTCCGGTCTTCCGCTCCGCAGATCACTGTCAGCATTTCACCCGGACGGTGCAGGAAGCAGAACTGTCACCTACCTTTGAACAAGGTTTCTAATTTCCTTGACAGCTCTATACTGCGCAGATCACTTCCCACAATGACACCGTCAGGCCCTATCAACACCGTACAGGGTATTCCCGTCACGCCGTATTGCCGGGCAGCCGCGTTCTTCCAACCTTGCAGATCGGAGAGTTGGATCCACGGCAAGTCAAGTTTCCGAATGGCTTCCGTCCATGCTTCTTTCTTATTGTCAAGCGATATGCCGATCACTTCAAGCCCTTTGGGATGAAACCTTTCGTAGACCGACTTAAGGTGGGGCATTTCCGCCCTGCATGGTCCGCACCACGAAGCCCAGAAATCAAGCAGGATGTATTTGCCAGGTCTGACGAATTCGGAGAGTCGATGCCCCCTTCCTTGGACATCCGGCATGGCGAAATCAATATATCTGTTGCCTGCCCGACGTTTCTTTGTTGACTCCAACTTCCTTTTAATCCTTTGCACCGGGGGATATTCCTGGAAGTCTCGACCGGCCTTCTCGATCAGCGCTTCACGCATATTCTCTTTGTAGAGGTTGTATGAATTGCTGAAGATGTAGGCCCCCACGATGTTGTCTATATTCTGTTCGATCAATGTTTTCGTGAGCGCAACCCTGCGCTTTCTGAAGTCATTATAGATACGCATGATCTGCACACGGCGTTCGTCGGAAATATCCTGCTTACGGTATTCAGCCAGCAATGCATCTAATTGAATTTGCGACCGCAGGTCGTCCAGCACATCCAAACTGTCCTGATATGCCTGGAGCAGTTGGTTGTTGTGTCCGCCCGCAATGCGCAGCCGGTCACCTTGGCAGGTCACTTTGACCGGTCCTTCACCGACGACAGCCTGCACGATCTTGCCTTTCTCATTGGAATAAACGGTGGCAACATCCATGTGTCCGGTGTTCCCGACGAAGCGGAATGCCCCATTGACAACAACCATTGAGTCGACAGGTGTACGATTGCCGGTGCCGTTCAACATCAGATAGATCTTTGTGCCATTCACAGAGGCAGGCAGATTGCCCTCAAGGGAATACTGCCGGATCAATGGTATTGCCGACACGCTCTGTGACAACAGGAAAAGCAAGACATTGACTATCCCTTTCATGATCATTCTTCTGCTCCTTTGATGATAACGTAATATCATTATTTTCTACGCTCCCTGTAAGTGACATCTACCACTTTTCCAAATCCCTTATACTCTTCAGCCTTGGACATCTTGCCCGTGGGGTCCACCTTATAGAGGCGAATGACACCACCATCAGCCGCCCCCGTAGTCGATGCAACGATCAGCTGATACTGCTTGCCGAGAAATTCGTCGCTATTGTCATTGAGGTCGGACAGCTGCATATTCATGAAGAGGTTGAACTTGATCATGGTCACGGTCTCCGAAGCATCTAAGGTCAGGACATCACTCAGGGCGCCTGTGCCTAAGTTGTAGGAATAGACTTTGTTGCCATAATAATAGAACATCAATGGAAACTGGGAATGAAAGGCATAGTCAGTGGCATCGTTAAAATGCTCGGCAGTGATGTCTTCGTATTTCGACTCCTGATTGAACTTGCTTCCCGAGAGGTTGATGCCGTAGACATGACGCTTTTTCTGATCATCCTGCAGGACGGAATAGACCAATCCATCAGAATAGCGCGTGCATTTCATCGCAATGAGTTCCATGCCGGTCTGATAAGAGAATTTCTTCAAAGAGCCTTCGGGATCATTGAGCGGGAAAGTGATGTGATTGTCGTTAGCACGATAGTTCCATCCTAAGAACCGCTTGTTTGTGACATCATAGAGTAAGGCGCACGATGAGTTTCCGGGGCGTGCCATGCTGGTGCCCATCATCGGTGACACTTGGAAAACGGGCTCCGCATCGCGCTTCTCGGTGTTGATGGGATTTTCGAACGAAGCACCGGAAGTGTTGCTGGTGATAGCATAGGCATTCCCGATGTCGGTCACCGTCAGTCTTGACGTAGGCCCGACGGAACTGCCGTTGTTCACAATAAGCATACTGACGGGTTGCCCCGGTGTGGAGGGAAGAATGAAATCATTCAACTTCATGTCATCGCCCACGGTCGTCTGCAGATCGTTTACATTCAGCCGAAAGCCTCCCGACCGGCTCAACAGGAAGATACTTTCACCGTTAACATATTTACTGGGATTGAGCACGAGTTGTGTTCCGCCGGTCAACTTCGGTGCCTTGCTTCCCAAAAGATTGCGCGCAATGCTGACGTTTCCTTTCGAATCCTGCGAGATCATGTCAAGTCTGACCGTATTGTCTGCACCTACATTGTTCAGCACCATCCATCCCTGATAGGTGGATGAAAGCACTTTCACGATGCCTTGGGCGTTAGTTGTAACGCCGGTAGATTTGCTCTTGACCCAGTACCATATCTTATAGGTACCTGCAGGAAGATTGGCAAAGAACTTCACATCCTTACTACGGGTAGAGTCTATGTCTATCCATTGCTCGTTCTTTCCCTCTTCTGCATTATACCAAGGATAATTCAGTCGGCATCCGTACTCATAGTCCGTATTGTCGGCATCGATAGTCCCGTTGACCGACGAGTGGATCGTCGGGTTGATGTTCAGATATTCGGCATGCGACATTGCCTTGATATCATCAGGGAGGGTGATCGTGATGATATCCTTTTCTGTATAAGTATAATTCCCCTTATCCTCGTAGCATGAGGTGCAAAGGAGGCTCATGACTGCTGCCATGGTAACGTATCTCAATCTTGGTCTCATAATCTTTCCTTAATTATTGTCATACTTGGAGTAATCAACCGCATAAGCATTAGCCAGCTGCATGTACTTTCCATCATCGTCAAGCACAGGTGTGCCGGCGTCGGCCAGACTTTGCAGGTGCTTCTGCAATGCACGTGCTGCAAAGTCGAACTTTCCTCCGGCTACCTTGGATCCTGATTGCCCGGCTTTATTCCAATCGTCGAGTGTCCAGCCCATTACCTTGTTCAATTCTATAAACTTGGCCGAAGAAAACGTACCGAAATATCTCTTGCCGAAGTAGGTCCAATAGAAAGGCTGCTTATATTTCTCGTCAAACTTGATCAGATAGGATGTGGCGCTGTTCGTAGGTCCGTCAACGCTCCATGAAGATGAGTTCTTATAAGTCAGGATAGGTATCTCAAAGAATTCATTAGGTTCGATTTTCACCTTGATTCTCAGGGTTTGCCTGTGAAGCTTTGCAGTGCGGAGCAGCGTGATGTACACCGTATCGGAAGCCTGATAAGGGCGCACGATGAAATCGTTTCCGCTCAAGTTGAAGTCTGCGTCTAATACTGCAGTTGTCTCTTCAGTCACAACATTGAGAATATAAGGTCTGGGATAATCGACCGTCGGACCAATAGTCTTGACGATCAATCGCGCCCTCATGAGCTTGGTATCATCCTTGGCTCCGGCAAAAGAATAGGATATGGAATCCTGATAGGCTACGGGGTTCCCATATTGATCATACGATCTGATTTCCTGGATCATCAATCCGGACTTGATACCATCATAGGTCTTGATCTCGTCTTCAGCACAGGAGACTAATGCCAAGACAAGTATCAGAAACAGGAACCTTGCGTTTATATGTCTCGTTTTCATACGTTTTTAGCATTAATTTGTTTCATTGGATGGGATTGGGATGACATACCGTTCCACCGAAGGATAGTCGTATCTGATAGTTTGGGCGCCATTCAAGTCTGGCTCTCCCTTGTTCGAGGATCCGAAACCTTGGAAGAAACGTTTATGAAGGAAAAATATCTGACCCTCACCACGCATTTCACGCAGGTATTCCATCTTGATCTCCTTCAGAATCTCAGCCGCAGTGGCCTTGTCGGCCAGCCCTTCAAGACCACGCGCTTTCAGTATGGTGTTAAGGTAATTCAAGGCATTGGACATATCGGCTTTCTGCAGACAGCATTCAGCAGCAATATAATAGGCCTCACTGATGCGCATCAAGCCGAAAAAAGTTGCCCAGAATTCAGGAGCCTCCGAATTCGCAGTAAAGCCCTTATACTTGATAAAGTCATACTCACTGCCAGTTGTAGACATCGAACCCGTCCAGGATGTCTGCCGCCGGAAATCGGCAGAGGAAGAGAAAAGGCTCTCGATGTATCCCTTACGTGGCTGGAGAATGTTGGTCGCATCCAATGTCCCGCTGAAATAACTGGTGTAGATGCTCGAAATATTCTTCATGTAATAGCCGAACAGACACTCGGTAGAGAAGAGGCGGTCGGGATTGGTGTTGTTGGCCAACAGACGACTTGGGTCGACAAACGGGAACCACTGCGACACTTGTTGGTCGTCGGTGATTTTCTTTGCCTCGGCCAACGCGTTATCATAGTCAGCCACCCAGAGATAGATTCTGGCTTTCAGGAGACAGGCGGCATAATAATTGAACCGGAGCTGACGGTATCTCAGCCGATTGCCCTTTTCACCTCCATCGGTGTTCAACACACCGTCGGCAATGACGGGATCCGCTTCGCCCAGAAGCTGTTGGGCATTCGTCAGATCAGGAATAAGTTTGTCATTTATCAGCTCGTTAGCAGGCAGACGGTCCCGTCTGAGTGCTTGGACGCCGTCATTGAACGGTATGCTGGGAGCTTTAGGATCCTTCGAGTAGACAGGACCGAAGAGTCTGAGTAAATCAAAGTGTAGGAATGCGCGCAACGCTATCATTTCCCCCTTGATTAACGAGTAGTCTTTCGTCGTAAGAACATGATTCTGCTGGTCAAGTTCCTTCAAGATGACATTGATGTTCAGGATCGCGTTATAAGCACTGTTCCATATAGATGAGAAGGTTGATACGACCACCGAGTTGTTCCATGTGTATTGCTGAAAAGCATAAGAGGTGGTGTTCGCATCCGACACATAATAGCATTGTCCCATAAGATCCAATGGCCCATAGCTGAGATTGTAGCCATACAGCGAGTTGCTACTTACCAGATTGTAGACACCATTCACCGCATTGTAAAAGCCTTCACGCGTGCTGAATTGCTGCTCGGCAGTCTGTTTGTCTTTCGGTGTATAGTCCAACCAATCGGAGCAACTTGTCATTGCGAAGCACAATCCACCAATCAGACTTATTATAAATAGTTTATAAACTTTCATTTCTTTATAGGGTTAGAGGGTGAACGATAAAGCTAACGTGAAATTGCGTGCATAAGGATAAGCCGTTCCTCGTTCCATCTTGATTGAGGTCAGCCAAAACAAGTCATTCATATACGCCGATAATCTTAGTGCCTGGACGCCAAGTTTATGAGCTATCTGATAGAAATCATATCCCAACTGCAAAGAAGTAAGTGTGAACGAGTTGTTCTTTTGAACAAATCGAGATGACATTGGCGTATTGGCAGAGCTTGCTATGTTCTTGAATTTAGCAATGTCACCAGGTTGTTGCCAACGGTCATAGAGTGCACGGCGATCCTGATTGAAGTTCAACATATCACCTGAGATATTCTCAACCTTATTATATAGCACTTCGTTGAAAGCTTTTCCGCCAAACTTATAACCGAATGTTACTCCCACGGTGAAGCCTTTATAGGTGAAGTTGGAACTGAAGAAGCCTTCTAATTTTGATCGACTGTTGCCTACAATCACCTCGTCATCGTAGGTGAAATCATACGTATACGTACCGTCCTTCTTTACGAAAAGCTCCTTTCCGTTCGACGGATCAATACCCTTAGACTGCACGGCCCAAATGGCATCGGGATCTGCACCATCATAATAGCGTTTTGTATCACGTGCCTTTCCTGTATTGTTCAGGTCATCTAAATGACCGTTAATTCCGTCAAGTTTAATGTCATCATGCCGCAAAGTACCACGCACGGACCAGATCAATCGGCGATTGATATTTCTAAATATATAGTAGATTGCCGTGGCACTATATCCTTTTGCTTTCTGCTTGCCTAAATTCGTATACCAGTTTGTAACACCAGTTGATGGGGGGACACCGATATTGATGAGCAGAGGATCCGTTGTCTTCTGATAATAATCAAATGTCAAACTCAGTCGATCATGCAGCATTGTCAGGTCAAGGCCGTAGTTGCGGTCGAGAGTGGTCTGCCATTTCAGGTCAGGATTGCCCAATTGCTGAAGCACCGTGCTGGTTCCGAAGTAATTGAAACTGTTGTAAAGGAACCGATAGGTTGTGAGCGCTTCGGCCGAATTAAAGTCCTGATTGCCCGGATTACCGATTGAAGCGCGCAGTTTCAACATGGATACGCCGCGAATATGCTGCTTGAAGAACTTTTCATTCATCAAGTTCCACCCTAAACCAACGGACCATGTGTTGATAAAACGTTTGTTGGCGCCAAACACGGACGATCCACTCAGGCGATAGTTCAGATCCAGCAAATAGCGCTGATCATAAGCATAGTTCACCGTTCCATAGAAACTTGTCGTGCGGAATACGGTCTCATAATATCTTGGCGTTCCGTTATCTGGATACCCATTCGAGAATGAGGGATACGTATAGTTGCCTTCCGGAAAGCCCACAGCACTGTAGCCTTGGTTCAATGCCTTCTCTTCCGATGCCGTTCCACCAGTTGCCATTGTGAAGCGATGTGCCCGGATCATTTTCGCATAGATAGCAGTAAACTCACCGTTGAACGTCGTTGACTTGCTGTTTGTTGCCGTGAACGAGCCTCGCTTGGTAGCATCCAGGCTTTCAAAGGTTGTGCTCTGAGGAGAGATAAAAACCTCCTTGTCGGTCGTTCGGTGCGTGATACCAATCTTGCCTCTTAATTTCAGATTCTCAACCGGCATATATTCGATGATAAAATAGTTCTTCAAGTAAAGACCGGAAGATTGGTTCCTACTGTTAAGAGATGCATTATACAGCGGGTTAGCAGCATGTGTGAAGTCGGAATATTCTAACCAGCGCGAGATATTGCCATCACTGTCAGTCTTTTGGTAATAAGGATTGGCTCCGGCATAAGTGCTGAAAGGCACGATCGGATCATTGATCTCTGTTTTAGAGGCTTCAAACTGGTTCTGGAATTGCAGCTTATTCAGACGGTAAGTGAGATCGATGGATCCTCCATAGACATTGCGCTTGGATTCTTTCATAACACCACTGATGCCGTTGTAGTTCAATCCGATACCGAATAAGAATTCCCCTTGTCCGCCTTCAGCATAAACATTGTGCTTGTGGTTGATACCTGTTCGCAGCGGGGCGCTCAACCAATAGGTATCAACTCCGCTCTGCACGTCAGCCAAACGTTGATTATAAATATTGCTCAACAATATTTCACGATCAACATTCCAGTTACCAGAGTTGGTCGAATAGCGCCCTGCCAGTTTCTCGAACATCAGTTTCTCAGAGGCATTCATGAGATTATAAGAACTTAAATCGGGTGTGGACACGGCGACAGATCCATTGTATGACAGGCGCAGTTTGCCCGCCTGTGGTTTTACTGTTTCAACTACGACTACACCATTAGCTGCCTTAGACCCATAGATGGCTGTCGAGGCTGCGTCTTTCAGAATAGTCATGGATGCAATACGGCTGATATCCATATTGTAAACTGTTTCTAAGGTTGATTCGAAACCGTCGACAATGAACAATGGTTGGTTCGGATCATTGGCCGCTTCATCCTTGATTCCCAATATACTCGACTTACCTCGGATGTTGATATCGGGCAAATGGTTTGGATCGGAACCATAGAAAGAGTTGTCGAGTACGTTGAAAGTTGCATCGAGGGCTTTCAAACTTGCTATCGGGTTCTGCACTCCGATCGACTTGAGCTCTTCGCCTGAGAACTGTGAAGCTGAACCCGTAAACGAGAGTTTACTCTTAGGAACGACACCCGTCACGACAACTTCCTGAATGTTTTTTGAATCAGGGTCCATGATGATAGCATATGAGGAAGCATTTGTGAGACTGACGATCTTCTGTTGAAAACCGACAAACGAGATTTCCAGACGGCTGGTTTTTCCGGAGACGAACATTCTGAACTTTCCGTCTGCATCAGTTGCCGTAGCTGCGTTCTTATCTTCGCCACTGCCGCCGACGCAGACCACCGTGGCTCCCGGCAGCGGTTCGCCGGTCTCATCCTTGACCGTTCCGGTAATCTCCCGTGCTGCAGCCCCGACCGGCTGACGGCCCGGCCGACCGCCCCGGCGGATATCCACCATCCTGCCTTTGATCGTATAGACCAAAGGCTTGCCTTCAAGCAAGAACTGCAGCAAGCTCTCCAATGAGGCGTCTTTCAGGTATCCGGTCACTTTGTAAGGCTCCACATCCCGGTAGGCAAACGAAATCTTGAAGTTACTGACTTTCTCCAACCGGCGCAGGGCTGAAGAAAGAGTCTCATTGTTGAATGTCATGCTGATGCGCTCGTTCTGCGCTGACAAAGGCAGTGTTACAAAACACATGACCAGCAGGAGCATCAATAGATGGGTTTTCTTCATACTTTGTGTTTTTAGGTTTAATCGCTTATAAGATTTATTGAAGAACGTACAAGAGAGGAGAAAGGTTACGGATAATATAGAAAAAACTTCAAAATCTTCAAAGATTGACAAATAACACACCTAAAACGAGACAAATTATTAATTCTTACAGACGCACCTCAAATTCTTAAAATATAAGTTTTTTTTACCTTTTATCGCTCTAATGGCCATTGAGATCCGTTTTTTTTATATATTTGCAAACGTTATTAAGAAACATGAGAGATAATTCCGAGTTTGACGACATCTTCCGGGAATACTATTCTCCGCTCTATTTCTTCGCCCGCCAATACGTGGACGACGAGGACGAATGCCGTGACATCGTCTCCGAAGCCTACGAAAGAGCGTGGAACAACTTCCGCAACATCAAGCGCCAGAGTGCCAAGACCTTCCTCTTCGTGACCACCCGCAACCTCTGTTTAGACTATGTCCGCCATCAGGTTCGCCACCGTCAGTATGCCCGATATTGCGAGGTCATGAGCAACGAGATGACCGTCGAGACCGACCGTATCGAGCGCGAAGAGCTGCAACAGCAGATCAACCGACAGATCGAAAGCCTGCAGCCGCCCACGCGCGACATATTCATCTCATGCTATGTGGAGCGGAAAAAGTACAAGGAAGTGGCGCTCGAGCGCGGCATCACCGTCAGTACGGTGAAGAAGCATATCATCCGCGCCTTGAAGATCATACGGGAACTGAACTCTAAAAAATAACTAAAAAGCGTGGCACTTCTCACGCCCGGGGCGTTATAATAACAAATATCTAAACACGAATGGACGATAAAGAATTGACGATACTCGACCTACAGACACTCGACCTGATGGAGGCAGGAGCCGAAGCCGATCCCGCACTGATCGACGAACTCGAACAGAACGACGAGTTCAGACGGCAATGCCGCGAGATCGAGGCCATGACGACCGCATTAAGAATGCAGCGCGAGAAAGTCGACGTGGAAGCCCAGCTCGCCTCATTCCACCGCCGACACACCGGCAAAGTACGATTGCGGACGGCCGCCATCATCATCGGCATCGCCGCTTTGTTTGCCGGAGCGGTCATGATCCTGCGCCATGAGCCCGCCACTAAGTCCGCCAACCCCGCATTGGTCTACACGCCGGGGGCCTCTCATGGCAGCGTCGTGCTCAGCCGGGAGGGCAACGGCAAGGAAGTGATCGCCGTCACGGGTCAGGACCAACTGCTGAGTTTCCGTACCGCAAGCGGCCGCGTCACCCTCGACAAGGTCGAGGTCGTGACCTTGGAAGTGCAGGAAGGCAAGTCCTTCAGCGTCGAACTGCCCGACGGCAGCCGCGTCTGGCTCCATCCGGGAAGCACCATCGTCTTCCCCGAACGGTTCATCGGCAACCTGCGCGAAGTCAAACTCAGCGGCGAGGCCTATTTTCAAGTCAGGCATGACCCCTCACATCCATTCACCGTGAGAGCCGGCAAGATGGAGACCACCGTACTCGGGACCGAGTTTGACGTGACATCCTACAGCGACAGGCCGGCCACAGTGACCCTCGTCAGCGGCAGTGTCGCCGTCAAGGCAGCAGGCCGGCAGTGCCGCATCCGGCCCGGGACCCAGGTCACGCTCAATGCCGACGAGCAAATGGAGATCAAGACCGTGAGCACCGAAAAATACACCAACTGGCGCGACGGCTATTTCTATTTCGACAACACCTCACTCCGTGAAGTCCTCACCGAGATCGGACGCAACTACGGCGTCAGCGTCGAGTGCACCGATTCAGCACTCCTCGGGCAGCGCATGCACTTCGTGGCCGAGCGCCACCAGAGCCTTTCCGCCATCCTGAGCCGCCTCCGCGAGATCACCCCCATGCAGACATCCCTGCAGGGCAACGTGCTGACCGTCAGATAACAGCGCCCCCTCATCCTTCAGGAGTAGTGGGAGTTCAAGGAGTTGCGGGAGTTCAGACATATGCTACGAAACGGATGTCTGCCCTCCTGACACTTCTGGAACTTCCGAACTCCTGAAACTCATCACCCTCATCATCTCATCCCTCATCATTCATCTCATCCGCTCCGCTCCCAACTGATGCAACCTGTTGATTTTCAACACCGTAAACAGGGGCCACGAAAAGCATAGCTCCGGGCGGCCGAAAGCTATCATATGGACGGCCAAGAGCTATCCTTTGGACGGCCCGGAGGATAGCTCTGCGCAGCCCGTCCGTATCATACGCCAAAAGCCATCAATAGCACTGCGATCTGCATCAGATGAATTTTCTACATATTTTTTCCTTGAATGAAGGTGACCATTCGCGTATCCAGGTTGTTTTCATTAAGAGAATAATCTAACATCATACTTAATTTTATGTTTATGAAGGGAAGAGAGAAAAGTAGAACAAAGGGCTTTCTCATAGTCCTGCTTTTATGTCTGTTTTCTGCAAACGCATTGTTCGCCCAAAAGCTAACACACGGAGAGCGTATCACTTACAAGTGTACGGATGAAAGACTGAGCACGGCGCTGAATGCTGTAGAACGCCTTTCCGGCTACTACAAGTTACAGTTTACTTCTGAGGACGTCGAGTCCTATCGGACTACCGTCAACCTAAAGTCGGTCACGATGGATGCCGCACTGCTTGAACTGCTGAAAAACACCCCCTTGCGCTACAATGTCAAGGACCGATTCGTCAGATTGTTCAAAACTGAAGTGATGCACTATAGCCATGATGATGGACATGTCAGCGGCACCGTATACGATGTAGACAAGGAGCCAGTCATCGGCGCAACAGTCAGAATCAAAGGCACAAACAACGGTGTGGCCACGGATGTGGATGGCCGCTATAGGATCAGGGCCGATCTGGGACAGGTGCTTGTGATCAGCTATGTAGGGATGAAAACCGTTGAGAAAACTTTCACCGGCTATGGACCGGTTGACATTTACCTTGAGGGAAGTGAGGACTTCATGCTGAAAGACGTGGTGGTCAACGGTTACTACAGCCGATCCAAAGAGAGCTACACCGGCTCCGAGATCACCATTAAGGCTGACCAGCTGAAAGACTTGGGAGCCACCAACGTGCTCTCAACACTGTCAGCCTACAACCCGTCGCTTCGTCTGACGGAGCAACTCGAATACGGAGCCGATCCCAACCATGTCCCCGAGGTCACACTCCGCGGACAAAGCACATTCGATCTTCGGGGATCTGCCGAGAGCTCACGCAACAATCCCAATGGTCCACTCTACATCATGGATGGTATAGAGGTCTCTGCACAAATGGTCTACGACTATGATATCAACCGCATAGACAATATCACGATTCTCAAGGATGCCTCTGCAACAGCCATGTATGGATCACGCGGTGCCAACGGAGTGATTGTCATGACCACAAAACGTCCCCAGCCCGGAAGAATCAAAGTGGACTTCAGCGCCAATTATACCGTCTCTGTTCCCGACCTGAGAGATTACAATCTCATGAATGCGAAAGAGAAATTAGAGTTCGAGCGATTGGCCGGACGGTATATTTTTGCAGCCGGTGGGCTCGAGGGGCAATTAGCCAATGACCGTCTTTACAATGCCCGTCTGCAAGAAGCGGCGAGAGGTGTCAACACCTACTGGCTCTCACAACCGCTGCGCACCTCCGTCTATCAGAAGTATTCTGCCATATTAGAAGGTGGCGACGACAACCTGCGCTACCAGCTCAATGCCCGATATGACAACAATGCAGGCGTCATGAAGGGGTCTGACCGAAACAACTATGGCATAGGAGCGGTGCTCGACTACAACATCGGAGAATCCTTCCGCGTACGCAATGACCTGACGATCTCCGAACTGAATGCCGATAATTCACCCTACGGATCATTCTCCCTTTTCGCCCAGCAGAATCCATACGACCGGATCTATGATCCGGACGGGAAAATGGTGCAAGTGCTTTCGACCAATCACATCAACCCGCTCATCAACGCTACGCTTGCCCATAAAGACAGAACGAGCACCACCACCTGGTCGGACAACTTCTATCTGGAATGGCGATTCCTCAACGCCTTCCGCCTGACAGCCCGAGTGAGCTACACGAAGGCATTGGCACAGCAGGAAGTATTCGTATCCCCAAACTCACCCGCCTATGCCGAGGAGCAGGACATCGAGAAAAAAGGACGGGCCACATTCTTCAACTCGACGGAGACCACGCTCGACGGAAACATCCTGCTCTCCTATTACAACACGTTTCGTCAGGCACATACCCTCAGCATGACACTCGGTACCAACTTCACCGACAACAATATCCACGGGCAGGGATTTTCCGCAACAGGATTCCTGAATGACAACTTAGCCAACATCCACTACGCACAACAATATGCCGCCAACAGCAAACCGACCGACACCTCTGACATCTCCAGGCTCTTCGGTGTACTGTTCAACGCCAACTATGGACTGCTTGAACGCTATTACGTAGACTTCTCTTTCCGTACGGACGGATCGTCCAAGTTTGGCAACGACTCGCGCTTTGCACCTTTCTGGTCACTCGGTCTGGCATGGAACGTCCATAAAGAGAAATTCATGAACGAAGACTTCAGCACCTTGAGGCTTAGAGCGTCAATGGGAAGCACGGGCAACATCAACTTTGCATCTTCACAAGCCATCACCCGCTACTATTACCAGGCAGGCAACGTCTATCTCGATTCATGGGGCGCAACTCTTCAGGGATATGGCAACAGCAACCTGAAATGGCAGCAGACCATGAGCTACAACTTCGGCTTCGACTTGACACTTTTCAAGGGAAGACTGGCTTTCTATGGCGACGTATACCGCAAATTGACCGACAATCTGCTCCTTCCCATGAACGTGGCGCCGTCCACCGGATTCACTTCATACACAGAGAATGTAGGAGAAGTGGAAAACATGGGATGGGAAGCCCGGCTGTCTGCAAACTGGATCAAGCACAAGGACTTCTCCTGGACAACGACTTTCTCAGCTTTTCATAACAAGAACAAAATCAGGAAAATCTCCAACGAGCTTGCCGAAATGAATCAGCGGAACAACATGGCAGCAGACAGCAATATAGGCGGAACAGTCGTCAACCAGTATGAAAACGGAAACTCCACGACAGCCATCTACGTTGTCCGCTCAGCCGGAATAGATCCCGCGACCGGAAATGAAGTATACGTGAAACGCGACGGATCCTTGTCCTTCATCTACGACTACAAGGATAAAATCGTCGTGGGAGACACCGAACCCGAATACAACGGTAACGTGATCAACAACTTGGCATGGAAAGGATTCAATCTGTATGCCGTGGCAACCTACAGGGTAGGCGGCAAATCCTACAACTCCACACTCGCAACCAAGGTGGAAGGAGCCAACCCCACCTACAACGCAGACAGGCGCGTGCTCTACGACAGATGGAAAGAACCGGGAGACCATACCATGTTCAGACGCATCGATGACCAGTCGCCGGTTTACCAGACGAGCAGATTCGTGCAGGACAACAACTCTCTTGTGCTGTCAAACCTGTCATTGACTTACACCGTACCGAAGAAATTCCTCGGACAGTTCGGCATTGAATATGTCAAGCTGATAGCCTCATCGACCGATCTGTTCCGCATTTCCTCCATCAAGCAGGAGCGTGGGCTCAGCTATCCATACGCAAGAGCATTTTCCTTTGGTTTAAACGTTAGATTCTAAAAGTTATGAGTACGAGATTCGTAAAATATATGATCGCCGGTGTCTGCATGTTTGGCTTAGCCTCATGCAATGACTGGCTGAAGGTCGAACCTGAAACATCCGTGGACGAAGAGAAGCTTTTCTCAACCGAACAAGGATTCAAAGACGCCATGGCAGGCGTCTATGCCGACATGTCATCAGCCAATCTGTATGGGCAGGAACTGACTTTCGGCTTGCTTGACGTGCTTGCCCAGGTATACGACTATGAGACAATGGCAACTGTCTACCATGAGTATCATTATGCCAAGGACTACCACTATGACAACAGCGGCGTCAGATCGCGGGTCACATCCATCTGGAACAACATGTATGGCGTGATCGCCGAGGTCAACAACATCTTGCGTTGGCTTGACAAAAAAGCATCTTCCCTCCCGGCCGCAACAGCCCGCCAGATCAAGGGCGAGTGCCTTTTTGTCCGGGCATACCTGCACTATGACCTGCTGAGAATGTTCGCTCCGGATGTCAAACTTGATCCGCAGAGCACCGCTATCCCCTATGTCGAGACATTCGGAGTGAAATCCACACCCGCCATCAGTGTCAAGTCGGTCATCGACAAGATCAAGGGCGACCTCAAAATGGCCAAGCAGGAACTGGAAAACGATCCGATCAAGAACGCTGTCCCGTTCGAAATCGTCAACAAAACGGATGCTGACCGTTACGTTGCACGTGCCAACTACTACGCCGCGGAAGCCCTCTTGGCGCGCGTCCTGCTCGACGAGGGCCAATATGAAGAATCGCTTCGATCGGCAGGAAACGTCATCCAGTCTGGAAAGTTCAGACTTGTAGACATCAATTCGAGCATTAATGTACAGCCGGATTCATTAGATATACTCTTCAATGATGAGCATATCTTCTCCTTGAGGAATAAAGAGATCCTCACGAACGCCCGCAATCTGCATCTTGGAAAAGTCACCCAGACCACTTCAAGCGGCGCGGCGCTCCCGCTGACCACCGATATCAATGACCTGTTTGACAACAACAATGATGACATACGCTTCTCCACATGGGTCAAGCCGCAAAGTAAGTATCTCGTAAAATACACCAATGAAGACATCAAACGATTCTATCCGAAGCAGGTCCTTATCAAGCTTTCCGAGATGTATCTGATCGCAGCAGAATGCAAAATGCGGTTAGGACAGAACGACGCATTGGAATCGCTGAACATCTTGCGGCGTTCACGCATTCCGAACAGTACAACAAGCGACAAGACTTCCATCAACCAGGACGTGCTGATCGCTGAGATGCGTCGAGAATTTATCGGAGAAGGACAGTTGTTCTACGAATACAAAAGGCTGAACAGCCCGATTCTGAACATCTTAATACAAATCGAACCCAACAATTCCGTATTTGTTTTTCCGCTTCCCGAGGCAGAGAAAGAATATGGTATTTACCAATAACAAGTGAGCATATGAAAAATATACAGATTATACTATGGGCATTTGCCTCATGCTTTCTGGCTGTTTCATGTTCGGAAGACATCGATGTCCCGTATTCAGAAGGAGAAAGAGTCTATTTCGAATACTTGTATCAGGACCCAAATTATGCCGCAAAGAGACTGATCGTGCGTGACTCGTTGACAGTGTCAATGGGACTGCTGCCCGATGAAACAAAGTCGTATGACGTGAAGATTCCCGTCCTCGTGCTGGGTGATCAGCTGTCAGCCGACAAGCATTATCGTGTAGAAGTCGTACAGGAAGGAATCGTAGTGAAAGGACAGACGACCGCTAAGGTCAATGAAGATTATCTGCCTTTGCAAGACTCTTATGTCTTCCATGCCGGAACTTGGTCTGATACGCTGACCATTACCCTGCTCCGTTCACACTTGAGTTCATCGTTCACGAAGAAAGAGCGCAAATCCATCATCCTGCGACTGATAGAGTCTGACGAACTGAAACTTGGCCCCCGGAACGGATGGGAGTTCAAAATCTCGATGAATAATTACGTGGACCAGCCGAGCTGGTGGAGCGTCTATGCGCTGGGCTACTATCATCCACAGAAATACAAGATACTCTTAATGTTCAATACGGAAGAGTTCTACAGCAAGGTCGACATTCTCAACGCTGCCAGCCGATATATCAATGCCCTGAAGGCATACTTGGAGGACAATGTCGTCATAGATGAGGAGACTGGTAAGAGAGTGGGATTTGACAACCTTATTGACATTTAATGAATAATCGAAAAACAAGACCACTTATGAAAACAATCAGATATATTGCAGCACTGGCCATTGTCATGGCACTGGCCGGATGCTATGATGACAAAGGCAACTATGACTATCACGACGTTAACGAGGTGACGGTGAACGGCATTCCTGAGGCTGTCGAGATTGACCAATTTGAAACATTGAGCATCAAGCCCGACTTGGAAGGATCCATAGGAGGCAAAGATCCGTCATTGTACGAATATGAATGGAAGATCGGAAACAAAGTGATCTCAACGGAAAAAGACCTGAATTATGAGGTCTCAAATTCTCAAGGAAGCTACACATTGCTCTATACCGTCACCGACAAGGAAACTCAGGTGAAAACATTCTTCACGACCAAGCTCGTCGTAAACTATTCCACCTCGGCCGACGGCATTCTGGTCGTGAGCACCCAGGACGGATTGGCAGACTTGTCCTATCTGAGATTGGACAAGCAAAATGCTGAATTCTCAACCATGTTTTACAATAAAAACAATAAGGAACCATTAGGCACTCATCCACGCCAACTGTATCAAACCTACGTGGACGGCTGCACTGCATTTGTCAAAAAGTTCGGCGGCAGAGGCGTAAAGATCATCTGCGACCAAGGACTCATACAACTCAGCAACATCACTCTTGAAAACAAGGGAAAGATCGACAAAGAATTCTTGCTCGATCACGGCGAACTTTATCCTGTCCCCGACTATTCCTCCTACGTCCCCGAGCACATTAACAGCATCGTGACGCAATGGAGACGCACTCCTTATGGATCAATTTTCAACAATGAGTCCGTATATCTAATCGCAGGCGGAGGAATATATGTTATTTCCTATGAACGCTCGGCATCACCCCAGATCTATTATTCTAACTTTACAGGAAGCGAGGAGCAAAACTGTAAATTCTCACCCATGATGTTCGAAACAGGCCGGACGCCGACTCCTAACAAAGGTAAGAATCTGAATGCCGGATGGGATTGCACCTACACTCAATGTGTCTTCGACGAACGGCAGGGAAAATTCTATGCTTTTGATTCTGGAGACCTGACCGACATTGATCCCAAGTCCTCATTCCCAGGCTATAAAGCGATTTACGGAAGTGATACCTATCAGGCAGGCTTCTGCTTCTCGGCGATCGAGAACAACGGCCAGGTCAAGTTTGCAACATTCGACACTTCCGAGGAGGAAAACACAATTGCTTCTGTCGATGCTGCTGTTGTACAGCCGACGAGCCGGTTCTTCATGCTGCGCAATACACCCTATGTCTATTTCAATACGACCAAAGGGATCTACAAGTACAACATCCTCAATGTAGCTTCAGGCATACAGCCGGCAGAGTCGGACAAGATCATGTCACTCGCCGACTTGGGCTACGGCGACGACGCAGTCATCACAGACATCTGTCTGCACCGCAACGAGAAAAAGATGCTCGTGGCCGTTTCAAGATACGGAAATGACGAAGACGGCAAAGGCAGCGAGCTCAAGGGAGACATCATCGAGATCAGTCTCGAAGGCGCAAATCCCTCCATCTTGAAGAAGCACACTGCTGTCTGCGGCGCAAACCCATTGGTTATATACA
>JALFRV010000068.1 GCA_022778905.1 Prevotella sp. | reverse complement strand
CAGGCCGCAGAGGGTGGGCATCCGGGGATCGTCCCAGCCTGCCACCAAGTGCTCGTCGACCAGTGTGTGCAGTTTCCGTTTGCTCATGACGGTGTAGGTGAGATTGAGCCGATTGAACTCAATCTGGCGTGGTCTGAAATCGTTCAAGCCTTGTTCGGCCGTCCCGTCCATTTCCTTCAGATAGTCGATGAATTTGTCATAGAGCGGGCGATGGGGGACAAACTCCAGCGTACAGATAGAATGCGTGACCCCCTCAAAATAGTCGCTCTGTCCGTGGGCGAAGTCATACATCGGATAGCAATGCCACTTCGTGCCCGTCCGGTGATGGGGCGTCTGGATGATGCGGTAGATGATTGGATCACGGAAGTGCATGTTGGCGTTGGCCATGTCCAACTTTGCACGCAGCACCATGCTTCCTTCTACGGCTTCCGGCGTGTTCATCTGCTCGAACAGTTTCAGGTTTTCGTCAATGGGGCGGTCGCGGTAAGGAGAGGCGATACCGGGTGTTGTGGGCGTCCCCTTCTGTGCTGCGATCTGCTCGGAGGTCTGCTCGTCCACGTAGGCAAGTCCCTGCTTGATCAGCCAGAGGGCAAAATCATAGAGTTTCTCAAAGTAATCGGAGGCATAGAAGACCTCACCCCAATGGAAGCCTAACCATTGGATATCCTGAAGGATATTCTCAACATATT
Source organism: Prevotella sp. (assembly GCA_022778905.1). Lineage (GTDB taxonomy): Bacteria > Bacteroidota > Bacteroidia > Bacteroidales > Bacteroidaceae > Prevotella. The sequence continues at coordinate 13,675 of JALFRV010000068.1, read as the reverse complement.
CGTTGTTTTCCTTACTTGGGTTCGTGTCATCAAAGCGCAGATTGCACACGCCATGATAGTTCTCGGCTACGCCGAAGTCCATGCAGATGGCCTTGGCATGTCCGATATGCAGATAGCCGTTAGGCTCCGGCGGGAAGCGGGTCTGTATTCTGCCGTTGTTCTTCTTTTCGGCCAGATCTTCTTCCACAAACTGTTCGACGAAGCTAAGACTCTTTTTTCCTTCACTCGTATTTTCTTCTGTAATCGTCATCTTGTATATACCTATTTATATTTATGATGCAAAGATAATGCAATTCGCTCTAAAATCAAAATGAAATCCTACTTTTTGCATCCTTTATGAAGGCCATCTGCACGAAAGTGAGCTGTTGGATGCCGGAAGTGCATGACGTTGTGGCAACAGGCATTCTTGGCGGGAGTCTGTCGGCCTCTTGGCTTGTGCTACCTGCATATTTATCCATCAGCCTCCGGTCATCACCTGATATGAGGGGCCAAAGACGCCTTTCGGGGTGAGAATTTTCAAATAGAAGTTAATAAATATGTTATTTAACATAAAAAAATATTTGCACTGCGAAAAAAAAACATCTATCTTTGCAAGTGTTATCCTGAATACAATCTTTTTACCTTAAAAAAGCTAATACCTATTGAGATTAAATGCCTTTCATTGTGAAGTGAGAGGTATTTTTTTTGTACCCTATTGAAACGCATGTTCAAGACATTCGTTATCCCGGTGTGACGCTTTTCCCTTGACGGTCCGAGAAGTCTGCAGCCGCTCTTGCGGGTTATTGTTACAGGTGGCTTGTAAGATGCCTTTGGACTGACCAGGCAATCCGTCTTGAATCGCCAAAGGTATCATCCGGAGAGCTCGGATGATACCTTTGGCTCAAGCACAGGTTTGCGCTTGATCTCAAAAACCTTATTTGATGCCTCGCTGGTTGAGTGCTGCGGCATATCGGGCAGCGTTCTGCAGGTGCTCCGCATAGGTTCTGGCGAAGTTATGTGTGCCGCTGAAATCCTCCTTGGCACACATGTAGAGATAGTCATGGTGCACTAAATTGAGTACGGCATCGATCCCTGCCACACTCGGAATGCGTATCGGACCCGGGGGCAGGCCTACGTTCTTGTAGGTGTTGTAAGGGCTGTCGATATAGAGTAAGTTGTGATAGATCCGCTTCAGCTCAAAGCGCTGCCAGGCAAACTTGATCGTCGGGTCAGCCTGCAGGGGCATTCCTGTCGGATATTCGGCATCGCGGTAGTTGAGCCGGTTGTAGTACATGCCGGCCACCATCGGCTTTTCCGCGTCATTGGCAGTCTCCTCGTCTACGATGCTGGCCAATGTGATGACCTGCACAGGTGACAGTTTCAGTTGCTCGGCTTTGGCTGTCCGGTCGTCGTTCCAGAATTTCTTGCTTTCCTGCTGCATACGGTCAAGCAGCTTGGCAGGCGTGATATTCCAGTAGATGTCGTACGTGTTGGGAATGAACATGCAGGCAATGGTCATCTTGCCGTAACCGTATTTCTTACATGTAGCTTCGTCCTGCAAGGTCTGGATCAACTCCGTACTGTCCATCATCAGCTTCTTCGACAGGTCTCCGGCCAGATTGTTGAGTGTCCGGACCGATGGAATGACAAGATCCAGCGGGGTCTGCATGCCGTTCTTCAGGTGTCTGAACAGGCTGAACGCGCCTTGTCCGGGCTTGATCGCATAGCGGCCTGTACGGATGTGATCGGCGTACTGGCTGTGGCGTACCAATGTCTTGAACCCTTGAAGACTGTGCTCGGAGGCCATCGGAGCGACCTTGGCGAACACGGAATCTATCGTATCGTCACGGTCGATATAGACGTATGTTTGTGCCGGATTGGCCAAGAATGAACTGAAAAAATAATAGTAGAACAGTCCGATTATCACAAGCGCAAAAGCGGATGCTGCTATCAAGTAGCGATTTCTTGATTTTCTTTTCATGTCGCGGTAGGTAAAAATCCATGCAAAGATAGCAAAAATAAGATTACTCAGGATGCAAAATGTCGATTTTTTTTCTAACTTTGCAGGTGATAGGCAGGAGCAATGAAATTACGGTTTACCATATCTTATGATACCGTGTGGGGACAATCACTGCATGTAGTCATTACTTATCTCAGTGCGGACCGTCACCGCAGTGAGCACAACCTGTCGATGCACACGCGCGACGGGAGTCTCTGGACCCTTGAAACGTCGGTCATTGAGTCGCGGCAGCATCCCGTTTCGGGCATCTGTTATCACTATCAGGTGGAAGATCAGGACGGACGGGTGATGCGCAGGGAATGGGATCTCAATCCCCGTATCTATCCCTTCGACAGTTCGAAGGATTATTTTTTCCCCGACAGATGGCGTGACCTGCCGCTGCCTTATCATCTTTACACCGCTGCTTATGCCGTCACGGGCGGCTATCCCTGTGACGACCGTCCCCGGTTTGATGCCGTTCCGCTGTTCCGGCAGACGGTCATTTTCCGTGTCTCCGCACCGCAGTTGCAGGAAGGAGAATGCCTTGGGCTCTGTGGAAATCATCCTGCCTTGGGCGACTGGAATCCATCCCGGTTCCTCAAGATGCACGACATCGGCAACCGGGAGTGGATGTTGTCGGTCAATATCTATGGGGTCAACCGGACCCTCGAATATAAATATGTCATCGTCGATGCAGCTACCGGCGAGCTGAAAGCATGGGAGGAAGGTGCCAACAGGACATCTGGCGATGCCGAGGTGGGTGACGGACAGGTGCTCGTCCTGTATGGCGAGGAGTTGCGGGTGAAGGATCCGCTCTGGCGATGTGCCGGTGTCGTGGTCCCCGTCTTTGCACTGAGGTCTGACCATTCCTATGGTGTCGGCGATTTCGGAGACCTGAAACGCTTTGTCGACTGGGCATCTGTAGCCGGTATGAAAGCGATACAGCTGCTGCCAGTCCATGACACTTCGACTGCCCGTTGCGGTGCGGAAGCTAACCCTTATAATGTGCTTTCCGCCTTTGCCCTGCATCCTCATTATCTCGATTTGGATCAGATGGGCGAACTGAAAGATCCCGACAGGCGCAACGCATTCCATCGGCGGCGTCGCGAACTGAATGCCCTGACCTATACGGATTATGAAGCCGTGGAGACCGTAAAGATGGCTCTGGTTGACGAACTGTTCGGGCAGGACGGGCCGCAGTTGCTTTCTTCCCGGGCCTATGCGGCCTTCCGTGAAGCCAATGAGGCATGGCTCGGGCCTTATGCCGACTTTGTGGCAGACGAAAAGATGACTAAGGAGAAGGTCGGATACATCCAGTACCATCTCCATTGTCAGTTGAAGGCGGCCGCAGACTATGCGCGGAGCAAGGGGATCTTTCTCATCGGCGACCTCCCGGTGGGCGTTGCGGTCTCCGGGGTCGATGTGTCCACTCATCCCGAATGCTTTGATACCGAACTGCGGATGGGTACGCTGCCTGACACGGATCATCTTTCCGGCCAGATCTGGGGATTCCCTGTGGCGCGCGAACTGTCCGCACCGGCCATCGCGTGGTGGCAGGCACGATTGGCCCACGAGGCATGCTATTTCGATGCCATGCGCATAGACCATGCCGCCGGCTATTTCCGGACATGGGCAATACCGGTCGGCGTCACTGACGGACATCTGGGCCATTTCACCCCGTCGTTTCCCTTGAGCGCGTCGGAGATAGAACATGCAGGCCTGACTTTCCGCAAGGAGTTCCTCACCAAGCCGTTTATCAACGATGGAATCGTGGACAGCGTCTTCGGCGTCCATGCCGCGTTTGTCCGTGAAAACTGCTTGGTCAAGAAGGCTTATGGACTTTATGACCTGAAGGCAGGCTATGACACGCAGGTCAAGATATCGCATCACTTTGATGGGAAAGGTGACGAGAACAGCCGCTGGATACGCGATGGGCTCTTGCAGCTCGTCGCCAATGTGATGTTCATGGAGGATCCGGACCAGCCGGAGATGTATCATCCGCGTTTCGCTGCTTATCGCACTGCTGTATTCGATACGATGCCAAGTGCTGATAAAGAGGCTTTTATGAAGCTATATAACAATTACTTCTATGAGCGTAACAATCAGCTCTGGGCCAACCATGCACGCCATCTGCTGACCACACTTTTCGGCATGAGCCGGCTGCTGTTGTATGCAGAGGACTTGGGGGAGATGCCGCCCGGATCAGCCTCCGTTTTGGAGTCGATGCGCATCCTGTCTCTTGAGGTTCAGACCTGTCCCAAGTCCGCCGGATCCGAATTTGCCCATTTGGAGGCCAACCCCCCTCGCAGCGTGGCCACGGTGTCTACGCATGACATGCCCACCTTGCGTCAGTGGTGGGAGGAGAATCCCGGCCGGACGCAGCGTTATTATGTCTCTGTCCTTCAGAAAGAGGGCAGGGCGCCGGAGCATCTGCCTGCCCATCTTGCCGAAGAGATCATCGCCCGGCATCTCTATTGTCCGTCCATGTTGTGTCTGTTGAGCCTGCAGGACTGGCTGTCGATGGATGCCACGCTCCGGGCTCCGGGCATTCGGGAAGAGCGTATCAACGTGCCGGGCGACGCTTTCCGTCAATGGCGCTACCGCATGCATGTCAAAATAGAAGCGCTGATGAAAGCTGATCAATTCAATCATAAGCTGCGTACGATGATCGAACGCAGCAGACGATAGGTATATATAAGTAAAAAGTTTGGTTTTGGAGACATTTATTTTTGATCTTGACGGTACGCTTCTCAACACGTTGGATGATCTCGCAGCGAGCTGCAATTATGCGTTGCACTCTGCCGGGATGCCTGAACGGACGGTCGATGAAGTCCGCTGCTTTGTGGGCAACGGTGTGAAGAAGCTGATGGAACGTGCCATTCCCGGCGGTTTGGAGCATCCCCGTTTCGCGGAGGTCTATGCGACGTTCCGGGCACATTATTTAGAACACAATCTTGATACGACGCAGCCTTATCCGGGCATCATGTCCATGCTGGCCGAATTGGATCGCCGCGGAAAGCGGATGGCTGTTGTCAGCAACAAGTTCTATGCGGCAACGCAGGAACTGTGCGCGCACTTTTTCGGCGACTATATCCATGTGGCGATCGGCGAGCGGGAAACAATAAGGAAGAAGCCTGCACCGGACACGGTCGTCGAGGCGATGAGGCAATTGGGCGTGGACGGGCGGGAGGCTGTCTATGTCGGTGACAGTGACGTCGACATAGAGACCGCCTGGAATGTGGGCATACCCTGTGTGAGCGTGCTGTGGGGATTCCGGGACCGTGCGTTTCTGCTGCAGCATGGGGCACGGAAGCTGATTGCATCGCCGGCGGAACTGCTCTCTTTATAAACAATGAAAAAGGTCATCGTCCATTGGATGATGACCTTTCTCATATGTGGTGATTGAAGTGTTATTTCTTGAAGAAGTCCTGAACAGCCTCGTTGGGGACCATCTGCTCGTCAAAAACGTAAGCACCGGTCTTGGGGCTCTTAACCATCTTGATCACTTTTGTGTAAGCGCGACCGTCCATTGAACCTTCATGGAGGGTAGCGACCGCTTTTTTTGCCATGTTATATTCTCCTTATTACTTAATCTCCTTATGAAGAGTCATCTTCTTGAGGATAGGATTATACTTCATTAACTCGAGACGCTCAGGCGTGTTCTTACGATTCTTCTTGGTCACGTAACGGCTTGTTCCTGGCAGTCCGCTATTCTTCATCTCTGTGCATTCCAGTATGACCTGGACCCTGTTGCCTTTAGCTTTCTTTGCCATGATGATTTATTCTCCTATAACTTTTATGTCTTTCCAATCGCAATAGCCTTTGGCGACTGCCTGCTTCAATGCTGCATCAAGACCCACTTTATTAATAAGACGAAGACCAGCGGCACTGATCTTGAGGCTAATCCAGCAACCTTCTTCTACATAGTAGAACTTCTTGCTGAAAAGGTTTACATCAAAGCTGCGCTTTGTGCGATGCTTTGAGTGAGACACATTGCACCCGATCTGTGCCTTCTTTCCTGTAATCTGACAAACCTTAGACATTTCTATCCTAAATTGTTTTCTTAAATGATACTTATTCCAAACAGGTTGCAAAGTTACAAAGTTTTCCCCAATTATCAAAAGAAAACACCAAAGAATTTAGATAATTAATTAATTTTTATTGGAATAGCGCCGCCATTGCAGGCCAATCCAGTGGCGGCGGCCCATAGGCGGCCTGTCTTCGGGCGCGCGGAATGTGGTCTCCGTTCACGCGGCAAGATGTGGCGCGGATTGCGAAAAATCCTTATCTTGTCGCCGAATTTCCAACGCGTGGTTCACGGCCGGAAAAAACGGCTTCCGCGGAGCTGTCATCCGGGCGCCCAAGAGCTATGCTTTGGGCGGCCGAAAGGTATCATATGGACGGCCCGGAGGTATCATATGGACGGCCCGGAGGATCGCTTTGTCCGCGCCTCCATTTTGCTCCCGGTTTTCCGCAGGGCGGGTTTGGATGTAAATAGTTGTAAATCAGGAGATCTGATTCTTTCTTTTCGAGAGGGTGGGACGGGAGCGGAGAGACGTCGGCGAATGGCGTCGGTGGGTGCGGGGAGCATTGGGGCCGATCCTGACGGTTACGCAATCGGCCGGTTCGGAGGGGTGTCCGGACCGGCTGAAATCTTGACAATCTGTCGTCGGATCCTCATGTTGTGCCTGCCTCATGCCCGGACTGGCTGTTCCCGGTCAGCGGGCCAGTTCGTAGATGGCTTTCATATCCTTCCAGTCGAGCACTTCCAGCGCTCCGACGGTGATGGTCTTCTGTCGGCTGCATTTATCCACAAGTGCCTCAATCTCATCGTCTGTGATGTCGCGACCGAGCAGTCCATGCAGGTTGACAGGCATGCCGATGGCATGGTAGAATTGCTCCACGGCCCTGATTCCCTGTGCGGCCGTCTCTTGCGGATGGCCGAAGTCATTGGGCACGTTCATGACGTTCACGGCGAATTGCACAAAGCGTTCGACATGCTTGGGCATCACATAGCGTGCCCAGCTTGGCCATATCGCTGCCAGACCTGCGCCGTGCGTGACGTCGAACATGCCGCTCAGTTCATGCTCTAAGCGGTGAGAGGCGAAGTCTTTCTCGGTCCCGCACTCCATCAGATCATTGTGGGAGAGACTGCTGGCCCACATGATCTGGGCGCGGTTGCGGTAGTCCGTCGGGTCCTCCAACACGGCGAAGGTGCTGTGGATGACCGTCCGCAGGAGCGCTTCGGCCAGTGCATCGGTGAGCGTCATGTCCGTATATTTGGAGAAATAGCGCTCCATGGTGTGCATCATGATGTCTGTAGCGCCGGCAGCGGTCTGGTATGGTGACAGCGTAAATGTGCGCTCCGGATTCATGATGACGAATTTGCACCTGCAAAGGTCGTTGTTATGCCCCCGCTTCAGCATCCCTTCGTCCTTGGTGATGACGCAGCTGCTGCTCATTTCCGATCCGGCTGCCGGTATCGTCAGCATGGCACCGACGGGCAAGGCGGCTGTCGCCGTCCCCTTTCCGTCCCAGAAATCCCAGACGTCACCATCATAGCAGGCACCATAGGCGATGGCTTTGGCCGAATCGATCACGCTTCCGCCGCCGACGGCAAGGATGAAGTCGACCTGCTCCCGCCGTGCCAGACCGATGCCTTCACGCACCTTTGATAGCAGCGGATTGGGTACGACGCCACCGAACTCCACATAGGCGATGCCGGCGTCCTGCAACATTCGGAAGACCTTGTCCAGCAATCCGGACCGGCGGGCACTGCCTCCACCGTAATGGATCATGACTTTCGTGCCGCCGTAACGGCGGATCAACGCGGGCAACTGTTCTTCCGACTGTTGTCCGAAAACAACCTGAGTGGGTGCAAAATAATTGAAATCTTTCAACATAGCAGATCTTTTGTTTGAGTCGTCATTTATATGAGGGGGAGGATGGCGGATGCCTTGGAGAGTGCGCGGAGCGCCTTGTCCCGGATCTGGCGGACCCTTTCGCGCTTCAGCCCCATGTATTCGCCGATCTCGGCCATGGTCATTTTCTGGCCCCCGATGCCGAAGTAGAGCCTTAGCACCTCCTGTTCGCGCTGCGGAAGTGTTGCGATCAGCTTCTCCGCATCTTCCCGGTCCGACAGCGCATTGAGCTGTTCGTCGGCCCGGGGGGCATTCTTGTTTTCAAGCACATGCAGCAGATTCATGGTGTTTCGGCTGCCTACCGGAAGCGGTTCGTCTACAGACAGCGGGTTCTGGGGCGCCTCAGTCTCGATGGCTTTGGTGATTGCCCGCTTGATGAAAGGAGCCGCATAGGCAATGAACTTCTTTCCTTTGGCAGCGTCAAACTTCTCTGCGGCGAGGACCATTGCCAAGTTTCCTTCGCTCACCAAGTCGTCCAGCTCAACGCCTCTTCCCGTATATCTCTTAGCCATCGCAATCACAAATCCCTGATTCTCTTTGACTAACTGATCGATGATTTTATGCTCATTCATAATAACCGTTGTTGTTTGTTGCAAATATAGATAAAATCTTTGAGACCCGGAACGATCTTCCGTGGAATTAAACTTTATTTGAAGAAAAGTGGATCCGATGCCTTCTCGCCGCTAAGAGGGCTGATGCAGACGGTCGGCCGACAGCATTTCCCGATCCCGGAAATCATCTGTTGGCCGACCGTACGGCGTATGTTGCAATCCCACAGGCGCTTCCCTCCTCGGCAAGTAGCCTGCGGCGCGGATTCCTGCTGTCTGAAGAGAAATCAGGGAACTACCTGATACTGATCTTCTGTGGATTCGTCTCCATAGATGTCATTGAATCTCATGAGATAGGTGTCATATTGTGTGAGATAGGGATTCCATGCCTTCCGAACGGCCGAGGGGGGCACGAACAGGCCTGAAAGACCGTTGGAGGCGTCGACGCTGAGCAGGTAGAAGTCGCCGGAGACATCCTGTTGGCGGACGGGATGGGAGGTCTTGGAAAACTTGGGGCCCAATCCGGACACGCATCCGTTGACAGACAGGACGATCCCGCGGTCCGTCTGTTCGAAGTTGACACCGCTTGCGTGGTGGCAGATCAGCAGCAGTCCCTTGCCTGCTTCATTGGTGAGCAGGGCCGCGTCGACTCCCATGCGGTTGCCTTCGAAATAAAGATCGCCGGCCGTCATGGTATGGAGGCCGTATCGGTTGGCATTTTGCTTGCCCGGATAGGTGGCATACGGACCGTAGCCTAACCATTGCACCTTGTTGATCTGTGCATCTAAGAGCAGCGCGAGTCCGCCCTCTAAGATCAGCTTGGGCATCTTGTCCTTGCTGAAATGGAAGCTGACGTGCCATCCTCCTGCGACGGAATCGGTCTTCAGACCGTCGGTGATCGGTTTCAGATAGTGGTTGCTGACATCGTCCTTGACCTGCAGTCCTTCGCTGATGGTGAGCTTCCGGCCGGTCCGCATCATCGGTTTTCCGACAATGAAAGCAGCCGGACTGCCCTGGCCGGGCTGTGCTTTCAGGAGCCGTCGGCAGATGTCTGTCGGATTGGCACGAACGGTCTGCCGGTTGAAGACAAGGCCTGTGCGGTCGGCGATGGTGAAATGGAGAAGCAGCAGCGGATGCTTCCCGTCGGGCAGTGTCATCGGTTTGATATGGACGGGATGGGTGTTCCGTTGGCGCGGCGCGCACTCCGGCGAGAAACTGCCACGCTGAATGGTGTCCCGGTCGGCCGTCAGCGCCCAGGTGAAAGTGACGTTGTCCTTCAGGTTGAGGAAGTCATAGCGGTTGGCAAGATGGACGTCAATCATTCCTCCTGATGCGGGCAGGCTGTAGAGGGTGTCGGTTACGAAGGCGCGGGCGTAGTTGTGTTGGACCTCGAAATAGTTGGGCAAGGGCGTGCGATCTGCATAGAGCAGGCCGTCCGTACCCTTGTTTCCATACATGGTGAAACCGCCTTCTTCGCTCGTATAGACATCCTCCACATAGCCAAACTTGGATTTCAGGTGCCTGCGGAAGGGCATTCCCTGATCTACCCATTCCCACACACTGCCGCCCGCAAGCACATCATTGCGTTCCATGAGTTCCCACAAGCGGTCGTGATCTTCCAAGGATTGGCCGAGCGTATGGCAGTATTCGGTGAGGATGATGGGACGTTGAGACTCTTTGGCCCATGTCTCCAAGCGCGACAGAGACGGATAATGGGGCGCAAAGACCTTCACATAGTCGGGCATCCGGTACTTCAATGAGTGGAAGTAAGACCCGATCTGCGGATAGCAGATCTCACGCGACGGATCGAGGCGCAGTGCATATTGACCGACCTCGCCGGTCATGGGCGTGAACGGATTCTCGTTTCCGATGCTCCAGAGGATGACACACGGATGGTTCTTGTCACGCCTGATCGTGGCGTCGGCGTGTGTTAAGAGAATGTCGCGATAGGCAGTATCGTTGAGGTGATGATCTCCGTGCCCGAACGAGACTTCGTCAATGACATAGAACCCCAATGAATCACAGAGCTCGAAAAAGCGCGGTTCGCGTGTGTAATGGGAGCACCGGATGTAGTTGATGCTTGCTTCCTTCATGAGACGGAGATCCTTCAGCGTGAGCTGATCGCTGATCACCTTGCCCGTTGCGGGATCTGTCGCATGGGAAGTCACACCCCGCAGTTTGATGGGACGGCCGTTGAGCTTGATCGTCTTGCCGTCTATGGTGATCTGACGGACACCGAACCGGCGGTCAAACTGCTGTAGTAAACGGTTTTTCTGCCACAGGGAGAAGCGAATGGTATAGAGGTCCGGCGTCTCGGCGGTCCACAGATGCGGGTTGCGGAGAGTTAATGTCGTATGGCCTTTACCGTCCTTGTCCAAAGGCAGGGTGAAATTTTCGACGGTCGCGCCGTGCTTGTCCGTGACCTGTGCTTTGATCACGAAGGAGGTGGTGCGCTTTCCTTTTGCATCGCCGGCCGCAAACGCGAACCTGACGTCAGCTGTGCCGTTGGAAATACGCTCTGTGGTTACGGTGAAGTCGGACAAATGCTTTTCCGGTATCCGCAGCAGTGTCACATCGCGGAAGATGCCCATCGGAGCCCAGTCGTCATAGGTGTCAAAGTCGAAGCCTTTGAATCTCGATACGACCCGCAGGGCCAATGTCTGTGGCCCATTCTTCGTGAGAAACGGCGTGATGTCAAAGAGGCAGGTGTTGTAGGATGACTCCCAACGGCCGGCTTCGCGTCCGTTTACATATAAGGTATAGGCTCTCAGAACCCCGTCCAGGCGCAGGATGATCCGGTCGCGACGCCAATGCTGCGGCACTTCGAACGCAGTGCGGTAATAGCCGGTCAGTGAGTCGGGCTCGACATAGCGCGGTTCGCAGAATCCGTGAACGTCCCAGTTGCCGGGTACGGGGATTGTCTTCCAGGCCGAATCGTCAAAGTCGGGGCGGGCAAAAGCGGTGCCGTCGGCATGGCTGATGCCCCGGATGACCTGCAGTTTCCAAGTTCCGTTGAGGCTCATTTGCCGGCTGAGGGCGATGCCGGGGTAGATTCCCTTGAAGGCGTCCATGAGCTGTGCCTCTGCGTCAAAGGCGAGCAGGATGCCCAAAATGACTGTTGTCAATCGTTTACAAGTTTTCATAAAGTGGTCAGTTTATTAGTTTTTCAGTAGGGTAGGACGGTCTTCCGTCACGGTGTATCTGGTTTCGCTGTTGGCCGCAGGTATGCTGCCGGTCTGCCGTTCATGGCTTCGGCGTAGTTTTCGGACACAAAGTTAAGCATTTATCCCAGATCCGCGCATTTTCTGAATCTGTTTTTTTGCCGGATGATATGAAATGTGCGGTATTTTATTTTTTTAGCTCGTAGAGGGATGTTGTTAATGAAATTTAGACGAACGGATGGCTTTCGGCCCATAGAAAATTTATATCTTTGTAATCAATAACAGGTTAATCATTAAATTAAAGGAGAAAAAAGTATGGATACAAGACTAAGTTTTGTTTTTCCGGGACAGACGGCAGTCTTCTTCGGAGCTGGACAATTGAACAATCTCCATACGCTCGCGATGCCCGGGAAGAAGGCTCTCGTAGTGATTTCTAACGGTAAGTCGACCCGCGTCAACGGTTATCTCGATCGGACGGTCGAGCAGCTTCGTCAGGCAGGTGTGGACAGCTACGTGTTTGATCAGATTCAGGCAAATCCGCTGAAAGCCAGTGTTGAGGCTGGTGCAAAGGCTGCCAACGAGCAGGGTTGCGACTTTATCGTGGCCTTGGGGGGGCGGTTCGGTGATGGATGCCGCAAAGGTCATGGCGATCAATGCCACGAATCCGGGAGACCTCTGGGATTATGTCGGAGGACGGACAGGAAAGCGGAAGCCGGCTCCCAATGCCCCTCTGCCTTGGGTGGCGATAACGACAACAGCCGGAACAGGATCGGAAGTGGACTGCGCGGGTGTGATCACCAATCCGGAGACGAATGAGAAGTTAGGCATCGGAGATCCCCGTGCATTTGCCGTATATGCCATCGTGGATCCGGAACTGATGCTGAGCGTGCCGCCGAAGTTTACTGCTTTCCAGGGATTCGACGCGCTCTTCCACAGTTTGGAGGGATATGTGAGCAATCAAAGCAACCTCTTCTCGGACATGGTACAGGAAGCGGCGATCCGCAATATTAGCCGGTTCCTGCCTATTGCCTGCCGAGACGGGCAGAACTTAGAGGCCAGAGCGAGGGTCGCTTTCGCCAATACGATGAGCGGTTATTCGATGGATACGAGTGCCTGCACGGCCGAGCACAGCATCGAGCATGCTCTGAGCGCCTATCATGAGCAGTTGCCCCACGGCGCCGGACTGATCATGATCTCGAAGGCATACTTCTCTGCCGTGATCAACAAGCATGTCTGCGACGATCGCTTTGTCAACATGGCGCGCTTCCTCGGCAACGACAAGGCTTCAGTTCCGGAAGACTTCATCACCGCGCTGGTAGCACTTCAGGAGGAGTGCGGCGTAGCAGACCTGCGGATGAGCGACTATGGTATCACGCCCGATGAGTTCGACAAGATGGCCACAAACGCCATTGAGGTGATGGGAGTTTTAGTCGAATTGGACCGCGAACCGCTGAAGCATGATGAGATCGTGGAGATTCTCAAGCAGTCATACAAATAGTTCTTCACCTCTGAATGGCGCCTTTGCGCTCTGTTTCGCCCGACTGTTGTGCAGCCGCATACAGTCGGGCGAACTCGTATAGGGTTCCTTTCGGCGGCGGAAAACATATCTTCGGGCGGCCCGGAAGATCCGTATGGGCGCTCCAAGGCGCAGCTTCGGATACTTCCGATGATAGCTCAGGGAGGCCTTTGATTATCAGATGGTTATAACGGACGTGCGCAATGCCCGTCTCGTAGCGGTCATAAAAAAGACTGCCTGATGCGGAACGGATGGAAAGAATCTCCATGCCGTGTCCTCGTCAGGCAGCCTGTTGCGGTTGTACAACCGCTTTGCTCTTGTTGGCCTTGCGATGTCTCCGGGGTGGGGTGGCATCCTCAACCGTTAATAGTCATTGTCGTCGTCGCTGACATCTTCTGCTTCCAGGCTCAGGTCTTCAGGATCAGTGTCGAAGGTCGTGCGGTAACTCTCCTCTGTCAACTTGTCCTCATCGAAAGCGTCGTCGTCATCATCATCGTAGCTGTCGTCCACTTCGGGCAAGTCTTCGTCATCGTCCTCGTCGTCCTCGTCGT
>JALFRV010000062.1 GCA_022778905.1 Prevotella sp. | reverse complement strand
TTACCTCAAGTCGCATCGTGGGGTAAGGGGATGGTGGCTACATATTGATGTTGTGCTGTTGCTTTTTACTGAAAGCTGCTACTAACGACTCATAAATCTACCCTTAATCGTGTATTGGATGATAGTTGCGGATTTTAGGGTGATGATCTCTTCCCAGGTCTTGAACTCATCGCTGCCGTAGGCCAAGGTGGTGCCCATGAAGGCGTCATCGGGATCGTCGTCGATGAAATAATCGCCATAGAGCAGCGCCTTCTGATTGCAGCAGATGACACGGTTCCATGCCGGCGTGCTCAGGAACTGCTCCACCCACGCCTGCGACCCGGTGACGGCGGCGTGGTCATTGGACAGCGCCGGGACGACGATATAGACGTTATAGTGCCCGAGCAGGATCTCATAGGCCTTGTGCATGCTCGAAGTGGCTTTCATATAAGCATCGTGCAGCGTGCTGAAAGCGATGTAGACGATGGGCCGTTCGCGCCCGCTCTGACGGTCGTCGATCCATCGGATGACCGGCACAAGGTCGTGGATGGCCACCTTGTCGATCAGTCTGTGCTCGCCGTGAAACCGCAGTGCGTTGGGATAATGGGCATGGAAGAGGTCGAACGTGTGGACCACGGGGTCGGCATCGCCGAAGAGTCCGAAGACGCGACGCTGCTCCCCGGCATTGATCCCCGTGAAGCAGTGGGTCGTGATCTCGGCATATTCCTTGATCAGCGACTTGGTCACCATGAGCTCCTGCACACCGTCGAGGCGCGGATTCTGAAACTCCTGACGGCCCGTCATGCTGCTCATCGTCGCGCCCAACTCAAAGGCGGGGTTGACGAGGATGCGGTCATGGCCGTAGAGCATCTCCGCATACATGCCGCCCATGGATGTCCCGACGATCAGATCGGGCTGCTCCCGTTCGGCCATACGGCTGAGGAGCTCCATCCCTTCGACCGGATGGACGGGGATGTCTTCGGCCACCACGGTCGCCTGCGGCATCAGCTGTCGGAGCATCTTCACCGTTCCGCTCTGTGCGGACGAAAGGAATCCGTGAACGTACATGATCTTCTTGCCTGCCATGAGGTCCGGAAACTGCTTGATATATGAATTTTCCATCTTGCGAATTTGATGATGACGGGACGGCGGGCAGACGGCTTCGGATCGGCCTCGCCCGTTCTCTGTGCAAAGTAACCGCTTTTTATCGAGACCGGCAAGGAGATCTCTCTGTTTTTTGAATCGCAGCTGTCTCATTCCTTCTTGCGCATCGCGTCATCCGGAAAGATGTGTTTTCTGGGATGTTCTGTAATGCTTTGATTTGCAGTTATTTATCGTCTTTTTGGTCCGGGGCTGGCATGTGGCCTGCGCAGAGCTATGCTCCGGGCCGCCCGGAGCATAGCTCTTGGCGCTCCAAAGGATAGCTTTGGACGGCCCGGAGCATAGCTTTGCGCAGCCCATATCATTACCCTGTCGGAAACAGATTGTTAAAACGCCGTCCGGATGAGTACGAAACAGCCCTGCCAACGTCTTTATCTACAACAAACTATTATAAAAAATGAAAAATGGAAAATACGGCGGAGTGGTCGTCCCGATGGTCACTCCGGTCACGGACGACGGACATTTGGACGTCGCGTCCGTGGAGAGAATCGTCCGCTTCTTTGCCGACAACAAGGTCGCCCCGTTGCTGATGGGCACCACGGGTGAGGGACCTTCCGTGTCGGCCGAAGACGGATTGCGTTTCGTCGAGACTGCCGTGAAGGCGGCAGAGGGACGCATACTCATCTACGCAGGACTGACGGGCAACTGCGTCAGCAGCCAGATCCGGCAGGCGGATGCCTACACCCGGCTCGGCGCCGATGTTATCGTGGCCACGCTGCCGTCCTATTACGCGCTGACCGAGGCGCAGATGGAAGCCTACTACCTGCATCTGGCTGACAGCATCACGGGTCCTCTGATGATCTATAACATCACGTCCACCACCCATATGAGCATCCCCGTCGAGGTCGTCGAGCGTCTGAGCCACCATCCGAAGATCGTCGGACTGAAGGACTCCGAGCGCGACCCCGAGCGCCTGCAGCAGCTCATCGGATGGACGAAGCAGCGCTCCGACTTCGCTTATTTCTGCGGATGGGCCGCCCAGGCGGCCCATAGTCTCATCGCAGGAGGTGACGGCATCGTGCCCAGCACGGGCAATTTCGCCCCCGATCGCTATCAGGGCATCTGCGAAGCCGTGGCCTCCGGCGATCAGGAACGGGCCTTCCGCCTCCAGGAGGAGGCCGACAGGCTCGGCCGGATCTATCAGCAGGGACGCACACTCGGTGAAAGTCTCGCCGCCTTGAAAGTGATCATGAATGCCAAGGGACTGTGTGGCAAGGCCGTGCTGCCGCCGCTCGGACGTCTCGGAAGCGAAGAGGAGAAACAGCTCGTCAGTCTGCTGCCATGGAAGGATTAAGCTGGATCGACTGGGGCATCGTGATCCTGTCGGTCGCGCTTGCCGTCTATATGGGTTTCAGATTCTCCCACCGGCAGAAGGACACGCACACTTACTTCGCCGCGGGTGGCAAGATCCCGGCATGGGCAGTCGGCATGTCGATCTTCGCCACGCTCATCAGCAGCGTCACGTTCCTGGCCTATCCGGGTGCCGCCTATGAGGGCAACTGGATCCTCTTGGTGCAGGGACTCATGGTGCCCGTGATCCTCGTGCTGCTCATCCGGTACATCGTGCCGCTCTTCCGCAGCGTGATCAAGCTCAGTACCTATGAATATTTCGAGCGTAGGTTCGGCCTCTTCGCCCGCCTCTACAGCTCTTTTGCGTTCCTGCTCAGCCACTTTTCCAAGTCCGGCACGGTCTTCTTCCTCGTCAGCATGGCCTTGGGCACGTTCCTCAACATCGGTGTGGTGGAGATACTGCTCATCCTCGGCGTGGCCATCATCCTGCTCACGCTGCTCGGCGGACTTGAAGCGATCGTCTGGATGGATGTCATTCAGGGCTTCCTGCTGATCGCGGGCGGCTTGCTCTGCGCCGGTCTGCTGCTCTTTCTGCCTGAAGGCGGACCAGCCACCGTGTTCTCCGTCGCGTCCGAGTATGACAAGATCGGATTCGGACCTTATGACTGGGACTTCACCGAACTGACCTTCATCGTGATGGTCTTCAACGGCATTTTCTACGCACTGCAGAAGTATGGCACCGACCAGACGATCGTCCAGCGCTACCTCGCGGCCAAGAACGACCGTGAAGCGAAGAAGGCCGCCTACTTCGGAGTCGGCCTGAGCGTCCCCATCTGGGCCCTTTTCATGTTCATGGGAACCTGTCTTTTCGCCTACTATCATGCGCCCGGCGCACCGCTGTTGCCTGAAGGGATCAAGGCGGACGAGGTGTTCCCTTACTTCATCCGCACACAGTTGCCTGTCGGCGTGAAAGGTCTGATCATCGCGGCATTGGCTGCCGCAGCCATCTCGAGCCTCGATGCCGACCTCAACTGCATATCCGCCATTGTCACGCAGGATTACTATACCCGCTTCCGTCGTCACACCACCGACCGCCAGAAACTCAACTTCGGCCGCTTGGTGGTCGTCATCGCGGGTGTCATGGTGGTCGGCGTCGCCCTCCTCTACATATCATGGGGTGGGGAAGGGGTGCTCGGCGCCCTCTTCGCCCTGTACGCGATCTTCTCCGCCGGCATTGTCGGGATCTTCCTGCTGGGCATCTTCAGCCGTCGCGCCAACAAGCAGGGGCTTTACATCGGCATTGCCGCATGCGTGCTGTTCACGGCCTATGCCGTCCTCACTTCGACCAAAGTGGACCTCGCAGGTGATGGCATCAAGCGGACCATATTGGATCTCGGGAGCTGGAACTTCACGCAGCACAAGTACATGTTGGGTGTCTACAGCCATCTCATAGTCCTCGTCGTGGGCTATGTGGCCAGCCTTCTCTTCCGCACGCCGCTGGCAGACAAGGAACTCACCATCTACGGATTCCTGGAAAAGAAACATCATACCAATCAACAAGAAACAAATAATTGAACCGACATGAAACAGATCAGTCTGCAGCAGCCGATGAAGATCGTCTTCGGACAAGGCTGTCTTTCGACGCTATATGATGATTATGTCCGCCTCGGACGCAAGCGCCTGTTCATCCTGACGGCTCCTCCCGTCCGTCCGTTGATCACGGATGTGGTCGACAGACTGCGGGGAGCAGGCGTCGCAGTTGACATCTTCGACGGCATCGTGGCCGAACCGACGGTCACAGACTTCAACGCCGTCTTGGCCGAAGCACGCCTCTTCCGCGCCGACAGCGTGCTCGGCATCGGCGGAGGAAGCGTTCTCGACGTGGCGAAATTAGTGGCCGCGCTGGCCGGAAGTGACCAGCGGGTCGAAGACTTGTTCGGTACGGGGCTCGTGAAGCAGCGTGGCCTGTGGTTCGCCTGCCTGCCGACGACCGCCGGAACGGGCAGTGAAGTGTCTCCGAACGCCATCCTCCTCGACGGGCGCGACCAGCTGAAGAAGGGCATCGTCAGTCCTTTCCTCCTGGCGGATGCGGCCTACGTGGATCCCGCCCTGACGCTCACGGTGCCCCCGAAGGTGACTGCCGACACGGGAATGGATGCCCTCACGCATTGCATCGAGGCCTTCACCAACAAGTTTGCGCATCCTATGGTCGATCTGTATGCCCTGGAGGGCATCCGACTGCTGGCTTCCAACTTGGCTAAAGCGGTGGCCTGCGGCTCCGACATGGATGCCCGGGAGGCCTGTGCATTGGGAAGTCTCTATGGCGGACTGTGCTTGGGGCCTGTCAACACGGCTGCCGTGCATGCGCTGTCCTATCCGCTCGGCGGCGAGTATCACATCTCCCACGGTCTCTCGAACGCCATTCTGCTGCCGGCGGTGATGCGCTTCAACCGCCCCGCCTGCGTGGAACGCTATGCCCGGGTGGCCATTGCGCTCGGTGCGGCGCAAGGCCGCGACGATGAGGAAACGGCCGCCAACGGGGTCGACTTCATCTGTCAGTTGGCCGAAAAGGTGGGCATTCCGGCAAGGTTGAGTGACATCGGCATCCCCCGGACGGGCGTTCCCCACTTGGCGAAAGCGGCCATGGAGGTGCAGAGACTGCTGAAGAACAACCCGCGGACGGTGACGGAACAGGACGCGGTCGATATCTACCATTCACTTTATTAAATCCTTTAGCTGATGAATACGAATCTTCCGATCGTGGCAATCACGATGGGCGACCCGGCCGGAATAGGCCCCGAGATCTGCCTCAAGGCCTTGTGTGAGGAGAAGGTGTATGCTGCGTGCCGTCCATTGATCGTCGGCGACGCCGCCATCCTGCAGCGTGCGGCCTCCGGAATGGGCCTCCGGATCGCGGTCAGACCGGTTGCGGCCGTGGCGGAAGCGCGCTTCGAGCGTGGCACGGTTGACGTCCTGGACCTGCACTGCGTCGACTTGACGACCTTCCGTGCAGGTGAAGTGCAGCCGCAATGTGGCGATGCCGCCTTCAGGTATGTCGTCCGGGCCATCGACCTGGCCATGCGCGACGAGGTCGACGCCACAGTGACCGCCCCGCTCAACAAGGCTGCGATGAACGCAGCAGGCCACCACTTCGACGGGCACACCGAGATCTATGCCGCCTATACCCACACCGGCAAGTATGCCATGCTGCTGGCAGATGCGCGCTTGCGCGTGATCCACGTGTCGACCCACGTGTCCCTGCGCCAGGCATGTGACTTGGTGAAAAAGGACCGCATCATTGCGGTGACCGAACTCATCACGGATGCCTGCCGCCAATTCGGTATCCCGAACCCTCACATTGGTATCTCCGGACTGAATCCGCATGCCGGGGAGAACGGCCTCTTCGGTGATGAGGAGGCGCGGGAGATCGTGCCCGCCGTGGACGAACTGAAGGCCCGCGGATTCAATGTGGACGGTCCGCTGCCGCCCGACTCGGTCTTTGCCCGCGCCAGAAGCGGCCAGTATGACGGCTGTGTGGCCATGTATCACGATCAAGGGCACATCGCTTTCAAGATGGCAGGATTCAACTGGAATGCCGAGACGGGCCGGATGGACCGCGTGGAGGGTGTCAACATCACCCTTGGACTGCCCATCATACGTGTCTCGGTGGACCATGGGACTGCCTTTGACATTGCCGGACGGGGCGTGGCCAATGCAGATGCCATGCTCCTGTCGATCGACTACGCTTCACGGATGGCGCTTTACAGGATTGATAAGCGCCGGAAAGGATGATCGCCGTCATAGCTGATGACATCACGGGAGCGGCCGAAGTGGCGGGCATAGCCTGGAGGCGGGGGCTCCGGACACAGTTGGTGACCGGAGCGGAAGACGCCTTCGGCCCGTCTGAAGTGGTCGTCGTGGCCACCGATGCACGTCAGATGCCGGCCGCGGAAGCTGCTGCGGAGACGGCGGAGATCGCGGCCCGACTGAAGGGAAGGGCGCTCCTCTTCCGCAAGACCGACTCGGCGCTGCGCGGACATGTCACGGCCGAGCTCGGCGCGATGATGAGAGGCGGCGGCGCGGACAGTGTGCTCTATGTCCCGGCCAACCCCTCCAAGGGCCGCATCATCCGCGGGGGACGGTATCTGATCAATGGGGTGCCGATCGATGAGACCCCGTTTGCCTCCGATCCGGAATACCCGGCCCGCTCCGCCAGACTGTCGGAGCGTTTCCCGGAGATGTGCCCCTGGCGCGGCGCAAGTGTCAGCGGGCGGATCTGCTATGCGGATGCGGAGCGGCCGGAAGACATGGACCGGATCGTCAGCCAGACGCCGCGAGAGGTGCTGCTGGCCGGTGCGGCCGACCTGTTTGAGGCTCTGCTCCGTCGCGAATATCCGCAGTCGGAGGCCCGGAAACGCCTGCTGCCTGCACTGGATCAGCGCTCGCTGATCGTCGTTTGCGGCAGCACGCTGAGCCGTTCGATCCGGATCGGGGCAGCGTCCGTGCCCATGCCGCGCGCGGTCTATGACGGAGAGTGCGGTCCCGGGCCGTGGATCGAAGCCGCGCAGGCGTGCTACGACCGCGCGGGAGCCGTCATTCTCACCATCCCCCATCATCCTTCAGTTCCCGATCCGGGCCTTGCGCGACGGCTGCGGACCGTCACCGCCGTGACGACTGCAGCGCTCATCGCCCGCCGCAGTCCGCGCGATCTTGTCATCGAAGGCGGGGCTACGGCTTTCGCAGTGCTGCAGACGTCAGGCTGGACCACGTTCCAGCTGACGGGAGAGATCGCGCCCGGCGTGGTCACGCTGCAGGCTTCGGGCGGCACGAGGATCACGCTGAAGCCCGGAAGCTACAGTTGGGGCGGGCTCTTCGGCATGGAGTGAATCCGTCACTCCCCGCTTCCGCTCCCTGCTGGGAGGTCGGAAAGGGGTAGGGGACAAGGCCTTCTGAGTGGACGTAATATGTCGTAGGATAGCGCGTTATATTGTTCTTTGGATGCCGTGTCTGTGGTCTGTCCAGAGCATAGCTGTCGATTGGCCTGCGCAGAGCTATGCTTTCGGCGCCCGAAAGCATAGCTTTGGGCGCTCCATATTATAGCTTTGGACGGCCGAAAGCATAGCTCCGCGCAGGCCATCCGAATCCTTTACATCCGACAACTCACATGTGCCTGATCCATAGCGAGTTGAGATCGTTGTGGCAGGAGGCGCGTTTTTTCGGCCGTCGGCCATATTTTTCAGGTCGCGTTGTGTAGAATTCAGTTTTTATTCGTATATTTGCAAAGTGAGAATAAATCAACTAAATCCTATACAGACATGAAGAAAATCCTATTCATTGCTGCCTGGACCCTTTTGCCCGGCATCGCTTTTGCCGTCTCGAAAGTGAAGCCCGTCGTTCAGGAAGCGCAGCCCACGTTCACCGAATGGCATGACCTGCAGGTCAATCAGCTTAACCGACTGAAGCTCCATACGAACTATTTCGCCTACGAAACGGAAGCCGCAGCGCTGAAAGGTGATCCGAAAGCGTCGGCCAACTACCTCTCCCTGGATGGCGACTGGAAGTTCAAGTGGGTGCCGAATGCCAATGAACGGCCGACCGATTTCTATCGTCCCGACTTGGATGACACGGCATGGAAGACGCTCAAAGTGCCCGGTATCTGGGAGCTGAACGGCTATGGCGACCCGATCTATCTGAACATCGGCTTCGCCTGGCGCGGCCATTTCAAGAACAATCCGCCCGAAATGCCGATCGAACACAACAGCGTAGGCAGCTACAGACGTGTGATCAACGTGCCCGCCGACTGGCAGGGACAGCAGGTGATCGCCCACTTCGGCTCCGTCACCTCGTGCATCTATCTTTATGTGAACGGCCATTTCGCCGGATATGCAGAAGACTCCAAGGTAGCCGCAGAGTTTGACATCACCCGCTATCTGAAGCCCGGGGAGAACCTGCTTGCATTCCAGACATTCCGATGGAGTGACGGATCCTACTGCGAGGATCAGGATTTCTGGCGTCTGAGTGGCGTTGCGCGCGACTCATATCTGTACACCCGCAACCCTAAAGTGCAGATGAGCAACATCCGCATCACGCCCGACTTGGAGAATAACTATGAGGACGGCGTGCTGAACGTATATTCTGAGGTCAAGGGAAACCCCATCGTCGAATACCGTTTGGTGAATGCAAACGGCGTGACCGTACTCACCAGCAAGGCCGACTTTAAGAACCGCGGCAACGGCGTGGCTGTTTTCCGTCTCCGTAACGTGAAGAAGTGGACCGCCGAAACGCCTTACCTCTACACCCTGCTGACCACCGTGAAGGACCAGAAGGGCAACACCGTCGAGGTCATACCGCAGAAGGTGGGATTCCGAAAGGTTGAAATCAAGAACGCGCAGCTTCTTGTCAACGGTCAGCCTGTGCTCATCAAGGGCGCCAACCGCCACGAGATGGACCCCGACGGAGGCTATGTCGTCAGTCGGGAGCGCATGATCGAGGATATCAAAATTATGAAACGGCTCAACATCAACGCCGTCCGGACCTGCCATTATCCTGATGATCCGGTCTGGTATGATCTCTGCGACGAGTACGGACTATACGTTACGGCCGAGGCCAACCAAGAAAGCCACGGCTTTGGGTATGATTCCGACGCCATATCCAAGACCTCTTTGTTTGCCAAACAGATCCTCGAGCGCAACCAGCACAATGTTGAGATGCAGTTCAACCATCCCTCCGTCATCGTCTGGAGCCTCGGCAACGAGACCGTCGACGGTCCTAACTTCACCGCGGCCTATCAATGGATCAAGAACGAAGACCCCAGCCGTCCCATCCACTGGGAGCGTGCGGGCTATGGAGACAATACGGATATATACTGCCCGATGTATTATCCGCACGACAAATGTGAAAAATATGCCACTGACGCAAGCAAGACGAAGCCGCTCATCCAGTGTGAATACAACCACACGATGGGCAACTCCAGCGGCGGCTTGAAGGAATACTGGGACCTGATCCGCAAGTATCCGAAATTCCAAGGTGGCTACATCTGGGACTTCGTGGACCAGGGATTACATCGCCATCCGGTCACCCCGATGAGCCTGAAGATCGATGAGCAGACGCCATATGCCACACTCAGCAAGATCGCATACACCTATGGCGGCGACTATAACACGTATGACCCGTCGGATAAGAACTTCAACTGCAACGGCATCATCGGTCCCGACCGCCAGCTCAATCCGCATGCCTACGAGGTGGCTTATCAATATCAGAACGTCTGGGCACAGCCCGTCGACCTGAAGAGCGGGCGTGTCAGCGTGCTGAACGAGCACTTCTTCCGCGACTTGAGCAACTGCAGGCTCGAGTGGACGCTGCTTCGCGACGGTGTGGCCGTACAGCATGGCGCCGTCAATGACTTGGTCTGCGAACCCCGGCAGAAAGTGGAGCTGACGCTGCCTTATACGGTTCCGGCCGACGGAGAGATCATGCTGAATCTCGACTTCAGGCTCAAGACCGCCGAACCGCTGATGGACGCCGGCCAGACTGTGGCCTACGAGCAGCTCGCCGTGCGCGAAGTGAAGCCTGCGGCTGATCGTGCTTCCGGCAGCGAAGTGAAGAGGAAAATCAAGCTCGTCAACAAGAAAGGCACGCCGGAGATCACGGTTACGGCCGACGGATTGGACATCCGTTTCGACTGCACGACCGGCCTGATGACGCGATATGATGTCAACGGCGCTTCGATGATTGCCGAGGGCGGTACGCTGAGACCCAACTTCTGGCGCGCTCCGACCGACAACGACATGGGCGCACAGCTGCAGAAGAAATTCAAGGCATGGCGTTCGCCGAAGATGGACCTTGTCTCTTTGACGTCATCCACATTCAAACCCTTGGGCGCGAAGAACAAGTTTGCCGATGTCAAGGCTGTCTACAACATGCCCGAAGTGCAGGCCAAGCTCACGCTGGAGTATACGATCAGCCCTGACGGAACAGTCACCGTGGCAGAGCGGATGGATGCCGCGGAGGGCGCGAAGGTGAGTGATCTCTTCCGTTTCGGTATGGTCATGGACCTGCCGTTCGATGCTGACCGGAGCAAATATTACGGCCGCGGACCGATCGAAAACTACATCGACCGCAAGTCTTCACAGCGTGTGGGCATCTATGAGCAGACTGCCGACGGGCAGTTCTACCCCTACATCCGCCCGCAGGAGACCGGTACGAAGAGCGATCTGAGATGGTGGGAGCAGACGACTGCTGCCGGACGGGGATTCCGCGTGCAGGCTCAGAACGCGCTGTTCAGTGCGAGTGCGCTCCACTATTCTATCGACGCGCTTGTCGACGGGGAAGAAAAGGAGCAGCGGCATGCGGCCGACGTGCCTCGCTCCAAGTATACGGAGCTGTGCATAGACAAGGCTCAGTTCGGCGTAGGTGGTGTCAATTCATGGGGCGCATGGCCCTTGAAGCAGCACCGTCTGCCTTATCAGGACATGGAATTCGTATTCCGCCTGACACCCTTGAAATAATTTTAGACGTAACAATGCATAAGTTCATGTTGATTGCAATGATGATATTGTCATCATTGCAATCGTTTTCAGCAGAAGGGGACACCGTGTCCGTCAATGACAACTGGCTGTTCCTGCTTTCCGACGACGCCGCTTCGGTTCCCCGAGGTGTGGAGACCGCCACGTTTGATGACTCCCAGTGGGTGTTGATGAAGGTTCCTGCCCACTGGCGGGTGAGTGCCCGTCACAGCACGAAAAACTATGTAGGAACCTACCGGGGATGGATCAAGCACGTCGGACTCTTCGAAGGCAGGGAGACCATCCTGCATCTCGGCAACTGCACTGCGACCGCTTCGGTATGGATAAACGGCAACTTCGTCGGCAAGACAGAGCCGAACGCGGCCACCAAAGAATTCAACATCACGCCCTATCTGAAGCCTGGGTTCAATCTGTATGTCATCCAGATGGCCCGCTGGGATCAGGAGGACAAGGTCCGCGACACGCAGATGCAGTCGGGAATCACCAGCCCTTGCTATCTCTATGGGCTTGCCCCGGGGCAGCGGCAGGCTTCTCCGGTGCAGCCGGTGCAGATCTCCGGCGGACTCATCAACGGTGTCCGGGCACGCATCGCGGACCGTAACGACCTCGAACCTGCCACCGGTTTCATCGACTCAGAGGCCAGAATGCTGGAGGATATCCGTCTTCTGCGCCAGATGAACTTCAATGCCGTCACCTTCAACAAAGCCTCTTCGGACCCGCTCTTCGCCAAGTTGGCCGCCCGGAACGGCCTTACGATTGTGGCAAACGGGGTGACCTCGATGAACAAAGGTGCCAAATTGGTCGATGAAAACCGTCAGCTGTCAGCCGCGGGTATCGCTGCGTGGTATGCAAACCAGGACATCACCGTGGCTGGAAGGGAGCTCCAGACTGGCAAGATTGCCGTAACGAACGGATCAACGGAGATGACGCTGACCGACGCGGAGATGGTTTGGGAGCTGCTGGCGGATGGTCGGGTGGTCAAGAAAGGGCTCGTTCCCTCACTGACAATGACTCCCCGGCAGACCGTGGAGATCTCGCTGCCCTATACGACCGATAACATTGCAGCTGACAAAGAATTGTTCCTGCGCACGATCATCCGTCGTAAAGGCTCTCCGGAGACCGTCGCACTCAACCTGAGCTGCATACGCCCGTTCAGCTATCCCACTGCCCTGAAGCTCGGGAAGGCGGCTGCCGTGCGGCGCGGATCGAGACGCAAGCCGCGGTTGAACACCAAGACACAGGGCGTGATGACGATCTCCGGCAAGACCTACAGCCTGCAGATCGACACGAAGACGGGACTGATCAGCCGTTATGTGCTGCAAGGCGTGGAGGCCATAGACCGTGCGGGCGCCGTCCGTCCGAATCTGCCGACACGACTGCTGAGCCTCAATGCCACTAAACCCAATAAGCAGCGCGGTGTCATCGTGACCGCTGTCTTCGGCACGGATAAGGGCAGTCTCACGTGGACTTACGAGCTCCAGTCCAACGGCGTGCTGACGATCGCCGAGTCGAAGCCCGAACAAATGCAGCTCACATTCCCCACGCAGCTGGCCCGGACCAACTATTACGTCTGGGAACAGTCGGGCAACATGATCGCCACAAGCGTGGACGAGCTGCGCAGCGGCATCCGTTGGTGGAAGCAGACCGATGGCTCCGGCAGGGGCGTGCAGCTGCTCGGCAACGGCGAGTTCTATGCCCTGCCGACGACGGGGACCCCTCAACTGCTGCTGCATCCGGGTGTCCAGCCGTTCAAGTTGACCTTCCTGCCGGTGCGCAATGACTGATGGGGGGATGAAAGGATATACGAATGATAATAAAAAAGGATAGATAAAGATGATCAAGACAATGAAAACCATTACCCTGTTGGCGGGCATCGCCCTCAGCACAAGTGCTTTTGCGCAGCGCCATCTGACCGTTGACGCGAAGCCGGGAGCCGTGATCCAACCCACGATGTACGGCATCTTCTTCGAGGATATCAACTTCGGGGCCGACGGAGGACTCTATGCCGAAATGGTCGAAAACCGCTCCTTCGAGTTCCCGCAACGGCTCATGGGCTGGCAAACATTCGGCGATGTGACCCTCGGCGACGTCAGCCCCGCCTTCGACCGCAACCCTCACTACGTCACGCTGCATGGCATCACGCATCACGAAAAGGTCACGGGGGTGGAGAACAACGGCTTTTTCGGCATGGGATTCAAGCAGGGAATGACCTACGATTTCTCGGTCTATGCCCGGCTGAACCGCCTTGAGGGCAAGGCGGCCCGCATGCGCGTGGAGCTTGTAGGGGAAGACAACGTGCCGATGACGCGCGATACGATCGTCGTGGAAGGCAACCGCTGGAAACGCTATTCGGCCACATTGACCTCGCCAAAGACTTGTCAGCGCGGCCGACTGCGCATCTTCCTCCTTCCCGGAGACGGTGTTGACTTGGACCATGTGTCGCTCTTTCCGGGCGATAACTGGCACGGACTGCGCGCCGATCTTGTCAAGGATCTGGCCGACTTGCATCCCGGCATCTTCCGATTTCCCGGTGGTTGCATCGTCGAAGGCACCGACTTGGCCACCCGCTATCAGTGGAAAAACACCGTGGGGGCCGTTGAAAACCGTCCCTTGAACGAGAACCGGTGGAACTACACGTTCGCTCACCGACTCTATCCCAATTACTATCAGACCTGCGGATTGGGCTTCTACGAATACTTCCTGCTCAGTGAGAAGATCGGGGCCGAGCCGCTTCCGATCCTCAACTGCGGTCTGGCGTGCCAGTATCAGAACCGTGACGACGACCCGAACGCGCACGCCGGCTTAGCCGAACTGCAGCCCTATATTGACGACGCGCTTGATCTGATCGAGTTTGCCAATGGTCCCGTGACCTCCAAATGGGGCAGCCTGCGCGCAGAGATGGGTCATCCCGAGCCGTTCCACCTCAAGCAAGTGGGCATCGGAAACGAGCAGTGGGGGGCGGTCTATCCTGTCCGGCTCGAGCAATTTGTCAAGGCCATCCGCGCCAAATACCCCGACATCAAGATCTGCGGGTCAGCTGGGCCGACGGCAAGTGGGGACCGCTTCGACTATGGATGGCGTGAGATGCGCCGCCTCAAGGTTGATCTGGTCGACGAACATTATTACATGGAACCGAAGTGGTTTCTCTCCAATGCCGCCCGTTACGATGATTACCCGCGTCAGGGACCTAAGGTTTTCGCCGGCGAATATGCCAGCCACGTCAAGGGGAAGGGCAGTCAGCCCGACGTGGCCATGAACTGTTGGGAGGCTGCATTGAGCGAGGCTGCCTTCATGACCGGTCTTGAGCGCAACGCGGATGTGGTGTGGCAGGCCACCTATGCGCCCCTCTTCGCCCATGTCGAGGGCTGGCAGTGGCGTCCGGACCTCATCTGGTTTGACAACTTGGAGTCTGTACGCTCGGTCAACTGGTATGTGCAGATGCTCTATGGCACCAACCGCGGAACTCATGTGCTGCGTCTCACCGAGGACGGCAAACCTGTCACGGGCGGCGGGGGACTATACGCTTCGGCCGTCTGGGACTCCGGGAGCAAGACTTATATCGTCAAGATCGTCAACGCTTCGGATGCTGCACAGGACGTCTCCCTCAACTTCCGCGGCGCGAAGAAGCTGTCTGCCGGCAGCGTGACCACACTCCATAGCGATGACCTGCAGGCTGTCAACACGCTCCGGAACAAGACCGCCGTGGTGCCGCAGACTGCCAATGTCACGGTCACAGGCAACACGTTGGAGTGCCATGTGGGCGCCCGCACGTTCGCAGTCTGTCGTATCAAGTGAGCCGCCATCGGTTCGTCGGAGGAGAAGAGGGCTGATGAGCGGGAGCCTCCCTCAAGCCCTCCGAGGAGAGGGGCCCCAATCTTGCATGGGCGGATCTGCGTATCCGCCCGCAATGGGCGCTGTGCCCGTCCGCAATGTCCGGAACGGCTGCCCGGTCGGGACAAAGTGGAAGTATCAACCGTGCTTAGAGATGGTGTTGACAGCGGATTACGCTGATGCAGCCAATAGATAAAATCAAAATGATGATTGTATTGATGATCAATGCCATAGGCGAATGGCAAATTGCGGGCGGATACGCAGATCCGCCCCTACAGCCTCTTCCTGCTTCTCCGAGGAGAGGGGCCCCAATCTTGCATGCGGACGCCTGCCATTGCGGGCGGACACAAGGTCTGCCCCTGCATTCCGTTGAAGCGATTTCGACACGCAGCATCGCATCTGTCAGCATGCAACATTTCAAACTTCACATGAATAGAACGCCTGCCACAGTATTCCGTTGGGTGTTTAGCATGAATAAACAGCTAAACTGTCAACGGTCAACATATCTTATTTATCATTATTAAATGGCCCGCGCATACATTTCATCAACATTGGATGAAACGGCCTCATGCGCCTTGCCGAAATGCGGTATGCGCCCCTTGCAAACACCGCAGATATCCCCCCTGAAAACGATACCTATCCTATGCCCTGCGCAGAGCTATGCTTTCGGCCGCCGAAAGCTATCATATGGGGCGCCCGGAGCATAGCTCTTGGCGGCCGAAAGCATAGCTCTGCGCAGGACGGATGACTGATGTTGTCAACGCATTGATAATCAGCGGTTTGTAAAAACGGGCTTTTCGGCTTTTCTTCTGCCGCTAAACGGAACCGCACGGTGGTCACGCTGCGGGCGAGGAATAGGTGTCGGGACAGACGCGGACTGCAACTGTCGGTGGCCGGATTATCGGTTGGGCACGGCCCAGCGATGGTCTTCGGTGCAGCTGACGGTCAGCACCTGATCGCCTGTCTGGATGCGGAAGTCGCCTTCCTCGAGCGTCCAATGGCCGTCATAGCCTACGAACGCGAGGTCGCTGCCTTTGATGCGCAGGGTCACCGTCTTCGTTTCGCCCGGCTCGAGCGCGGTCTTCTCGAAGGCCCGCAGGCGCCGGTTGTCGGGCGTCAGGCTGGCCACGAGGTCGGAAGCGAAGAGCAGCACGCTCTCCATGCCGCTGCGCCGGCCGGTGTTGGTCACGTCGACGCTGAACGTGAGCGTGTCGTCCGCCTTGAACTGCGGCCTGTCGACGCGCAGGTTGCTGTATCTGAACGAGGTGTAGCTAAGGCCGTATCCGAAGGCCCACTGCACGCTTACCACGGCGTTGTAGTCATAGACGCCGCTCATGGTCTCGACCTGTTCGCAGGGTTTATAGTCATAGTTGGTCAGCGAAGCCGGATGTTTTGGATAGGTGAAAGGCTGCTTTCCGCTGAAGTTGGCATCGCCGCTGACCAATCGGGCGAGTGCTTCGCCGCCGTAATTGCCGGGCAGCATGGCGTTGATCACAGCCTTTGAGAGCGGCTCGATGTCATTGATGAGGCGCGGACGGCCCTGATTGAGGATGAGGATGATTGGCTTGCCCGTCTTCGACAAGGCCTTGACCAAGTTGCGTTGGTTGGCTGAGAGTGCGAGATCATCAAGGTTTCCCGGCGTCTCACAATAGGAGTTCTCGCCGATGCAGGCCACGATGACGTCGCAGGAGGCTGCTGCGCTGACCGCTTTTTCGATCTCCGGCTTTTGCTCTTCATGCCACTTGCCGTCCTCGTTGTAGCTGACGCCCGGCTCATAGACCACGATTGCCGCGCCGAAACGCTGCCGGAAGGCCTCGAGGATGGTCATCCGCTCGGCGTAGAAGCGGTCTGTGTCCTTGCCTTGCCATGTCGTTGTCCAGCCGCCATTGAGCGAACGGAGCGAGTTGCTGTTGGGTCCGGTGACGAGGATGCGCTTGCCTGGGGCGAGCGGAAGGATGCCGTCCTTGTTCTTGAGCAGCACCATCGACTGTCCGGCTGCCTCCAATGCCAAGTCCGTGTGCCGTTTGCTGCCGCACTCGGGGTAGTCTTTCCAGTTGCCGTAGGGTTGATCGAAGAGGTTCAGCCGGTATTTCAGCCGCAGCACCCGGCGGCATGCGTCGTCGATGCGCTGCATGGAGACCTTGCCTTCCGTGACCAGCTGCTGGAGCAAAGGACAGAAGTCCCAGTCGTAGGGATCCATTGACATGTCGATACCTGCATTGATTGCGATGCGGATGGCGTCCTTCTTGTCCTTGGCGATGTGGTCCCGCTTCCACAGATTGTTGATGTCCGCCCAGTCGGTGACGATCATGCCGTCCCATCCGAGCTCGTTCTTGAGCCATCCGGTGAGATATTCCGCGTTGGCGTGGAGCGGCATGCCGCTGTTGCTCTGCGAGTTGACCATGACGCTGAGGGCATGTCCGTTGCGTATGGATTCAAGGAATGGGGCGAAGTGCTTCTCCCTCATCTCCTGCTGGGAGATGTGGGAGGGTGTGCGGTCCTTGCCGCTTGCGGGCACGCCGTAGCCCATGAAGTGCTTCAGGCAGGCCCCTACGTTCTTTGGGCCGATATGGTTCGGGTCGTTGCCTTGGAATCCGAGCACGCTCTCGCGGCCCATTTCGGCGTTGAGATAACAGTCTTCGCCGAAGTTCTCCCACATGCGCGGCCACCTCGGGTCGCGGCCTAAGTCGAGCACCGGCGCATAGACCCAGGGGATGCTCGCGGCCCTCGTCTCGTAGGCTGAGACGGCTGACGCGTCGTGCACAAGACGTCGGTTGAAGGTCGCGCCCATGTTTACGCCCTGCGGAAAGAGCGTTCC
This sequence comes from Prevotella sp., assembly GCA_022778905.1. Classification (GTDB taxonomy): domain Bacteria; phylum Bacteroidota; class Bacteroidia; order Bacteroidales; family Bacteroidaceae; genus Prevotella. The sequence continues at coordinate 6,531 of JALFRV010000062.1, read as the reverse complement.
GTCGAGTGTGTAGGTGGTGCCGTGGATCTGGTCGACACCGTAGACGCAGGGGATGCCCAGCCCTTTGAGCGACTTGCGCTGTATCTTCGCGATCACTTCCTGCCACACCTGCCGGGGCTGTGCGACTCCTCCTGGGACATTGAGGATGGATCCCACCTTGTACTTCGTGATGACACTGTCGAGCAAGGGTTCGCTGATGGCGAACCGGTCTTTGACCTTCTTGTCCTGGATCGCTTCGATCGTGAGCTCCGTCATCTGTCCGATCTTCTCTTCGAGAGTCATTTTCCGTAGCGTCCGCTCAATCTTCTCTTCGATCTGCGGATCGCTCCTGAAGGCCTGCGGGGCAGGCTGTGCATGGAGTGCGAGGCCGGTTGAGGCCAGCAGAATGGTGCAAAGGTGTTTGAAAGTTTTCATGTTATTGGGTTTGTTTTTATAGTAATAACGAATGAGCGGGGCAAGTATTTTTAGCGCAGAATCATTTTTTTGTCGCTATCCGCGCTGCCTGTTTCCCGTCGGGAGCATTTTTTCCATCCATCGGGAGCATAGCTTCGGCTGCCGCTTCGCAGGCATACGCTGCAGTCAGATTGGCCGCGAGTCGTCCGGGCAGGCCCACTGTATAGTCTCCACGGATTGCAAAAGTAAGGAGAATCGGCAAGAAACGGGTGCTCTATCTGTTTTTTCTTTGGTCAGTATCGGTAGATTTCGGTCGGGGCGCACGAAATCTGGTCCTCGTCCGCCTGTTTCCCCCGCCTGCGGCGAAGCATTGGGCCGAAACGAAAATCGGAGCATCCTCGGGTGAAGATGCTCCGCTTGTGAGTTGGTCGGACATGACGCATGCCATGTCCGAATCTGCTGTGATTATCGTATGAATAGTAACTCGCGATATTTCGGAAGTGTCCACAGCTCGTCGCTGACGATCAGTTCGAGCTTGTCAATCTGATAGCGAATCTCGCTCATCTTCGGTTCGATGATGTCGTGATAGGCCACTGCGCGTTCGCGTGAGGACTCGATCTTGTTGGCCACCTTGCGTGCGTTGATCAGCTCTTCGACACCCGTCTCGATCGACTGTGTGCGCTCTGCGATCTCCTTGATGATCTTCTTGTTGCGCGCAGTGAGGCTTGCGGCCTCGCTTTCGCTGAAGATCTCGTACATGTTCTGCACGTTCTTGGCTAACTGGCTTTGATAATGGGTGCAGACAGGGATGATGTGATTCATCGACAGATCGCCCATGACGCGCGCCTCAATCTGTATCTTCTTGGTGTAAGTGTCCCATTTCACCTCGTTGCGTGCCTCCAATTCGTTGGCGTGCATGACGTTCATGGCTTCGAACATGTCCACACTCTCCTTGTCGAGATAACGGTCATAGGTGACCGGACATGAGTTCTCGCAGTCGAGACCGCGCTCTTTGGCTTCGGCGACCCACTCGTCCGAGTAGCCGTTTCCGTCGAAGTGGATGGGCGAGCAGGTCTTGATGTCCTCGCGAACGACATCAAGGATGGCACTGGTCTGGTCTTCTCCCTTGGCGATGAGCGCCTCGACGCGCTGCTTGAAGTTGGTCAGGGCCTCGGCAACTGCCGTGTTGAGCACGATCAGCGCTGCTGCACAGTTGGCTTCGGAGCCTACGGCGCGGAATTCGAATCGGTTGCCCGTGAAAGCGAAAGGACTGGTGCGGTTGCGGTCCGTGTTGTCAATGAGCAGTTCGGGGATCTCGGGAATGTCGAGCTTCATGCCCTGCTTGCCCACCATGTTGAACAGTTCGTCCTTGTCGGCCTTGACAATATGGTCAAGCAGATCGCTCAGCTGCTTGCCGAGGAAAGATGAGATGATGGCTGGAGGAGCCTCGTTGGCCCCTAAGCGATGGGCGTTGGAGGCCGTCATGATGCTTGCCTTGAGCAGTCCGTTGTGGCGGAATACGGCCATCAGAGTCTCCACGATGAAGACCACGAAGCGCAGGTTGTCGTTCGGAGTCTTGCCTGGTCCGTGAAGCAGCACGCCGTTATCAGCCGACAGAGACCAGTTGTTGTGCTTGCCCGAGCCGTTTATGCCGTCGAAAGGTTTCTCATGCAGCAGCACCTGAAAGCCGTGCTTGCGCGCCACTTTCTTCATCAGCTGCATCAAGAGCATGTTATGGTCAACGGCAAGATTGCACTCCTCGAAGATCGGAGCAAGCTCGAACTGGTTCGGAGCGACCTCATTGTGGCGTGTCTTGCACGGCACTCCGAGTTCCAGGGCCTGGATCTCCAAGTCCTTCATGAATGCCTGGACGCGCTCGGGGATCGTTCCGAAGTAGTGGTCCTCCATCTGCTGGTTCTTCGCCGAGTCGTGTCCCATCAGCGTGCGGCCTGTGAGCATGAGGTCCGGACGGGCCGCATAGAGGCTCTCGTCGACCAGGAAGTATTCCTGTTCCCATCCAAGATTGGAGGTCACTTTCTTCACCTCGGGATAGAAATAATGCGCTACGTCGGTCGCAGCAACGCTCAGTGCGTGGAGCGAACGGAGCAGCGGTGCCTTGTAATCAAGCGACTCGCCGGTGTAGGAAATAAATATGGTTGGGATACAGAGTGTGTCATCGATGATGAAAACAGGTGATGTAGGGTCCCAGGCCGAGTATCCGCGGGCCTCGAATGTATTGCGGATGCCGCCTGAAGGGAAGCTCGAAGCATCAGGTTCCTGCTGAACGAGCAGCTTGCCGGAGAACTCTTCGATCATCCCACCTTTGCCGTCGTGCTCGATGAAGGCGTCATGCTTCTCTGCGGTGCCCTCGGTCAGCGGCTGGAACCAGTGTGTGTAGTGGGTGGCTCCGTTCTCTTCGGCCCACTGTTTCATGCCCTTTGCCACCGCGTCAGCTATGGAACGGTCGAGATAGGCGCCATTGTCGATCACGTCAATGAGCTTGTCATAGACATAGGTAGGTAAGTACTTGTACATCTTCTGACGGTTGAAGACATACTTGCCGAAGTACTCCGACGGACGTTCCATCGGTGTCATCACTTCAAGGGGCTTCTTTCTGAATGCCTCTGCTACAACTTCAAATCTCAAATTAGTCATATGCTTTGTGCTTTAGTCGTTAAATGCCTTTTAAACGAACGGATGGAAGGGCCCGGGCAAAGGACTCATCCGGGTAACCCGCAGCATCCGTTTCGCGTTTCAGTTCTCTCTCTCACATTTTTCAATATTGCGCTTCCGGCCGAGCCGGAAAATCGTTCTTGTCGGTTCACTCCGTTCTTCCGGCCATCCAATCGGCAATGCGATGCATCGCTTCACGGCAGTTCTCGCGCTCGCCGAAGGCCGTGAGGCGGAAGTAACCCTCACCACTCGGACCGAAACCAGACCCTGGTGTGCAGACCACGGCGGCCCCATAGAGCAGCTGTTCGAAGAATTTCCAGCTGTCTTGTCCATTGGGCGTCTTCACCCAAAGATAGGGGGCGTTGACGCCGCCGTATACTTTGAATCCCAAACGGGTGAGCGCTTCGGTCATCAGCCGTGCGTTGCCCATGTAATAGTCGATGTTTTCCTGGGTCTGCCGGCGCCCTTCCGGCGTGTAGATAGCTTCTGCGGCGCGCTGGCTGATGTAGCTTGTGCCGTTGAATTTCGTCGACTGCCGGCGGTCCCAAATATGATTGAGGTGGACGCGATGCTTGCCGTCGAGTGTCATGGCTGTAAGGTCTTCGGGGATCACGGTGTATCCGCAGCGGACGCCTGTGAATCCTGCAGTCTTCGAATAGCTATGGAATTCGATGGCGCATTTGCGTGCTCCCTTGATCTCATAGATCGAGTGGGGGATGGACTCATCCTGTATATAGGCCTCGTAAGCGGCATCATAGAAGATGATGGCGTCATTGTGCAGGGCAAAGTTAACCCACTTCCGGAGTTCTTCTTTTGGCAAAACCGTGCCTGTCGGGTTATTCGGATAGCAGAGGTAGATCATGTCTACGCGGTGGTCGGGGAGCTGCGGGATGAAGTTGTTCTCTGCCGTGCAGGCGAAGTAAGTGACATTGCTCCACCTGCCTCCTTCATGTATGCCGGCCCTGCCGATCATTGCATTGGAGTCGATATAGACGGGATATATGGGGTCCGTAACGCCGATGCTGTTGTCCCATCTGACAATTTCCTGGATGTTGCCGGTGTCGCTTTTGGCTCCGTCATTGATGAAGATTTCGTTGCTGCTCAGATGAATGCCGCGTGGAAGGAAATCGTTTTTCAGGATTGCTTCACGCAGGAAGTCGTAGCCCCGCTCCGGTCCGTAACCTCTGAACGATGCCTTCACGCCCATCTCGTCCACAGCCTTGTGCATGGCCTCAATCACTGCGGGGCACAAAGGCTGTGTCACATCGCCGATCCCAAGACTGATCACGCGTTGCTTGGGGTGAGATACCTTGAATGCGTTCACCCTTTTTGCGATGTCCGCAAACAGATAATTCTCGGTTAATTTGAGGAAATGCTCGTTGACTAATGCCATATTTGTCTTACTGATTGTTTGATTTTGGGATGAGGGGATGTTGCTGGTGTTATGCCAAGACGGATGCCGAAAGGCTGTCAGGGGGCGTGGACGGCCCTGTCTCCTCATCCGTCATCGTGTCATCCACGTCAAGACTGATCTCGCCTTCGAATACGAATTCGGCCGGCCCGGACAGAAAGACGTGTCCGCTCTGCGTGTTCCAGTCGACGCCGAGCGTGCCTCCATCCATGTCGACCTGGCACTTCCGGCCGGTCCTGCCGGTTGATGCGGCTGCGACGGCTGTGGCGCAAGCACCGGTCCCGCATGCCATGGTGATGCCGCTCCCGCGTTCCCAGACTCTGGCTCTGATCCTGTCCGTGCCGACCACTTGCGCGAACTCGATGTTGCAGCGCTGTGGAAAGGCGGGGTCAAACTCCAACTTCCGGCCATAGCTCGCGATATCCATGTGTTCGACATCGTCCACGAACAGTACGTAGTGAGGGTTGCCCATGGAGACGAAGAATCCGTCTCCGAGCGCGACGGCGGATTCTGGCGTGTGGCCCGCAAACTGCATGGGGTCGGCCAATCTGGGCTCTGACATGTCGACGGAGACGGCTTCCACCTTTCCGCCGGCAGTCCTGAGGATCAGTGTCTTGACGCCCGAGAGTGTCTCAAGAAGGATTTCCGTCTTGTCGGTCATGCCGTTTTCGTAGAGATACTTGCCTACGCAGCGGCTTGCGTTTCCGCACATCAAGGCTTCCGACCCGTCGGCATTGAAGATGCGCATGGAATAATCGGCACCGCTGTTGATGCCTGCCGGTCCGATGAGCACTAACCCATCGCTGCCGATCCCGTAGTGTGGGCGGCTCCATCTGATGCTGGCTTTAGCCGGATCGGGTACATTATATAATAAGGTGTTGACATATATGTAGTCGTTGCCTGCCCCGTGCATCTTGGTGAAGTGTATCTCGTTGGCCATTCTTTCTTACCTTGAAACGCTGTCTTTGCAGCTTTATTTCTTATCGACTGCAAATTTACAGCGTTTTGACAACATATCCAACAGGTTTGTAACAAAATTATATTGTATTTTCATTCAAATTATAATTTGAAAGCATTTTTGCATTTTTGCCTTCCAAATTGCAAGATATATGAGTTTGATATGAGCAATTTGGAATGTCAAAAAAATATTTGTTATCAAAACGTAATTATATTCTTTGTTTTGATGACATAATGTTTTAATTTTGCAAACGTAATATTGCAAAATGGCATATGTCTGGTATTAATTAATTAAATGAGGTAACAATGAAGAAGATTGAAGCAATTATTCGCAAGACGAGGTTTGATGACGTGAAGGAAGCGTTGCTTGCCGCCGACATCGAATGGTTCTCCTATTATGAGGTGAGAGGTGAGGGGAAGATGCGGCAGGCACGCATGTACCGCGGCGTCCTGTATGACACGAGCAGCATTGAGCGCATGCTGCTGAACATTGTTGTAAGAGACAAGAATGTCGAGCGTACGATCTCTGCGATTGAGAACGCCGCCCGGACCGGTGAGATCGGTGACGGAAGGATCTTCGTCATACCCGTTGAGGACACCGTCCGCATCCGCACGGGCGAGCGGGGAGACATCGCGCTGTACAACGCAGAGCAGGAAAAATAGAGAGAAAGCCGCCTGTCAAGACACACATTAAATTGTAAGAGAGATGACAACACATGATTTAGGAATATCCATTGATACGGTATGGATGCTTTTGGCAGCCATGCTGGTGTTTTTCATGCAGCCAGGTTTCGCCCTCTGCGAGGCCGGTTTCACGCGCAGTAAGAATACGGCCAACATTCTGTTCAAGAACTTTGTCGACTTCATGATCGGCTCGTTGCTGTTCTGGTTTGTCGGTTTCGGTTTCATGTTCGGCTCTGACGGTCAGGGCTTCATCGGCATGCCCAATTTCGGCGATCTGTCTTTCTTCAAGAGTGGGACGGGTCTTCCGACTGAGGGTTTTCTCATCTTCGAGACGGTCTTCTGTGCCACGAGTGCCACGATCGTATCGGGCGCGATGGCCGAACGTACCAAGTTTTCGATGTACTGTATATACA
>JALFRV010000054.1 GCA_022778905.1 Prevotella sp. | reverse complement strand
AGCGACTCGATCAATTCGTCTCCGGGCACCATGCAGATGTCGGCAAAGCCCCGGAACCGGATCTGCGGCAGGCCTGTCTGTCCATCCCGCGTGATGCCGTTGCGGATGCGCGTGGCATTGAAAAGGATGCCGCTGTGCCGGCTCTGACGCAGGACGTGGCGCAGATCGGCACGGTAGACGCGAAGCCCATAGCCCCGGAGCACGTCCGACTGCAATGCCGGGGAAGCCTCTTCGCCTACGGGCGGGAGCTGCGCAGCGTCGCCTATGAGGAGCAGACGACAGTTGCGGCCGCCGTAGACAAACCGGATGAGATCGTCGAGAAGCCGTCCGCTGCCGAAGGAAGACTCTGTCTGGCCGCCGTTGGCGATCATCGAAGCCTCGTCGACCATGAAGAGCGTGTCGGTGCTGAGATTGTTGTTGAGATTGAAGATGCCGTCTATGCCGGCATAAGCGCGCTCGCGATAGATGCGCCGATGGATGGTATAGGCGGCGTGGCCGCTGTTCAAGGAGAATACTTTCGCGGCCCGTCCCGTCGGTGCGAGCAACACCACGCGCTGCCGGAGCGCCTTCATGGTCCGGACAAAGGCACCGGCCAGACTCGTCTTACCCGTGCCGGCACTGCCACTGAGCACCATCACGGAAAAGTCATGGCGGTCTAACAGGAACTGCGCGAAAGTCGTCATGGCCTCGCGCTGCTCGTCGGAAGGGTCGAAAGAGAATTGATGCTTGATTTGATCAGTTAATTCATCAACTATCATTGTTATTAAGAAAGTATTTCGTATCTTTGTATCTGCAAAGTTAGAAATTTAATTCCGATAACGGCAATGAAAGTATCGAATAATTCCATCCTGACCCTTTGCACGGTGGTGTTGGCTGTACTCGCCTTCCTGAGCGTCTACGGAACGATCCGCTTCCAGACCGTCCGCGAGCAGCGGGAGACGGCCGTCAAGCAGCGACTCGTCCGTATCCGGGCCGCGGAAGAGGCTTTCAGAAAGCGCACGGGAACCTACAGCAACAGCTTCGCGACGCTCGTCAAGGGCGGATATCTTGCCGACTCGCTGCAATACATCCCTTTCGCGGACGGCAAACGGTTCGAGCTGAACACCTCCGTGCAACTGCTGAAGTCGGGAAGAGAGATCCCGCTCATGGAGTGCAGCGCCGGATACCACGACTACCTGAAAGGTATGGACGAGAATGCCGTCAGCAATCTCATCCAGGAAGCAAACGAGTCGGGGGCGTTCCCGGGCTTGCGGATAGGAGATATCACAACACCGAATAACAATGAAGGCAACTGGGAATAGCGCGATCATCAAACGACCGAGGGTCACCCTGCGCATCAGCCGCAACAATCTGTCATTTACGGCCATCGACCGAGTGGCTGCCGACCAAGTCATCTTTGAACCCTATACGGTCAAGAGCGGCATTTCGATGGCCGCAAACCTCCGTGAAGCCTTCAGGACATCAGAACTGCTGGCCCGCAACTTCGAGCGTGCGCAGATCCTGATCGATGCGCCCGTGCTGCTCATTCCCGTCGAGGAATACAGCGAGGAGACCCGTGAGACGCTCTATCTGCACAGCTTCCCCGCCACGGCAGGATCCGTCATCCTCAGCAACACCCTGCCCCACGCGAACGCGGTGGCCGTCTATGCGATCAACAAAGACCTGAAACTCGTCATCGACGACCATTTTCCCGACGTGCGGTTCATCCCACTCATGCAGCCGATATGGAGCCATCTGCACCAGAGAAGCTTCACCGGCGTGCGGCGGAAGCAGTATGCGTACTTCCATGATGACAAGGTCGACATCTTCAGCTTTGACAAGAACCGCTTCAAGTTCTGCAATTCGTTTGAGGCGGCCCATTCGCGCGACGCCGTCTATTTCCTGCTCTCCGTCTGGAAGCAGCTGATGATGGATGCCGAAAAGGACGAGCTCCATCTCGTCGGAAACATCCCCGACAAGGACTGGCTGATGGAAGCGCTCCACCGATTCATCATGAAAGTCTACGTCATCAGCCCCTCGGCCGACTTCAACAGAGCGCCGATCACGGAGATCAAGGGCATTCCGTATGATCTGATCACATTGTTTATAAAAGGAAGATGAGAATTATCACCGGTCAATACAAAGGCCGCCACTTCGACATACCACGCACCTTCAAGGCCCGTCCGACAACCGACTTTGCCAAGGAGAATATCTTCAACGTGCTCAATGGCTACACAGACCTTGAAGGGAGCACTGCACTCGACCTGTTTGCAGGCACAGGCAGCATCTCGCTGGAACTGCTTTCGCGCGGCTGCAAGACCGTCGTGAGCGTCGAAGCCGACAGAGATCACGCGCGTTTCATCCGTCAGTGCGTGGACAAGCTGAATGTGCCGGACGGTCAGCACCTGCTGATCCGCGGCGACGTATTCCGCTTCCTGAAAAGCTGTCATCAGCGTTTCGACTTCATATTTGCCGATCCTCCCTATGCCTTACCGGATCTCCCGAGCATCCCCGGACGCGTTTTCGAGCATCAGCTGCTGGCCGACGACGGCATCATGGTATTCGAACACGGGAAGCAGCATGACTTTTCGGCCGATCCGCACTTCGTGGATCACCGTGCCTACGGCAGCGTCAACTTCTCCCTCTTCAGGCCTTGACGCCCTCCATGACCGCCTCAAACTCCCCTCATTGACTCCTTGAACGCCCGCAACTCCACTGCCGAACTCCCCGTTCCTCACAGCAACGGCGAGACGAGACGGATGACCGACTCCCACAATCGGGTCAGGAACGGACGGTGGGTGATATCCTTCAGCTGATCAATCAGCACCGACTGGCGCTGGTCTTCCATGAATACGCGTTTCACGCGCAATGCCATCGCCTCATCGTAGAAGAAGATATTCGACTCGAAGTTGTTCTCAAAGCTGCGGAAATCCACGTTCGTCGAGCCGCACGTACACAGCGTGTCGTCGGACACAAGCAGCTTGGAGTGATTGAAACCGGCCTTATACAGATAGACCTTGACGCCCGCCTCGACCACCTCCATCATATAGGAGCGTGATGCCCATTCCACTAATTTCGCATCCGTATGCATCGGAACCATCAGCCTGACGTCCACTCCGGCCAGCGCGGCCGTGCGCATCGCAAAGAGAATAGGCTCCGTCGGGAGAAAGTAAGGGGATTCCATGTAGACGTAACGCTTGGCTTCCAACAGGATGCGGACATAGCCCTGCATGATGTCCGGCCATGGTGAGATGGGGCTGCTTGTGACCACCTGGGCGATGCAATTATTGCTCAGGGGCGCGTCGAGGGGCGGATAGTACTGCCGATCGGTGATCAGCGTGCGGTCGACAAAATACCAATCGACCAAGAAGGCGCGCTGGATGGCGTAGACGGCACCGCCCTTTATCCGCAGATGCGTGTCCCTCCAGGGCTGGCGGGAGGTTCCTTTGATGTAACGGACAGCGATGTTCATCCCGCCGACAAAACCCACCTTGCCGTCGATGACACACAGTTTGCGATGGTTGCGGTAGTTGACTTTGCTGGTGAAAGCAGGAAACTTGACGGGCATGAAGGAATGTACGTCGATGCCGGCCTCGCGCATCCGCTCGAAGAAACGGTTGCTCACGTTCCAGCATCCCACATCGTCGTAGATCACGCGGACCTCCACTCCCTCCTTCGCCTTGTCGATCAGAGCGTCGGCAATGAGGTTTCCGAGCGGGTCATCGGCGATGATGTACGTATCTAAATGAATGTGATGGCGGGCGGTTCCGATATCCTTCAGGAGCGCGAGAAAGAAGTCGTCGCCCTGCGTGAAGATATCCGTCTCGTTGTCTTTGAACGGCAATGCCCAGTTCTGATTGGCAAAGAGGCGTATCAGGGAGCGGTGTGAGTCGGGCAGCCGGAGATTCTTCTGCTCGGCGAAACCGAGCATGCTCCGCTTCGTGAGCTGGTCCAAGCTGCGCTGACTGATCATGCGCTGCTTGCGCGTATTCTGCCCGAAAAAGAAGTAGAGGACGATTCCGACCAACGGCAAGAAGGACAACACCAGCACCCAGGCCATCGTCTTGGCCGGCTGGCGGTTGTCCATGAGCACCGTAAGGATTGCCGCCACGACAGCAACAGTATACAGCACGAGGATGAGCCAATGCACGTAGATCATGTCAAAGCGATCGTCCGGCCGACCCGAAAGGACGTGCCGGAACACCCATTATTTGAATCCGACTAAGTT
>JALFRV010000039.1 GCA_022778905.1 Prevotella sp. | reverse complement strand
ATGTTTTAGAAGTCCGTCCGGGTGAGAAAGTGCCTGTCGACGGTGAGGTGATCTCGGCCGAGAGCTTCATGACGGCCGACGCTGCCTATGTGGATGAAAGTATGATCACGGGCGAACCGACACCCGTCGAGAAGCGGAAGGGATCTCAAGTGTTGGCCGGAACGATCCCCAACCAGGGCAAGTTCCGCATGCGGGCACGTCAGATCGGGGAGGAAACAGCTCTCGCCCACATCGTCAGAATGGTGCAGGAGGCGCAGGGCAGCAAGGCTCCGGTGCAGCGGATCATGGATCGCGTGGCCGGCGTATTTGTTCCCATCGTGGCCGGTATAGCCCTTCTGACGTTTCTGCTCTGGTGGTTGACCGGCGGCCAAGCAGCCCTGCCGCAGGCCATCCTGTCTGCCGTGGCCGTGCTGGTCATCGCCTGTCCGTGCGCCATGGGACTCGCCACGCCGACCGCCTTGATGGTGGGGATCGGCAAAGCCGCACAGCATAACATCCTCATCAAGGATGCCACGGCCTTGGAGAGTCTGCGTAAGGTCGACGCGTTGGTCACTGACAAGACCGGCACACTGACCGTTCCGAATCAGCAGATTGACTTCACGAAGGCCGATGACCTGCCGCTCGAAGCGCGCGAAACGCTGAAGCCCCATGCCCGGGAAGCCATGGAGGAGCTGCAGAAGCATGGCATCGAGGTCTATATGATGAGCGGGGACAAGGAGGAAGCGGCTGCTCACTGGGCCGGGAAAGCCGGCATCAGGCATTACAGAAGCAAGGTGCTGCCTGCCGACAAGGAAGCGATGGTGCGCCGGCTGCAGTCGGAAGGGAAGACCGTAGCCATGATCGGCGACGGCATCAACGACACGCAGGCACTCGCACTGGCCGATGTCAGCATCGCCATCGGTCAGGGGACCGATGTGGCCATGGATGTTTCGCAGATCACGCTGATGGGCGATGACCTGCGCAAAGTGCCCGAGGCCATCCGCCTGAGCAGGCGTACGGTGCGCATGATCGGTGAAAATCTCTTCTGGGCATTCATCTACAACATCGTCTGCATACCGCTTGCGGCAGGTGCCCTCCATCTCTTCGGCATCGACTTTCAGATCACGCCGATGTGGGCGAGCGCGCTGATGGCCTTCTCGAGTGTGAGCGTCGTGCTCAACAGTTTAAGGCTGAAGTCAGTCCGTTAGGCGCTGCCCGACCGGCCATCCCATAACGATGATGGGCTGAAAGGATCGTGACGGTCCTTTCAGCCCATTGTCTCATATAGTCAAAACCATTGCTCCCTGATCACCGGGTACATTGTGTTGGATGCACTCTTGGCGGCTGTATATTGTCAGAAGCGTTACTCCTTGATCACCGGATTGTCGTGATGGTCGAAGAATTCGCGTCTTCCGTTCTGTGGCCATACCCCTTCCACGCTGACCTGGATGGAGAAGCTGGGGTTGAAGTTGTATTTTACAGCCGCCCCGATCACATCCGCTCCGGCCGCCCCCATGCCATATCCGAGGGGCCTTCCCATCATCGGTGCCATGCCCGAAAGATAAGGGCCGTAGCCCCAGTAGCGGTTATAGAGTGAGCCATAGTTGTTGGCAACTGACTTCTGACCATAGACATAGGCTTCCCACCGGTCGTTGAACTTGTAGCCGATCATGGCATACAGACCGCCGTCACGATAGGAGTCGCCGCCCCAGGTGGTGTTGTTGACATAGCCTCCTGCCGCCATCCAGAGCCGGTTATCCTTGCTGAGGGGCGTGAGGTAGGTGGCACTGAGGTTCTGGGAGAAGCCTCCCCGATGGGGTACGTTGTGCCCGAAGGAGGCGAAAACCGACAGGTCGAGCGACACGTTCAGCCCCTTGTGCAGCCACGGACCATAGTAGTACCATGGCGTCGGTATCCGTGCGGCCAGCGTGTCGGGTGCTTGCTCCTGAGCCGGAAGCATCAGGCAGAGCAGCAAAGCGGCAATTGTCAGAATCGATCTTTTCATCAGCGGCAAAGATAAGACATCTGTCCAAGACCGCAAAACATTTTAAGTCTATTTTATTTAATTGCAGAGAACTTAAAGATTGTCTGTGATCTGAAGGTGTCGCCGGGCTCCAGTGTCGTCGGCGGAAAGTTCCTGTGTGCCGGGCTGTCGGCAAAATGGACGGTCTCGAAGCATATGCCTGTGCGGCGCTGATAGGCGATGCCGTTCTTGCCGACCTGCGTTCCGTTGAGTCCGTTGCCGGTATATATGAGCAACGCGGGCTGCGTGGTGAAGACCCGCATGACGATTCCGCTGACCGGATCGCTGATTTTCGCGGCTTCTTTTCGGATGTCGCCTTTGGTGGAGAGACGGAAGGAGTGGTCGTAACCGTTGGTCACCTTGAGTTGCGGATGATCCGCGTCGATGTCCCGTCCGATCGGTTTGGCAACGGTAAAGTCAAACGGCGTGCCCTTCACATTGACAAATCTGCCGGTCATGTTCTTGTCCGGCGTGTATTCCGCAATCTGTTTCCCGTTGACAAGGAGCGTCTCGTTGAGCACCGTGTTGCGGGCATCTCCCGAGAGATTAAAGAACGAATGGTTGGTGAGGTTGATGTCTGTGGGCTGGTCGGATGTGGCGGAATAGGTGATGCTCAGTTCGTTTTCGTCGGTCAGGGAGTAGGTCACCGTCGCCGTCAGATTACCCTTGAAGCCGTTGTCTCCGTCAGGTGAAAGCAGTTGAAGTTGCAGGGAATTGGGGTGCTGTTCGGTCACTTTCCAGACGAGATCTGCGAATCCCGGATAGCCGCCATGCGAGATCACCTGGCCGCCAAGGGTCAGTCTGCCGGCGTAACGGCCTACGGTTGAGCCGAAGTTTTGCTTCTGCTGGTGGTAGTCGGTGATGTTGTTGAAGCCGAGAACGACATCCTGCAGTTTTCCCGAACGGTCGGGCACGAGCAGCGAGACGAGCCTTGCGCCATAGTTGGTGATGCAGGCTTCCATGCCGTTGGCATTGGTCAGCGTGTAGAGCTTGACCGGTTTGCCGGCGACGATATCGTCAAACAGCTCTGGCGAAAGTCCCGAGCGGGTCTGGCTGACATCGCGTAAGGACTGGATAAGTACCGACATATTGCGGATGAACTCATTGGTGGAGATGCCCCGGACCGATGTGTTGGTGAAGGGAGAGGTGTCATATTCGTCGCCCACAAAGGTGGTGGCATAGGTCCGGTCGTCGCTTCCGGCCTTCACAGACTTGGGTATCGGCTTCCAGGGATTGGATATCTGGGAGAGCGTGGAGAGCCAGTAGCCTTCGGGAGTCAATGAAGCGATAACGTCGGCAGCCGTCTTCTGCGTCGGGAAATGACGGTTCTGGAAGCTGCTCCGCTGGTAATAGAACTCGGGAAGCGGTGCCACCGAGCCTGTCAGGAACGGACTGTTGCGCTGCAAGTCTTTCTGGTTGAGGCGCAGGGCGGCATCATACGCGGCACGCAGACGCTTCGTATTGATGACCGTCATGGACGAGTAGTGGGCGATGGTGTTGCGTATGTCGCCGTCTATGTAATACGCTCCGTTCTGCACATTGGACCCATGGCGATGGACATACATCGGTTTGCGGGTGTCGGGATTGATGAATCGGGCCACCAGAATATCGCCCTCGACGCGCGGCTTGGCTTTGCTGAGCGCCACGACGCTGTCCGGGAGGCGCTGATCCTCGATGAATCGGATGGCTGCAGGAATGCCCTCGATGAACTTACGGTCACCTGTGAGGCGGTAATAGCGTATCATCTCGTCGATCATACGTGCGGTGGTGCCGGTGTTGATGGCCCGTGGCTCGTAGGAACGTGCATGGGCCGGCTGCAGGTCATCGGGCGTATACTGGTCCGTCCAGCCTGCCAGGGGGGGCTTGTATTGCAGCCTCAGGGAGAGGTCCATGGCCCTCTTGACAGGGTCGACCACTTCTTTCATGCCGAGTGACGAATAGCATCGCAGCAGGAAATCAATGTTGGCGGGTAGCACGTCGTCGTTGATGGTCACGAAAGGCGTATAGTCCGGCAGGCCGCGGAACGGGTGATCGGTCATGATCGGATAGCGTTGGGGCCAGCCGCCGTTGGCATACTGGCTTTGGAGAACGAAGCGGATGGCCTTCCGGAGACCTTCATAGACCTTCGGATCCTGCTTCTCCAAATAGAGGCGAAGGAGGAAGTTGGCGCTGTGCATGCTCGCTTCGTCGTCGAAAGTGGCATTGCCATAGTAGTGCTGAAACTCCTCCAGGCGCCAGGCCTGGCGTCCGATGGTGCTGTACCAGTAGCGGGTTGAGTCTTCCGGCGCAAAGTTGTACATGTAGTTCCAGCCACCGCAAGGCAGCTGGGCGCTCATCAGTGCGGAGGCTATACGGCAGGCACAGTCGTAGTAATACGCATCCCGGGTGGCGTGGTAGGCATCGAGCATGAGCTGTCCGACATCCGGCGTGCCCGGCGCCTGCATCCATATCATGGTGCGGCGTGCCTCGAGTTCGCCCCACTGCCGGGAGAGGTCGGGCAGATAGTTCCATACGAAACCGCCCCGATAGGACACGACATCCATCATGTAACGGGTGGCCCGCTTCATGGTCGAGCGCACTTCCTGATCGGTTTGTGCCTGCATCGTGAGGCTTGAACATGCCAGGAAGAGAATCAATTGTTTTTTCATGAGATCAGTGTTTTGTCTTTTCGTTTTGCAGGGATATTTGATGCGCGCCAGACAGAGCTGTCTTGCGGTCTGCCGAAAGCATAGCTCTTGGCCGCC
>JALFRV010000020.1 GCA_022778905.1 Prevotella sp. | reverse complement strand
CCCGCATCCTCGGAAATCGGTAAAGGATAAAATCTAATACCTGAAAACACCGAGGAGTTTGAGGGCGAGCAGCCCTCAAGGAATGGTTTGAATTGCTAAAGTTCGTTAACCATATTCATTTTTCTTATTATAGTTCATGGTAAAACCTCCACGTTGATTGTTTCGTTGTTGGTCAGTCCGGTGCGGAGCGTTGCCCTCCGGAGCCGGCTGTCGTAGGTCCAGCCCTCGCTGCCCTCGTCCAACGGCCGGCCGTTGACGCTCACCCGGCCTGGGCGATGGTCCAGGTAGACGGTCACTTCGTAGGTGTGCGTCGACGGCTTGAACCTGCCCTCGGGACGGTTGATGCGCAGTGACCACCGTCCGTCCGTCATCCGGCTCTCGATCAGCGACTCCGCATAGCCTCCCTGCTGATAGTCCATGGAACGGCCGTCGTCCTCATACAGCCGGCAGGAAGACTGTGCAGAGGGGTAGATGAGCAGTCGGATGACGCTGACGGGACGCTCGTCGACATACTGCATGGCATCCTGCTGAGGGATGATGGCGCCCTGTCTGATGAAGATGGGCATGATGTCTGCCGGAGTCAGGAACGACTTGTAGCAGCGTCCGCTGATGCGCTCGCCCGTCCAGAAGTCGACCCATTGACCGCCCGGAAAATAGACCGTCCGGCTCAGGGCGCCCTTGGTGGTGACGGGACAGACCATCAGGCCGCGCCCGAAGAGATACTGGTCGGTGATGCGGTAGGTGCGTTCGTCGGCGGTATAGTCGAGTACCAGCGGCGCCATCAGCGGCCTTCCGCTCACGTACATGTCGTGAGCGGCACTATATATATAAGGTATAAGCGCGTAGCGGAGCGAATCGTAACGGGTGAAGATGCGCTGCACTTCCGGACCGTAAGTCCACGGGGCGTGGTAGCGCGGATGGTCCATGCCGAAGAGGATGGACACCGGACTGAACATCCCCATCTGTATCCAGCGGATGTAGAGATCGTTGTCGTAGGGCGAATACTGTTCGAACCCGCCCATGCAGTGCGACCAGTAGCCGACGCCCGAGAGCCCTATGCTCAGTCCGCCGCGTATGACCGGCTCAAACCATTGCCACTCCGACCCCCAGTCGCCGGCCCAGATGAAAGGGTAACGCTGTATGCCTGCATAGCCCTCACGCGTGTGGGTGAAGCCGCGCTGGCCGTTCAGGGCGGCGAAACGGACGAAAGGCGCTTTCGCGTAGGCGATGGGGAAGAGGTTGTGCTGCGCCATCTGGGCAGGTGTGGGATTGTCATACCGCAGCGCGCTGCCTACGTCGGTCTTGAAGAACTTGACCCCGATGTCGGTCACGCGGCGTGCCGCACGGTCCCACCACCAGTTGGTCGCGCGCTCGTCAAAGAAGTTGATGATGGCGTTGGAGCGTCCGTCCTCGATCGTGAAACCTTTTCGCCGCGCCTCGTCGAGCAGGCGGTTGTGACGGCCGTTGTCGATGAGTGAGCGCACGTGAAGTCCGAAGAGGCTGACGTGGTTGGCCGTTGCCGAGTCGACCATTGCCTTCGGATCGCGGAACGTATCCTGAAACTCGAATGAACACCCGCCATTGCCGAGGGAGGTGAAGTTGCGCCAGGTCGAATCGAGCCACAGCAGGTCGAAGGGGATCCGCTCGTCTCTGAGGCGCCGGATGAGGTTGACCACGTAGGTGTCCGACGTGTTGCGCTCATACTTCCACGTGCCTCCGCTGTAGGATCCGATATGCAGTCCGTAGGCCGGGCGCGGCATCATCGGTGCCCGTCCGGTCAGCGTCTGATAGCGGTTGATCAGCTGTTCGAAGCCCGGCCCTAAGATGAAGTAGTAGTCGTTGTCGCCTCCCGGTGCGCCGAACGAATAGTGCGCGGCGTCCGTCCAGCCCATATCCCAGTCGTTAGGCACCGCCGTGTGGAAGAAGACCGCATAGCCTCGGGTGCTCAGCAACAGCGGCACGGGGCAGTAGTTGGCACGCAGGATGTCCTTTCCGCCTACAGCCGGCTTCGGTCCGCGCCCCAACCCGACGTCCAGGTGGACACGCTGGCCGCGCTGGTCGAGCACGTCCATCCGTTCTCCAAGGCCGAAGAAGTGCTCGTCGGGCGCCATTTCGGCCACATTGCAGACCGAGTCGCCGACCATCGCGTGCACCTCGCGATAGACCGTCCGGCCGTCCGCGTCGGCCACTTCGATACGCCACGGGTCTGCCGTCACGCTGATCCGCAGGCGCGAGGTGGTGATGACGTTGTCAGCGAGCGTATAGTCCACCTGCGGAAAATCATAGCGTTCGACCATCCACGGTTCGTTCTCGGGCATGCGGCTGTCAGCCGACTTGCTCACGCGGAATGCGTCAGCTCCGACCATCGAGATGCGCAGGTCGCCGCGGGATGAATGAAAGAAGATGTCGTTGCCCGACTTTCGGGTTTGTGCGGCGGTGTGGAGGCTCTGCATGAGCATCACGAGCAGGAGAGAAACCAATTTGTTCATGGTAGGAATGTTTTTGTGATAGTCATTGGTAAAGATCAAGCCGGATCACCCCGGACTTTACTGTCGTCCCGGCACCGGATGTAGTTTGTTTGTCGTCATGACGCCGGAGGCGGTCGCCCGATGGACTTTTCGGCCGCGGCCTGCATGCCTCCCGTCAGGGACAAAGATAGGGAAATGACCGGAAAAGCGCAAATTTTAACCGCAAAAAGATGCGTTTCCCGTCTCACTTTTTTCCCTTTATGCTGTGCGGCTTTCCCTTCATGCTATGCGCTTTCTCATCATCATTCCCGATCCTTTTCTTCGTTTTCCGTTCCCGTTTCGCCCATTTGCTGTTCTCCTTTCGGTCGTCCGTAGCCTGCGCCGCAGCTTTCCGCGCGCCCTGTCTGGAATCTCCGCCGTCTCAGCATTGCCCTTCCACCGGTCTTGTCTGGAATCTCCACCGTCTTTGTTCCTGACTGACAGAGCCTGCATCTTGCCATTCCGGCGTCCATTTACTAACCGACTTCTGTCCATATACCTTGCATCTGTCATCCCATTTTCAGACTTTTACCGGGTAAATGCCTATGTTCCGTTATCTTCTGTCCCATTTTCTGTGGCCGATTTTGCTGCTATCTGCAGTTTTTACTCTATGTGTCTGAAATTCATAGACTTAACGTCTGTTTTTGATGGGTGATTTTTATGCCCTGCGCAGAGCTATGCTTTCGGCGCCCGAAAGCATAGCTCTTGGCCGGCCAAAGCATAGCTCTCGGGCGCCGAAAGCATAGCTCTGCGCGGAGGGGATGATAGGTCTATCTTCGAGGGAGGATCTTTGAGTTGTTTTCAGATGGTTTAAGTTGCTGATGTATAGTGCGTTACGGGTTGTCTTGTGGGGTGATGACGGGATGAGGGGTGTGATGATGACGGATGAGGGGTGTGGTGATGACGGATGAGGGGTGTGGTGATGACGGATGAGGGTTGTGGTGATGATGGGATGATGGATGTGGTGATGACGGATGAGAGAATGATGAGATGAGGAGGGGAGACGATGGGGGGCGGAATGCGAAAGGTGTGTGTGGGGGCGTCCGAATGATATAAAAAGTAGTTTCGTTTGTTTTCTTATCGATTCCCGCATAAATCGGTCTTTAAACGTAAATGGTGGCTTTTGACGGCCGGTTTTATTTGTCTTTTTGCGCTTATCACCGCTTTTATTCGCCAGAGAATGTTAAAATCCGGAATCCGAAGCAATATTTCTTTTAAAACATTTGTCTTTTCTTTCTTTTATTTTTAATTTTGCCGACAACAAAAGATAAGCAAAGTGCTACTGACGGTATATCCTTGCGCGAACGTTATCTTTCGTGTGCCGTGTATGCAAAGTGTGGCCGGGATGGCTCCGCAGGGACTTTATCTCTGAAACGAACAAACCTAATAACGTATAAGAATGATATCTTTAAAATTTAATTGGATGAGAAGACAGCTGCTCACAGATGCCGGATTCAAGTCGCGTGGCTTGTATCTTGCTGTAGGATGCGTATTGTCCTTTGCAGCTCCAGCAATGGCCTCGGAAGGTCAGAAGACTGAAATGGGGCAGGCGGTGCAGCAGCAGAAAGGCCGCATTGTGAAAGGGCGTGTCATCGACGAGAACGGTGAGCCGATGGTTGGCGTGACGGTCAGAGTGCCCGGAACGGTGGGCGGAACGGTCACGGACATTGATGGAAACTACTCGGTTGAGGTGCCTGCCGGCCGCAGTCAGCTCGAGTTGACCTATATGGGCTATCAGACGCTGACGATAGGTGCCAATGGCGGAACAGCCCAAATGAAGCCTGACGTGCAGGGCCTTGACGATGTGGTCGTCATTGGTTATGGTACTGTGAAGAAGAAAGACCTCACTGGATCGGTGCAGACGATGAAGAACGAAGACATTGTGATCAATCCTACGAACGACGTCATGCAGTCTTTGCAGGGCAAGGTGGCCGGTCTCGACATCACGAAGACCAGCGGCCAGATCGGCTCGGGTGTCAGCATCGTCCTCCGCGGCAACCGTTCGATCTACGGAGACAATTCTCCACTCTTCATCATCGACGGCCTTCCGGGCAGCTATGATGAGATTAACCCGAACGATGTTGAGAGCATCGACGTGCTGAAAGATGCTTCCGCAACGGCCATTTACGGTTCGGCGGGTGCCAACGGCGTTGTGATCATCACGACGAAGCGCGGACATTCGGGCAAGGTACGTGTCAACTTCGATGCCTACTACGGCTGGAGCGGATCGCCGAACTTCAAGCACGGCATGACCGGAAGTGAATGGACCACCTACATGCGGGAGGCTTACAAATACAAGAACGGTGCCTATCCCGAGAACATCGAGGCCCTCATGGGCGGCAACCAGGCATATATCGATGCCTATAACAATGGCAATTGGATCGACTGGGTCAACGAGGCTTCGGGCAATACGGCCACTACGCAGAAGTATTCCCTGTCGGTTACGGGTGGCAATGACAAGACCAAGGTCTTCGCTTCAACTGCTTACTCGAAGGAAGACGGTCTCCTTTCGAACGAAAGTCAGGAACGCTACGCGCTCCGTCTGAACCTTGACCAGCAGGTATTTACATGGGCCAAGGTCGGCTTTACATCCAACATCAACTACATCAGACTGAATTCGGGCAACAAGAGTGTCTACAATTCGGCGCTCACTTCAATGCCGCTCGGAGAAGTCTACAACGAGGACGGCAATCTGAACTCGGAATATATCCAGAACCAATATACCCCTCTGGGTGACTATATTCCTTATCAGTATGGGAATAACACGCGCAGCAGCTACGTGAATGCAATCGGATACGTGGAGCTTGAACCGCTGAAGGGACTCACGTTCCGTTCACAGATCAACGGCACATTGTATCATTCGCGACTCGGACAGTATTGGGGGCTGCAGGCTACATCGCCCCTCCCGACCTACGCCAAGGCTCCTCACGCCTCGGTGACCAATGTGGATAACTACAACTACACGTGGGAGAACATCCTCTCCTACAACACGACGATTGCTCAGGATCACTCCATCGGCGTCACCGGCGTGACCTCATGGGAGAAAGACACCCATGAAGAGTATCTCGGAGGCGGCAACGATCAGATGGTCGACTCGTGGCAGTGGTACCGCATGATCTCGTCTACGCCGGTCTGGTTGAACTCCGGTTACACCCGCACACAGAAGATGTCCTACGCCGTGCGCGTCAATTACTCCTACAAGGGACGTTACTTGGCAACCTTCTCCAACCGCTGGGACGGCGTCAGCTTCTTCTCCGACAAGAACAAATGGGCATCGTTCCCCGCCGGCGCATTGGGATGGCGCATCTCCGACGAGCAGTTCCTCGACGGCACGAAAGGCTGGTTGGACAATCTCAAACTGCGTGTCGGAGCCGGCATCACGGGCAACTCCGGCGGCGTGGGAGCCTATGCGACGACCACAAACGTCTATCAATACAGCTCCGCAGGTGTTAGTGTCGACGGCAAGAGCGTTCCTTTTGTCCAGTATAGCGGCACATACGGAAGCTCCAGCTTGGGGTGGGAGAAATCCTACAACTGGAATATCGGACTCGACTTCGGCCTCTTCAACGGTCGCATAGACGGTACGGTCGACTTCTTCACGACCAAGACAAGAGGCCTGCTCTTCAAGCGCGCCATGCCGATCACGACCGGACTGACCGGCTGGGGATGGACGCTCTCGAGCTGGCAGAACCTTGCCAAGACCGGCAATAAGGGTGTTGAGTTCACCGTCAACAGCCGTAACATCGTGACAAAGAATTTCTCCTGGACAACGACTTTGACCGGATCGTGGCAGAAGGAGAAGATCGAGAGCCTGCCGGAAGGCGATCTCATCAACGAAAAGCTATTCGTTGGCCAGCCCATACATGCCGTCTACGGCTACAAGTATGCCGGAATATGGGGCTCGGACGCTTCTGCGGAGGAACTGGCTACATACGGCGTGAAGCCCGGATGGACCAAGATCGTGACCGTGCCGGTAGTTAACGCTGACGGAACGACCGACAATGGCGCCCACAAATATAGCGAGAAGCAGGACCGGATGGTCTTGGGGCATGAGAATCCGAACTGGATCCTGGGACTGAACAATACGTTCACGTTCAGGGGATTTGACCTGACGGTCTACATGATGGCACGTATAGGTCAGACGTTCCAGAGTTCTCTGCTCGGCAGATATACAGCCAAGTCGGGCATCACGACCAATCAGCTGGCGGGAGTGGACTATTGGACGGTTGACAACCAGGGCGCCTATTATCCCGCCCCGGGTGTTGGGGACGACCAATCTGCCGGCTATGACGCTTTCACTTATTTCGATGGCTCATTCATGAAGATCAAGAATGTGACGATAGGTTATACCCTGCCGGAGTCCGTCTCAAAGAAGGCGCTCATCCAGAAGGCACGTCTTTACTTCACGGCCTACAATCCGTGGATCGTATGCAGTAGCCGCCTGAAGGGCACAGACCCGGAGACGAACGGCAATGACTCGTTTCCGACTTACAAGCAGTTTGTGTTTGGCGTTAACTTAACTTTTTAATTGATTGAAGAAAATGAATAAGAAGATCAAATACAGCATGTTTCTTTCAGCTGCCTTCGCGGCAGGACTGACATTCACTTCCTGCTCCTTGGATGAAGAGAATCCGGGTG
Organism: Prevotella sp.; assembly: GCA_022778905.1. Taxonomy (GTDB): domain Bacteria; phylum Bacteroidota; class Bacteroidia; order Bacteroidales; family Bacteroidaceae; genus Prevotella. The sequence continues at coordinate 3,508 of JALFRV010000020.1, read as the reverse complement.
GATCGACGATGGAGAACTTCGCCACGTCGGTCGACGGAATGGAGACACTGGTCAATCAGTGCTATTTCGGAGCTGAACGTTTCCTCTATGGTACCGAGTATTATATGGACATCACGGAGGGAAGCACTGACCTGTGGACCTATACTGCCAATCAGGAGAGCAGCCAACAATACTTCTGGTTCTATGCAGGAGCACCGAGTATCAGCTGGACAAACGGCTATTTCTATGCTTGCTATGATGGAATCGGATCGTGCAACAAGGTGATTGAGCTTGCCGGATCAACGCCCTATCCCACGGAGGCGGCCCGTCGGGTGACCATTGCCAAGGCACGTTTCATGCGTGCCGTCTACTTCTTCAATCTCGTGGAGCAGTTCGGAGCGGTCGAAATGCTGACGGCTACGCAGAGCGCACCAGACTATGCGCCGGTCAAGACGGATCCGCTGACAATCTACAAGGAGGTGATCATCCCCGACTTGGAATACGCAGCCGAGAACCTCGAGAAAGGTACGGATGCCACAACGACCACTCCTACGAAGAAGGCAGCATTGGGATTCTTGGCCAAGGCCTGTCTGCAGACGTATGAATATGGGTCAAAGGACTATCTCGACAAAGCACTCTCGGCGAGCAAGAAGCTGATTGCCGACTGCGAAAGCGGCGGTGCGCAATATGGGGCTTACATGTATCCGACCTTCGACGAGGTGTTCGCGGAGGCCAACAACTACAACAACAAGGAAGCATTGTGGAAACATCGCTGGTATGCAGGTGCCGACGGGCATGGTTCCAGCAACGGTAACTACAAGCTCAACCGTAACGATGAGGACTTCCTTTGTGCGGTTACGAAGTTCGGAGCCATTGTTGACAACCTCGAGACACGTGAGAGTTGGAACGACTGCCGTACAGGCCACTTCATGCCTACCCAACATCTGCTGAACCTCTTCGTGCAGAGTGACGGCAGCTTAGATCCCCGCTATCACAAGAGTTTCACGACCGAATGGAACGCCAACACCAACTTCACCTGGTCGTCGGCTATCGGCAACAACTACGCCAAGGATGCCTCTGTGGTCGGAAAGACCATCGCAAAGGGTTCCCAAGCCATCAAGTTTGTCATGCCCGGAGATGCGGACTATCAGCAGGAAGTGGCAGGCAAGACCACCTCAAGCTATCTTTTGGTCGACTACAAGGACGTCTACAGCGACCAGAACCGCAATGTGAACATGACGCTGAACGGCAAAGAGAATCTGCTCCGCTACTTCTTCCCCTCGCTGAGCAAGCATAACAGCAGCAACTATTATATTGCCAACGCTTCAAAGAGCCGCATCGGCAACCTCAATGCGACGTTCATCATGCGCATGGCCGAGGTCTATCTCATCGCCGCCGAGGCCGACATCTATCTCGGCAACAACGCCGAGGCGCTGACATACATCAACAAGATCAGAGGCAGAGCGGGTGCGAAGCTGCTCACGGGGACACCTACCGTGCGCACGGTGCTTGACGAACGTGGCCGCGAACTGTGCGGGGAGTACGACCGCTTCTACGATCTGAAACGCACGGGCATGTTCAAGGACGCTTCCTATCTGCAGGAAACGCACCCCGACTTGGCAAAATATTTCAAGCCGGAATATGCACTCCGCCCCTTCTCGGACACCTTCCTCGGCTCCATCGCGAATGCTGCCGACTGGCAGAATCCGGGCTATTAAGACATTGGATTTAGGTTTATTAGTATTATTATAACTGGGATCAGGGTACCTGCAGCAGCGGCTGTGAGGGCCCTGATTTTCGTTTGGTGCGGTCAGCGGCGGCAAGTCCGTGCGGTGGATCTCGTGGGGGGGAGTGGCGGAGATGCCGTGTTTCCGTGCCGAAAACAGCAGGAGAAAGCGGTGAAACGGTAGCGTGGAAGTGGCGGAGATGCCGTGCTTCTGTATTGAAAACAACAGGAGAAAGCGGTGGAACGGTAGCGTGGAAGTGGCGGATCGGTCCGGCTTCCATCGCAAAACCAACGGAAGGGAGGAACGGGACGGTGATGCGAGGGAGGCGGAAAATCGGGTTGGAACGGGTGGAGAAAAGCTATCGTTTGGCGGCTTGCCGGAAGTGTCATTTGCGGATGATTTTTATGCCCCGCGCAGAGCTATGCTTTCGGCGCCCGAAAGCATAGCTCTTGGCCGTCCAAAGCATAGCTCTTGGCCGTCCAAAGCATAGCTCTCGGGCGCCGAAAGCATAGCTCTGTGCGGGGCACATCTGTGAGATGCCTTGCTGGCATGTTGAAAGTGCCTGTTTCAGAGGCTTTTCCCGCCTTGTGCGCATGGATGGTCTCGCGTGTCCGCACGGCCATTCGCCCCTGTCCGCATGCCGGTTCCGACTTGTCCGTGTGTGTGGGTTGGCGGGGCTGAAAAGGATAGGAGGACGGAAAAGAACAATGGAGTGTGAGGAGAAGGAGCGGACACTGTGGCGGACGGCCGTATGCGCTTCGAGCGACGGATGAGGCCGGCGCGCAGGCCTCGTGCAATGAGTGGGTTGTCCGGATGGCGCTTGCGGGCAGAGCGGAGCAGCCTTCGGCAATGGCGAAGGCGACGGCCGCTTAGGGATGGACAGTCCGTCCGTGACCTGCATGCCGGGTCTCCGGGAGGGGTCAGAAGCGGTCTTTGCCCCAGTTCTTGATCTTTTCGAACACGTCAGACCATTTGTTCCCCTTCTTCGCTTGTTTTGCCTGCTGTTTTCTGGTGGCTGCCGTCGGGTGGCGGCTTCTGCCCGCTTCGGCCGATGCAGCCGCCTTGTTGGGCGTCGGCGGGGGGCTGCTGACGTTGGAGGGAGTGATGCCTTCGGCATCGGGGGCAGCTTTCCAGGCGTCGATGATGCTGTATCCGGCCTCGGCAACTTCGAAATCCATCTCCGGCAGATCAAGGAGGCTGTCGACCCGGAACGGCACGCCCGGAGACCCGGAAACGGGGGCCACCTGAACCGTAGTGACGCCCTGGGCGATCATGTCCAATTCTTTGGCGGCGCTCCAGGAAAGGTCTATGATGCGCCCACGGCCGAAGGGGCCGCGGTCGTTGACCTTTACGATGACTTCACGGCCGTTGGACAGGTTGGTCACGCGCAGCAATGTGCCGAACGGATAGGTGCGATGCGCGCATGTCAGACTGTCGTGATGGACTCTCTCGCCGTTGGCAGTGCGTGCGCCGCTTGCCCGTTTAGAATAAAAAGAAGCCTTACCTCTCTGTGACTGGGCCATGAGAGAGGTAAAGCTTGATAATGCTATGATAAATAGGATTACGCTTCTTCGATATGTCACTATATATTACAGGTTGGTTTATACGATGCCTTGTGCCAGCATGGCTTTTGCCACTTTCATGAAGCCTGCGATGTTGGCGCCCTTCACGTAGTCGATGTATCCGTCGGCCTGCTTGCCGTACTGGACGCACTGCTCGTGAATGGAACTCATGATGTAGTGCAGCTTCTCGTCCACCTCTTCTGAGCTCCAGTGCAGGCGGATGGAGTTCTGCGTCATCTC
>JALFRV010000009.1 GCA_022778905.1 Prevotella sp. | reverse complement strand
GCCATGAGGATCTCCTTTCGTGTTTTTGATTTTAGGCAAACCAATTATACACGATGGGAGATCCTTCTCACATACCGTTCCCGTCGCCCTCAAGTCAGATCAGGTGACGTCAGCAAAAATCAAACATGGGATGGTAGTGATTTTCAATAGACACATTAAGCCCTATTTCTTCAGCACAAGTATCAGTTCATTTGTATATTTACGAGCATCGCGTATATCGTTATTTCCACCTAGTGTGCTAAAGGTTGAATCAACGACCAGCTCCTTTACATTGAAATAAGCACTTGTTAGTTCTTTAACGACCTCCCCTGAAAGACCATTACTGCATAAACTTTTCGGGAATGTCACAATTGCGGTTATGCGTTTAGTCGCCAAGCCCTTCATAAGCAACTCAAACGCATCGACTGAGGTTCCTTTGTTCGAGAACGCAGATTGCGGACGCTCCGTTATGGGCGGATAACGACCCTTGCCAAAGACATTTACCCTCTTTTGATTAGCTATCGTCTCCAAAACATGGTAGAATCGACTATACTGAACACCTGAATATGGAGGGTCGATAAAAACTAGATCTCCGTCTTCAAGATTCCTATCAACAAAATCCTGTGCCCCGCAACACCAAGCCTCACCAACAACTTGCGCATGTCTACGCGAGATCTCGCCAAATGAATCTGCGGTATTTCTCATCACATCAACGGACCACGCAACATCAATATAGGGAAGTGACGTCCTCGTCGGCTGAAACGGCTGAGCCGTATGCCCTGGCGATGCAACTGCCTTACTAACAGCCATGATAAGCGAAGCCAGACACTCATTCCTATAATGCACGGGAAGCGTTGCTAGCAAGGCATCTGTCTGCATAGCTTGAAGCGGACTAAGATAATGCCCTCCATATGCATTCCAGACGACACCAGCACTTTCCACTTGAGAGCAAACCCTTCGTGCCGCAAGCACATCCATTTTGCGCAGCCGAGCAGAGAGACCTGACAACCATTCCGTTACTGCTACACGTAGCGGAGACCTATCTATATATCGCTGTGCGTTCCCCAACCATTCATCAAGGAAGTCCTTGTCTTCCAACGGATTCGTCCTACAAAGATAAGAAGATGAAAGGATTGATGAGAAACGCTGAAGATCTACAGTATGAACCGGCACGGCAAATCGAGAAGCAACATAATACGAAACCATTCCGCTACCAGAGAATAAATCAACGAAACGAGTTGCATGGCAAGCCTCATGGGCAAGAATCTCGCCCAATCCACACATCAACATCCGCCGCTTTGATCCCATATATTTCATCAGAGATCAAGCCCCCAAAGCATGATATATGTCGCGCGTGACAGCATATTTACATCCCTAGAATGCTGCTTTATGAACTGATCATACGGTAAGGACAAACCTCCAAAAATGTTCGATACCGCATCATCAATATCAACGCGCATATCAGTCAAAGACGAAGGAACATCACCGACAGCTCCCCATCCCTTATTCACAAATAGATCATCAATCCAAGGCTTAAACGTTGCACGGCCCATTGAAGACTGCTGACAATATGACAGGCACGCGGCAGTCGCAACCCGAAGAAGAAATGAAGCGCGCATGAAAATTCCCAAATGCGCAACATCGGATGAGTTTACATCAAGTGCCTTGTACTTATCAAGAATGCATGGTTTTGTCGTTTGCGGCTGAGTCAAGAGATTCGCCAAGCTAGTTCTTTCACCCGCACTCAAAGACAGGTTACCCAACATCCGACTAATCTTTGCTTCAAAATCGGCATCCTTTATATTGTTTATCTTCTTGATGTCCCAAAGAGCCCGACGCAAAATGTACTTATCGATATCATCAAATCGTCCATTCGTTTGCGGAACAAAGAAGTCCCAGAATTCTGATGCAATATTGCAAAGGTCTCCTACGGGCAATGAACTCCCACTATTTAGCAAAGAAGGCGTATAGCTAAATATGTTCCGCAATTCGCGATCTTTCTTAAACCGCTTAATATCATCGCCCCATCCTACTACGTAAGAGGAAAAAACACTTCGATAACCGGCCGTCGATCCCGTAAACTCTTTTATCCACTCTGACAATTCAATACGGCATGGGCAAACAAGATTATCTACATACAAGCGATCCGATGTGGTCGAGAAAACAGAAACTTCCTTAAGATAATCCCAGACCGCCGAATGGGTAGGCTTCCTTCCTCTCAATCGCTTCACATTACCATTCTCTGTCAATATGTAATTTCTGCCATTGACCGTAAGAACACCATTCGCAGCTAAAAAAGACATAGCTGCACGAAGCTCCGCATAATATGCAAGATGCCCTGCTGTCGCTTTGTCATTGCGCATTAGACTAGCGAAAGCACCCTCCAAATAATTCCAACCGTCATAAAGATGCAGAAACACCAACGCTGCAATAAACTGAGCGCATTGATCATGTCTAAAACTCTTCCTACCACGCAAGTCTTCTCGGCATGTATTTCCTGCAGGAATCCATGCCTTCTGGCGAAATGTCGACGATAGCCCTCCGAACGCAGAGGCTACTCGCTTAGAGGATGCTTCACTTGTTGATACCGCCCTAGCCATAATGCCGCAACCTATTGCACAAGTCCTAGTCTTTCAACGGCGAGCCGAAGCAGACCTTCAGGCGCATTCCCTGCAATCGTTCGCAGTAAGTCTTCGCGTATCATTCGATACCCGCCTGCACCACGGTACACCGCTTTATGATCCCTAATTGCGGCCTCGTCCGCACTAAACTCCGCAGTCAACGATCGCCAATCAAAACAAGCCAAGGCCTCCGCCAGAACCTCAACTATCTGTGTCAAGCTATTATCCAGCCGACAAAGTCCGTCATAATAGTTTGAGGCATCAATTTCCTGTTCATCATCACATCCATTACCACCCCACTCTTGACAAGCAACTTTCAATTCGGAATACAGCGAGCACAGGATCATGTTTGTAACGGTTAGCACCCCCCTAACACCCTGATCGGTATTCAGCAAGCTATTCACGTCATCGAACATTAGCACTTTGCCACGCGCTCGTTCGTTAATTTTGTCACGCAACCTGACCCCGAGAAACATCAAGAATGCCGCCTGCTGAAGCCGCGACCAAGGAACAGGAATCTCCGTATCCCTGCTAGCTTGGCCAAAGAACCCTCCGATTTTATCCTCAGGGCTATCCCACGCCTTTACATATGTAGACAAAAGGCTCTTAATCCAGGCCGCTTGTGTCACTTGCCCGCGAACACCTTTCTCGCCCAGCATATTTATCCGCTGATACCACGGACTCTTAACATTGGAATGCAACAATTCAACCAATTCCTGAGCCCTGGCTTCCCTATAGACAATCGGCCCGCCAAAATTCTCCAACCACTCTTGCGTCCGTAACAACGGATACAGATCAAAGGCAAGACTCGGGGAAATCTTCTTAGGCTTGATATTTATCGTCCAGAACAAATAGGCCTGCCAGCTAATATCAAGACCAACAAAAGCCACAACAGGCAACTCAAAATCATCTGGGACATCATCATTAAAAGCCATCAATCGATGTTGCCCGTCGATAATCTCAAAAGGCAGGATAGGCGAACCTTCCACATCCTCTATGTCTGGCAGAACAATCGAACAGGCCCCAGCAACCGGCTCCTCAACCAAGGCAAGCGCTGTTGCGGAGATCTTTTTCCCATTTCGAACATCAGCCCTTGTCAGAATGTTTAACACAATCGATGTGGGCAACCAGCCTGGCTTGCGGAGATTTCCAACAAGAGACTCATCCGCCAACTCTCTTGTCTTAAGCTGAGAACAAGGATAACCATTCTGCAGAAAACGGCCTATCTCATCTGACCGAGATTGATTCAATCGACGCTGAATTCCCGCGTCAACCTGACCATGCGTAGCATCCGTATCACGTCGACGATAAACGCCAGACAGACTTCTAAGGATCTTTGCAGGAATCGAACAAATGAGAAACCATTTTTCCGGCTTTCGCCGAAGAGCCGCTTCGTCAAACAGTACATTATCCCATTGAGGCAACCATTGCCTAACCTTTATTGCAGGAATTCGCAAACTCATAACAATCTCCTTAATCTATTCTAAGTTAAATAGTGCTTCTATTCTAAGGTGTGTACTCTTGCGAAGAGTTGCGACAAGCTCCATAGAGGAACAGGCCTCCGAAGGCCAGAGCGATTACGCCAGCGACACAACCGAGAATACCGAGGATGCTCATTAGAAATACTATGGGGATCAGGCCCCATAGGGTCTATGGGGTGTAGAGTAGGGCGAGACGCCCCCGCAGGGTACGTCCGCCCCCTCATCGAACCGTACGTGCAGTTTTCCCGCATACGGCTCTCCGTGTGGAAGTTTGTATTCATCGCTCCCGTTCCCCGAACCTTTTCAGTATCGTTTCACTTTGGTCACGACGGCATCGTTCAACTTGGACAAGCGGTTTGTGGCTCGCCGCATCATCTGCGGATTGCCCCCTTTGACAGCCCTTTCGGGCAATATATTTCTTATCCTCATGTCCTTTGCCTTCCTTTTTTTCACGCAGAGGCCCTTCGCACCCCTGCTAGGGCATCGCTTCGCGACTCGCTGTCGCTCGGGGGATACCCACGGGCATTGCCCCGCTTCCCCACTACTACGACCTCATCCGACTACTGCTTTCGCTTCCGCTACTCGCAGTTCTCCCAAGTTCCCTTGCAGAACTTTCGGGACGCGCCGCCTCCTTTGCCCCGCCGCGCTCACCTTGCCCAAATCGAGTCGGCGAGGCGATGTTGGTTTCACGAACATAGAAGCGCTGACCACGCGGAAACATTTAACGAGACTTTATGTAGGAAGTTCACTTGCGTTACG
>JALFRV010000223.1 GCA_022778905.1 Prevotella sp. | reverse complement strand
TGACTGCAAACTTGATCCCCCGCTCGTTGGCGAGGATGCGGTTCACTAAAGTCGTTTTACCGCTTCCTAAGTAGCCCGTCAACAATAGGACGGGTATTTCTTTGATCTTCATATCATTCTTTATTTGCAAATAACAGGATGCAAAGATACAAAGATCATGCCAGAATATACCATGTCGAAGAAGAAAAAACGGGCACCCCGTCTTTGGATACCCCCGGTCAAGGCTCCCTGACAATCACTTCGAAGACGCGGAATGATGCTTAAGGGCGCGAAAGAGGCATTATACGGCCTCCTTAAAACCACGGTTTGCAGTATAGGAACATGCAGTCTCATTTCCAAATCTTCATCACCGGTGCGATTGTGTTTACGTGTCGGGTAGGCAGTGTGACGACAAGTCCGTCGGGCGAACGCTTGAAGTTGACCTTCCCAAAACCCAACAGTTCAACGCGGAAGATCTTTTCGGGATAGAGCGCAGACCCACGTGCCATCGACCGAATCGGCAATTCGTTGTTCTCTGGCCAAGCCAATGCGATCGCATAAACGGCCTTCGCAGTCTGGGTGAAGCGCACTTCACGACTCGTAGCTTTGGTGTAGGCGTTTTCATTAAATCCCTGAGCCCTCAGTTTGACATCCGATTCGGCAATCGGTCCCTCCCCGAACCGCTTCCACGGACGCGTACCCACAATGCTCTCCTTGTTCTGTCGCATCCAGACGCCAAACTCGTCCAAGATCGCCTTTTCTTTCTCATCGAATGTGCCATCTGCACGTAAGGGGACACTGAGGAGCAGGTTTCCGTTCTTGCTGACTATATCGGCGAGCAGCTTTACGACAGATGCGGCCGATTTATATTGGTTCTTTTCATAAATCTCCGTATTGTAGTGCCAACCGCCAATGCACGAGCACGACTGCCAGGGCAAAGGCTGAATGTCGTTGGGAGCACCCCTCTCAACATCCCAGGTCAGGCCTTTGCGCTGCTGATCGTCGAGGATTTTGCCGAACATCACAGCCTCCAATCTTCCCTTATGGGTTGCCATGCTATGGTTGTAGTAATGGGCTGCGATCTTCAGACCGGCATCACTGATGGAATGGAACGGTGCAACGGTTACATCAAAATACAGCAGGTCAGGATTGTAACGGTTGATCACATCAAGCGTGCGGTCATAGAAATTGGTCACGAACGCCTGACTCGGCGGACAGACACCTTCGCCCCAGCCCCACTGACGATGGACCATCCCGTCGGCCCAGGATCCTTTGCTGAGCGGGTGTTGCTGTTGATAGAGATGTTGAGGATCCATCCCGTCCCACCATTTGCCCTTTCCGTCGGCTTTGGTCAACACACCATCGTAGGGCTCGCCAATCCTGTTGCCGGTCCGGTCATAACGCTGAGCCGGCTCATACCATACCCATGCATGGTCCGCATGCAGGCTGACGCCGAAAGGAAGCCCCACTTTCTTACAGGCGGCAGACCAGCCTGCCAGGATATCACGGTGCGGACCGATGTTTTTCGAGTTCCATTCCTGATACTGACTGTCCCAAAGATCGAAGTTGTCATGATGGTTGCCGAGTGCAAAAAAATACTGTGCCCCGATACTTTTATAGTAAGATACCAGCGCCTCAGGATCCCAAAACTCCGCCTTGAAGAGGGGAAGGATATCCTTGAAACCCACCTCCGACTGATGTCCATAGTGCTCGCGGTGCCACTTCCATGCCTTGCTGCCTTCCTGATACATGCTCCGTGCCATCCAGTCACCAGAACCTTCGACACACTGGGGACCCCAATGGGCCCAGATTCCAAACTTTGCATCACGGAACCAAGCAGGCACTCTGTATTGCGACTCCAACGATTCCCAGGTCGGTTGGAACTTTCCGGTCATCATCCTTTCATGTGCTTGGGTCACCGGAACATCAAAGTGCTGCGCGCCCACCGTAATTGCCGTCGAGGCCGAGACAACGGCTCCAACAAGGAATTTCAAGATTTTCATCATATATCATTTTTAATTTTATATCTTTGCATTAGTTAACAACATCAAGATGTGGAGCAAGACCGAATTTTCATTAGTCGTAAGACTGTAAACCATGTTCAGTCCCCGCATCTTCTTACATCCGAATCCGGATAG
>JALFRV010000210.1 GCA_022778905.1 Prevotella sp. | reverse complement strand
ACCTCAAGTCGCATCGTGGGGTAAGGGGATGGTGGCTACATATTGATGTTGTGCTGTTGCTTTTTACTGAAAGCTGCTACTAACGACTCATAAATCTACCCTTAATCGTGTATTGGATGATAGTTGCGGATTTTAGGGTATAGACTTCAGGTGTATTGGTTGCGAAGTTGATGCCGTAGACGCCATCTGCTGTCACAACATAGAGAATGGCCTGGTTGCGGGCAAAGAACACGGAGACGGCCTTGTCAAGCAGTTCCTTGCCTGCATGTGGAATGTCGATCCGGCGTTCGGCTGCGGGAATCTGTTCCGGGACGAGTTCTACGGTATAGTCTTCATTCCAGATGGAAGCCTGATAGAATGTGAGCAGGCAGATGGAATACTCGCCGGTCGTCTTGTTCTTCATCAGGAAAGCAGGCCGTTTGCCATCGGACGTGTAACCGCCGGCTATCGCCGAGTAGTTGCCCATATCCTGCGGATCGAAGACGCCATCCTTGGCTGCCAGTGCGTTATCATACATGATGGTTGTACCCATGGTGTAGTTCAATCCAATGATATGACCGGTTTTTGAATCTAACCAGAATACATTATAGTTGCCAGACGTTGGGGACGTAATGACAACATTGTTGTCTATCGTATATTGGCTGGTTGTTTCGTCCTGCCATCCAAATGTGCTGGCACTTGCTGGCGTCAGTGAATAGATGGTCTTGTCGCTGATGGCAAACAACAGATTGTGTCCGATGAACGTACTCGTGAACTTAGGGATATTTGCCGTATAGGTCAGGATGTTGTCACCGTTCAAGGAGGTGCCGTCAAGCGAGAAGTCCTTGGTGTCGTAACGGTAAAGCGCGCCGTCGGCAGTCACTGCCCAGATAGAGTTTTCGGTACTTGTCGAAGTAAAAGAACCGGAATAGACGCTAAACGTCAGTTGCGTGAGCAGCCGGTCGCAGGGCGCTCCAGTTGCCGAACGGAGGATGTTGTGATAGATTTTGTCATTCCTGTCATAATTGACCGTGAGATCTTTGTTCATGATCAACGAAAAGTCTGACGTCTTGTCGTCAAGCGTGGATGATACGGCGATGCCGTCAATGAATGAACTCTGCACATATACTTGCCAGAGTTTCGAATACTTCAGGTTCTCATTTTTAGTATCGGTCACCGTGAGCCGCAGCATGTATGGTGATGAGGAAATCTCACTGTTGATGACAGCATTGAGCTGTGCGTCCTCGCTTAATGTGATGAAATTTTCGGGCTTTTTCCCCGGTTCGTCCCCGATCTCCCATAGATAGGTGAGGCCGCCTGTGGCAGATTCTGAACCACTTGACACAGAAGGCGTTATGGAAAGATGGTCTAAGTATCCCACATATATGGTGTCTTTAGTGCCCGGAGATGTGATATTGATGGCTCTAAGGTTACCTGTTGCCAACGTACTTTCATCATCTATGCAGGCTGTCATTCCTAAGAGCAAGAGGCAGGCTGTCCCCCAATACTTTATACTTTTCATTTTCATACGTTATTTCAGTTACACATGATTAATAGGTACGGGCCTTGACGGGTTGTCCCTTGTAGGATCCGGCATCATGAAGCAACGGTGCTCCGTGTTCCAGTTCATACTGCTTGAGATAGTCCCCTAACCTCGCAGCATAACCTTTGTACGAATTATCGACAAGGAGCCATCTGTAGTGCGGGAGATACTTGTAGAAGCCATAGGCGGCATTGTTTGCCCGAGTTCCATGCACGGCCGTGTCGTCCCAATCGTTCCAGCCGGTTGCCGCGACAATGGCCCGCAGTGCATTGGAGCTGACAACAGCTGCGCTGGTGGAGACGTAGCTCAAGGAGGAATAAACCAACATATTGTAGGTCCGCCTGAGATTGTTGTGTGGCGGATACGGAATCTGATTGTTCCATGTCAGTCTGGCTGTGCAGTAGTCGGCTGGTCCTACCTTGAGTTGCGGTGAAGGGAGTAGGCGCAGGAACAGCTGATAGGTGGTGTCGTTGAGCACTGTGGTGTTTTTGAGAACCACCCGAATGTAGCCCGTGTTTCTGCCTGCCGGTATCACAGCGTCCTGGATCTCGTAATCATCGGCATTGCTTCGTGTTTCCACCTCGTACTTCACCTCTCGGTCATAGTCTACCGTCTTCCCGATGAGCGTCAGCGGGATGTCGTAGGTATAGCTGTCCACATCGGGGTGTTCGACAAAAGAGAAGTTGCAGTCGAGCCAATCGTCTGCTGACGAGTACGATCCATTCACGGTGTCGGTCTCATGCCATTTGCCTATTATGTTGGCAGCAAACCTCACTGCGTCCTGTTGATTGTCAAAAGTGTTAATTTCATCCTTGCTGCAACTGATCATGAGCGTAACGATCGGCAGAATATAGAGTATCTTTTTCATAATGGGAAGTTTTTATTGAATGCGGCCCGACTGTATTTCAATGTCAGGATAGGGTAGCACATAATCGGCATCCGTCATTTCCCCTGACTTGGCGGGGACCTTTGTGGCACCGTTCCTTTTGTAGTAGAAGAACATCATACCTTCGGCGAGAAACTCGCGCTGGTATTCTTTCTCGATTTCTTCCAATAGCTGATCTTTGTCGAGATCCGTCAGCGGCTCATACAATCCACGGGCTTCACGAACCTTGTTCAGGAGCTCCATTGCCTGTACCGTATCGCCGTAGCGGGCATAGCTCTCTGCTGCGATATAGTATAATTCGGGCAGACGGATCACGTTGATCTTATTCTTGAAGTAGTTGTCCACTCCGAATCCGCTGTAATATTTCTGCGGAACATAGCCGGCTGGCGATGCATTCATGTTGTGATAGAGCAGTTTGACAAGCCGCGAGTCGGTGTTGCTGTTGTTGAAGAGTTCCTGTATGTGAGTTTCATTCAGCGACATTGCCGATTGATTATCTGTTATATAGTTGGGATCGAACAGCTCGCTTGTCTTTATAGCCAGGCCTCGCGTCTCGATCGCAAAAACCGCTTCCCGGGTCAAAGCGGTCGTGGTTGTGGTGATTTCGTTGACGGGCATGAGGTGAAGGGTAAATACGGATACGTTGCCAAAAGTTACGCTTTTTCCGGTTCCGATGGCATCGATAATCTCTTTTGCAGGCGTGAGCGCGCTCGCATAGTCGCCGATCCATTGATAGACTTGGGCCGTAAGCGCACGGACTGCATAGTAGTTGAGATGGAAGTTGCGCGATTCATAGAATCCTTCTTCGTCCACATCATTATAATAACCGGCCTCGTGAGTGCTGCTGGCTGGGTCATAGTCCTTCATCAATGCGGCGGCATCGCTGAGGTCCTTGAGAATGTTGGCAATGACCGCGGCTCCTGACGACTGCGGCGTAAGATGCTTTTCAACGGTGGCCACGTAGGGGATAGTCAGCTTGGCATCTAATTCGGCTTTCCGGTTGGCCCAGTTGCCATATCCGAAATAGCGCAGGAGATTGAAGTGCATCAGCGCTCGCGTCGCGAGAAGCTCACCCTTGATGACATGAAAGTTGATGGGATCCATGCTGCTTTCCTTTTCGTCGATGCTCTTCAATGCTTCATTCGCGTTGGCAATTACGCTGTAGGAAGCTGACCAGATGTTGTCAATGACCGCCTTGGCTTCAACAGAATTCCACAAGTGTCTTTGTATGTAGGCGTAGGCGCGGTGATCTGGATCCGCGGTTCCCATGAGCCGATAGGGGTTTACGGCAATCTCCGGGAGTCCGTAGGAAACATATTGTCCATATAAAGCATCCTCGCCCATCTTGATGTAACACCCCGTGACGCTTTGCGCGAAGCCTTGGTCAATGGCAAAATGATCCTTTTCCCGGATTTCGTTGGAGGACGTGACATCGAACCAATCGTTGCATGATGCAAGCGCCAATGTCGTGAGGCCTATGATGATATAACGTGTTATTTTCATTTGTATGTCTTTTTGGATTTCTGACTTAGAATGTTGCAGTGAGTGCAAAAGAAAGCGTTCGGGCAAAAGGATAGGACGTACCCCGCTCGACTTTGATGGAAGAGAAGGTCGCTACGTTGTTCAGATAGACAGCAAAACGTAGCCGCTGCATGGCAAGCCGCGAATAGATTGATCGCGGGAATTCATAATAGGCGCTGATCGACGACAGGCTCAGTTCGTTCCGGTCTTGCACGAAGCGTGTCGTGGCCCTCGTCTTGGTTGTTGCGTCAAAGCCCTTGTATTGGGTGATCTGCCCCGGTTCTTTCCATCTGCCGGTCAGCACCCGGCGATCTACATTGTACTGGATGTCCGCATTCTCCACACGGTCGACCAGCGTGGAGTTATACATCTGGCCGCCTGCCAGATAGGTGAGGGTGGCCGTGAGGCCAAATCCCTTATATTCAGCTGTGAAGCCTGCATTGCCCCTATACTTCGGCGTGGCGTCACCAGCGGCAATCATGTCGCTGGCATCGTAGTCGTAAGTCTGTGTTCCATCTTTCTTGATGTAGACCTCTAAACCCGTTTGGGGATCGATGCCTGCAGACTGCACGGCCCAGATCGTGTTCATCGAGAGCCCATCCTGATACATCAATACAAGTGCAGACTGGCTTGTCGATTCGGCCAGCTTGAGCATCCGCTCGTTGTATTCGCGCATGCTTTCGGACAGTTCCACAATCTTATTCTTCGTATAGACGAAAGATCCGTAAAGGTTGACGAAGCCATCCTTGTTTTGCCAGGGAGTGATGCTCGCCTTCAGTTCAATGCCGCTGTTACGCACCAAGCCCAGATTATCTTTCACGGTAGAGAAGCCCGTCGAGGTGGGAATAGTGACATCGGTAAGCATGTTCCTTGTGTCGGCGGTGTACCAATCGAAGGTTAGCGACAGCGGCCCAGCCTTTAAGTCGAACCCGATGTTGAGATCCTTCTTCTGCTCCCACATCAATTCGGAATTAGGCATGTTGGATAAATAGGCGCCCATATAGCCGACATAGGAAAAGCCCGTATAGTAATTAAAGGTGGGAATCGCTGCGTTTGAGTTGAAGTTCTGATTGCCGGTGAGTCCGTAACTGCCGCGGATCTTCATCTGTTTGAGCCATTTCACTGGTTTCATAAACTGCTCGTTATGGAGGTTCCAGCCCAATCCGATCGACCAGCTGTTGGCCCAACGCTTGTCGGCACCATAGAGAGACGACGCGCTCTCCCGAAGTGTGGCGTCGGCCAAGTAGCGGTTGCCATAATCATAGGAGGCGGCAAGCAGGAAACTCATCTCGCGATTGGTAGATGCGTATCCCGTAGGCGTGGAGTTTTCCAAATACTGTCGGGCGAAGGTCGCATCGGCAATCGCACTGTTGGCGAAACCTTCCACGGTTTCTTGATAGGCCTGATACTTGCGCTCCGCGATAAAGTAGCCTGCATTGCCGAACAGGTTATGCTTCCCGAAAGTATGATTATAATTGATATTCAGGTCTCCACTGAGTTCAGAAGCCTTTCCGTTTTCCATGATGTAACGCCCTCGGCGCAGTTTTGTGTCATCATATTCAAGGTATGAAACGAACATGGAATGGCTGGCCGGGTAGAAACTGTCTGCGTCATTGCGTTTCTGCATGGCGCCTATACGGAGCGTGGCTTTCCAGGATGGATCAATGGTCCATTCTGTATAGAAGTTGTTGGTGATTTGGGCATAGGTTGACTTCAAGCTTGTGCCGATTGTAGCGTCATAGAGTGGGTTTGGCACTCTGGTCGTGTTATATATATTATAGGTGTCCAAGACGCCTTTTTCTTCTGCATAGCGCAGTATGTTTCCCTCACTGTCTTCCGCTTGCCAATAAGGATTCATTTTTACATAGTCAGAGAAAGTCCCATATGGGGAATCCTGGCTATGGTTGGAAATTATTTCCAGAATATTGCGGAACAGCAGGTTCTTCCTGCGATAGGCGATGGCGGCGGATCCCATCAGATTGCGGCGGTAGGATTCTTTCATGGCGCCCCCCACATCATTATAGGTAAAGTCAAGGATGGCCCGTAGCGAGCGCGCATCTCCCAATTCCACGTTGATGTTGTGTTTTTGGCCGATGCCGGTACGTAGTGGCTTGGACATCCAGTCGGTGTTTAAGCCGTTCATGACCAAAAGTTTCCGTTTGTTGTAGAGGTTGTTCAGTCTTTGCTGCTCGTATGCATCTCCGTTTCCAATGTATAGTCCTTCTAATTGTTCTACCTGCAACTTCTCAACCGCATTGCACATGTTGTAGCTGCTCAGATCTGCAATTTCAAAGCTTAACGATCCGTTATACGTGACATTCGTTTCCGTTCCGGCCAGTCGCTTGGTCTCAATGACGATGACGCCATTCGCTGCCTTGCTCCCATAAAGTGCTTTGGCTGCTGCGTCTTTCAAGATGGTGACGCTCGCGATGCGGTTCATGTCAAGATCAACGACATGCCCTGCGGAAGTCTCAAAGCCGTCGAGAATCCATAAGGGGGAGTTGGGATCGTGCTGATAGTTGCTTTTTAAGGATGACGTTTCTGCCGGAAAGCTGGATGTGCCGCGCATGGAGACCGTGGGAACGCTGTTTGGATCAGATCCCGAAGTTAGGTTGTCAGCAATATATACGGATGGATCAAGGTTCTTTAAACTTTGAAGGATGTTTGCATTACCTACGCGTTTTAGATCCTGAGAGGTCACCGTGACAGCGGATCCTGTATAACTTTCCGCCTTACGAGTATAAATACCGGTAACTACAACCTCGCCTAAAGTCTTGTTGTCCGGCTCAAGTGCTATCGTTATTTCATGGCGGGTGATCGGTACGGTCTTGGATTTCATTCCGAGATACCTGACAAGCACTTTGTCCCCTTCATTATAGTTTAATGTGAAGAATCCATTGCCATCGGTCAGAGTTGTGCCTTTCTCCTTGTTGGCAGAGGACAAGTGGATGATCGATGCACCTATAACTGGCTCGTTGTCAACATCCGAAACGACATTGGCCTTCAATACAATGGACTTTGTCTTGGATGCTGCATCAGGGGACTGTTGGATATAGACCAACTTACCGGTGATAGTGTATATCAGCGGTTTGTCTTTCAGTATATACTTGAGAGTAGCTTCGAAACTCAAATTTTTCACACTGCCAGTTACGCGGTACTTTTCAGAATTGTCGTACGTGAAAATGATCCTGTAAGTGCTGGCTTTCTCTAAACGACGGAGTGCCGACGGCAAACTCTCGTTGTCAAATGTCATTGTGACGGTGCCGCTGCTTTGTGCGAATACCGAAACGGACAAGAAGCAGATGACAATGAGCATAAGAATGACTCGCCATTTTTTCATACTAAACGTTTTATAAAATTAATAATTCTTCTATAAAATAATAACGTTTAATAGTGTAAATCCGTTACCATAATGCCGGATATTTTGAAAAATAGTTAGTTTATTGTAGGGCTGAACGCCCATTTGGATTCATTCTGCTCCTTCTGTGGAATCCATTTCTGCATCATTGCACCGATAATGGTGAAATAGGATTGAATGTTAACTTCTGCAAAATCAAGTTTGGTGTTTTCCGAAAAATCCAATTATACGAGATGGATCGATTTGTCTGTCAGCTTTATCACACGCGATTAACGGATGATAAGTTTGTTGTTTTCTAACGATGCTGTGCAAATTTTCATTAGATTAATGTTATTGATGACTGTAGACAAGTCCGCGTCTCTTCTGCAGATAAATCGAACACGGTAGGTCATAGCTTGCGGGTTATGAGACTCAATGTCTACATCGTAGTACCTTCCTAATTCTGCCAGCACTGACTTCAAGTTCTGATTATCAAAATAAAAGTAACCGTCGCGCCACATAGTGTAGGGGTCTATGTCGGCTGCAAGAACCGTAAAATTACCTGACGCATCCATCGTTGCCTGCTGGCCGGGGGAGATTACAATATTGTTCTGTTGATTCAGACTTTTGAAAACAACACTGCCGGTGACCAACGTGACAGATTCCGGACGATTCGGATAAGATGTTACGTCAAACTCTGTTCCCAAAACCCGGGTTTGAGATCGTGGTGTCGACACGATGAAAGGATGCTCTGCGTCTTTGGTGATGACGAAATAAGCTTCTCCACTAAGCCATACTTCCCTGTTTGCTCCATAGAAACGTGAGGGATAGACGAGCCGGCTTTCAGGATGCAAATAGACACGACTGCCATCGGGGAGCACTACTTGGTAGGTCTTTCCATAAGGGACGTTAAGGACTAAAGTATCTTCTATTTCGAGATTAGCATCTGTATTGAGGATTACTTGTGGATCTGCCAATTGTCGTGCCTGTAGTATCTTTACTGGAACTTCCTGTCCGTTGGCTATTGTAAGTACTGGGGCATCTTTCTCTATATGAATATTCTCAACTAGGTCTTTTGCCAGCGGTGGCTCCCACTTGTGCATGAGAAGCACTGCGATTAGTATGGCCGCGGCAGTACCTGTAATGATGGCAGTAAGACGGAGGCGGTGGAAATTAGGTTTTTTGTGACGTTTTTTGAATGCGGCAAGCTGTTCGTCCACATTCGGCATTTTCCTTTTCCTTTCTACCATGCGGGCGTACAAGATATCCTGACAGGCATCTTTCATTTCTGGATCCCTTTCCAACATCTGCAGCTGTTCGTCAGATACCTCTGCATCATGTTGCATCATATCAAGTACGTCTTCAATCATGCTTGTATTTTTTAAGGTAATATATTAATAATAACGTTTATATAAAGATTTCAGTTACCTCGGCTTCGTTTTTTCCTTGCGGATGATGTTTAATGCCTTGACCATATATTTTTGGACTGAAGCTACGCTGAGTCCTGTTTCTTCTGCCACTTCTTTGTATTTCTTTCCGTCCGCATAGCAGGCTAAGAAAATTTCTCGTGTCCGTTCGTTAAGCTTTGCGAGTATGTCTTCCATCTGCTTTTCACGCTCTGTTTGCGCGTCCATTTCTTCCTGAGTAAAGGTAGCGTCGGTCAGGAGAAGATAGAGGTCCACATATCTTTTCTTGACGTTTTGGTGCCGGATATAGTCTATACTCTTGCTACGGATGTTCTTGAAGAGATAGGATTGCAGTGCTTCAGGCCTGATTCTCTCAAAGTTTTTCCACAGTTCTTCGAATGTTTCGCTTACGATGTCTGCGCATACATCGTCGTCAAAGACGAACTGGCCAGCGTAGGCATAGAGCTTGCCGTAGTAGCGTTTGAAGATGTTGTCGAATTCTCTGGGATCTTCCATTTGGAGGCATCGGAGTTGTTGCAAGTGCAAACTTACATATTTTTTTTGAGAATCAATTGCTTGTGCAAAAAAATAGTTTGTGATGTGCCTGTTTTTCTTACCTGACCTTTAATTTTGACCGCACGTTTGCCGGTCCCGGTCTCTTCGTGTATCTCACGCCGACCCATTACTTATCTTGAACCCCACATCATCTGGCCGCAAAGGGATACCTATCTGCTCTGTTATATGAAAAGGGCAGTTACAGGCGGCTGCAGACCTTTGGCGGGGTGACAGGTAAATGATGTAATAGTTCGCAAATTAACCTAAAAAGCAGGGGATTATGACGGATTATTCGTGGAAATGATTATCTTTGCAGATATATGACGATAAGGAATCATCTTATGAACAGGCAAATTTTATTTTTACTTGTAATGGTTTTGCTCATGCCAATCGTTGTGAATGCAGACAGTTACACGTCACTCTGGAAGCAATATACGGTGACTAAGGAGAAGGATCTCCCCAAATCTTCGCGGGAAATCTTGTCGAAGATTATCTCAAAAGCCGCTTCCGAGAAAGCTTATGGCCATCTGCTGAAGGCCGAGTTGCTTTCAGCCTCGATCAATACGCAGGTGTCTCCCGACTCCATGGCTGTCGAGGTGCAGCGTCTCTCGGCGCTTGAGCTGCAGGCTCGCGAACGGGATGCTGTGCTTGCAGCCATCTATCAGACAGTGTTAGGCAGGATTTATCGGGACAATCGTGACCTTGGAGAGGCCCACGAACAGCGTAGCCGTGAATATTTCACGATGGCCCTGAAGGATCTGGCCCTGCTCTCACAGGGGCTTGCTGCAGACTTTGCGCCTTTCGTCATTCCGGGTATTGACAGCAAGATTTTCTCGAATGATCTTCTGCATGTGATCGGTTTTGAGGCTCGGGCCTATCAGAAACTGCATGATTTTTATCTCAGCCGTGGTAATAGACCTGCAGCCTGCATGTGTGCCTTGCTGTCCCTGCGTCAGCAGAAGGATGACGAGGAGATTCTCGTACGTAAATCGAAATATCTGCAGCGCATAGATTCGCTGATCCATGTTTATCAGGATCTGCCTCAGGCAGGCGAACTCGCGATCGAGCATTACCAATGTCTTGAGCGCGCTTCGGATGCCACCTCGGAGAGCAAGATCAATTATATCAACTACGCATTGAGCAGATGGGGGACGTGGCCACGCATGAACATCCTGCGCAATGCGCAGAGTGATCTCACCCAACCGACCTTCAATGTCAGCATCGGTGATGAGTTGTCCATACCCAATGTGCCCCGCAAGGTGCTCATCAACTCGATCCGTAACATCTCTTCTTTGACCATGAACCTTTGGCGATTGAATGTCAGGGGAGACACGCATTTGAATCCTTCGGACGAGAAAGATCTGCAGCGGTTGATGTTGGGCGCCACGGCCGTTCCGGAAGCAACGCAGACCAGGCGTTACTTTGGTTTGCCATGCTGCAAGGTGGTCAGTGATTCAATGACGATCGTTGGATTGCCTGTAGGCGTTTATCTGGTCGAATTTACGACTGACAACAACAATATCAGCCCCCAGCGGGGATTGTTACATGTCAGCGATGTGTTCATCATGCACGAGTCAATCGCTGATCGAAACATCCTGTTTCAGGCGGTCAGTGCGACCACTGGAAAGCCCCTGCCCGGCGTGAAGATCCGTCTGACCACCACAGGCATATCAGCAACAGGCGACGGAAAAGTCTCCGAGGTCATCGAATGCGGCAAGAACGGCGAGGTGGAGTATCGGTTCAAGAACCGTCAGCCTGATATGATCTATGCTTATACGGACGCTGACGAGGCTGGTCCGGAATTGTATTTCAACAGCTATTTTGCCTATTATAACGGCCAGCGCGACCTTCAGGTTGCCAATCTTTTCACCGATCGGAAGATCTACCGTCCGGGGCAGACAGTCCATACGGCAGTTTTGGCTTATATCAACCGCCGACATGAGGACCTCGGCGTGGATGCCCATAAGTCTTTCACGCTGACTTTGCGTGATGCCAATTATAAAGTCGTGGCCGAAAAACAGGTTACGACAGATGCCTACGGAGCTGCTTCCGCTGATTTCGTGCTGCCTTCCGCCGGACTGACAGGACAGTTCTCGATCGGATGCAATGATGCTTCCGGGGCGAGAACCTATTTCTCCGTAGAGGAATATAAGCGTCCCACGTTTCAGGTGACATTTGATCCGGTGACGCAGAAATATCAGGATGGCGACTCGCTGCAGGTCACTGGCTTTGCCAAGAGCTTTGCCGGAGTGCCTGTCCAGGGTGCTCATGTCAAGTATGTTGTCACCCGCCGTCCTTCTTTGTGGTGGTGGTACCGGCCCAGAAAAGACTATGAGCTTGTCGTGTTACGCGATTCTGCGGTAACCGGACAGGATGGGTCGTTCACAGCCAAGTTTCTGATGGAGCTGCCGGAAGAGGAGACGGGCGACCGTCATCCGCGCTTCTACCGTTTCGACGTGGAAGCTGAAGTGACGGATGTTGCAGGCGAAACGCAGCGCAGCGAGCTGTCGTTGCCCTTGAGCACGAGACCTGCGGCATTCAGTTGTGACCTGCCTGACAAGATTGAACGCGACAGCTTGAAGTCATTGACGTTCCGTTACCTCAACAATGCCGGCGAACCTATCACCGGCCAGGTGCGCTATTCGTTTGACGCCACTGATGCCCGGCTGCAGGCCGAGGCCAACAGGCAGACCGGCATTGCTGCCCATGTGGGCTCGCTCAGTTCCGGAAAGCATCTGCTGTATGCGGTCTGTGGAACCGACACCATTCAGAAAGAGTTCGTCGTTTTCACCATGAACGACAAGCATCCGGCCGTCTCAACGCCCGACTGGTTCTATCAGAGTGCGTCGGAATTCCCCGTTGACGGGAAGCCGGTCTACATTCAGGTAGGTTCCTCGGATGTCGACCAGTACGTCTTCTTCACCATCCATTCGGGGAAGAAACTGTTGGAAAAAGGCGTCATTGAGCAGAGCAATGCCATCAAGACGCGCAAGTTTACCTATAAAGATGAATATGGTGAGGGCATCTTGCTCAACTGTTTCTGGGTCAAGGCGGGCAAGATGTATCGCCATAAGGCCGAGATCCGCAAGCCCTTGCCTGACAAGCGTCTCATTCTCAAGTGGTCTACGTTCCGCGATCGGCTGACACCCGGACAGAGCGAAGAGTGGACCTTGAGTGTCTCCCGGCCTGATGGGAAGAAGGTAAAAGCCCACTTGATCGCCACCTTATTTGATATGTCGCTTGACAAGATCAGACAGCACAACTGGCAATTTGAGCCTTCCCTCTACCGCAGTCTGCCACAGACGGGCTGGTTGGGCGGCAACTTTCAGGCTGTCGGATTCTATGGTTTTATGAGCTATAAGCCTTTGATCGAGAATGCTCTCGACTTCTCCCGGTTCGATGACGAAGTTTTCCCGCAGGCCAATGCGGTCATGCTGTATTCGCAAAGTGCCATCCGCGTCCGTGGTGCAAAGCCGATGATGATGGCCAAGACGGCTTTGGGAGCCGCTGCTCCACAGGCAGAAATGGCCGTGGGCGCAAGTGATAACGTTGCCATGGATGGCAGCGGTCAGGAGCCCAAGGGATCGTCCACCGGTCAGGTCCGTGAAAATCTGAACGAGACGGCTTTCTTCTATCCGTCCCTCATCAGCGATGAGAAGGGAAATGTCCGGATCAGGTTCACGCTTCCGGAGAGCATCACCACTTGGCGCTTTATGGGTCTGGCCCATGACACCTTGATGAATCACGGACGGATAGAAGCGACTTCCGTGGCGCGGAAAGATGTCATGTTGCAACCCAACTTGCCGCGTTTTGTCCGGGCGAACGACAAGTCTGTGCTGACAGCCCGGATCTTCAATGCTTCCGAAGCGAAGAAGGAAGGTACGGCAAAGATGCTCCTGATCGATCCTGCAACCGGTCGTACCGTGATGGAATTCGGCAAGCCTTTCACTGTCGAAGCTGGGCAGACGGTCACGGCAAACTTTGACTTTACGCCGTCACAGCTCTCGGCTCTCGGCGCCGATGCATCCGTCTACATCTGCCGGATG
>JALFRV010000168.1 GCA_022778905.1 Prevotella sp. | reverse complement strand
AGATGAAAGACGGAACACGCAACGGCACAAAGCCCCGGGAGACTGATCCCCAGAAGCTGAGCTGGCGACAGGTGGCCCGCTTCATGCCCGACTCATTCTATGCCTCCCGCGAAGCACAGGACATCGCCTCACGGATCATCTACTATCAGTTCCCCACAGGCGGCTGGATGAAAAACGTCAACTATCATTACAACTACACCCCACAGCAGATGCAGGAGCTGAAGAGCACCCTGCTCGGACCAACGATCGACAACGAGTCGACCACGCAGGAGATGAAATTCTTGGCGCGGGTCTACCGGTTCAAGCAGGACAAAAAATGGCGGACGGCCTTCATCCATGGTGTCAACTACCTGCTTGACGCACAGTATGCCAACGGCGGATGGCCACAGTTCTGGCCCAAGAAGGCCATCGACAACGGATTGGACTACTCCACCCATATCACCTACAACGACGATGCCATGGTCAACGTGATGGAAATGCTGAAGGCGATCTGCTCGGATGCACCCGCCTATGCCGCGCTGAAGTTGGACCGCAAGCTGAAAGACCGCTGCCGACAGGCATTCGACAAGGGCGTCAGCTGCATCCTCCGGACCCAGATCAGGGTCAACGGCCAGCCTACGGTCTGGTGCGCCCAGCACGACGAAGTGACGCTGAAGCCCGCCAACGCACGCGCTTACGAACTGGCATCCTTCAGCGGTTCCGAGTCTATCGGCATCCTCGAACTGCTCATGGCGATCGATCAGCCGACACAGGAGGTGATCAACGCCGTGAAAGGGGCCGTCGGATGGCTGCAGCAGCACGGGATCAAGGGCATCAGGACAGAGCGCTATCGCAACGAGAAAGGCATGAACGACGTGCGCGTGGTGCCTGCAGAGGGCAACACGGTCTGGGCACGTTTCTACGACTTGGACACCGAGAAGCCCTACTTCTGCGGCCGCGACGGCATCAAGCGTGACAACATTTACCAGATCGAACGCGAGCGCCGCGCCGGCTACGCATGGTATACGCAGGCACCGGCCCGGGTGCTCAAGGCTTATCCCGAATGGCTCAAGCGCGTCTCCGCAGCGCGCTAAGCCGAACCGGAAACGGCGGAAAGGCATGGGGAATGCGCATTGCAGGCACATTCCCCATGCTGTTTTGAAGGGCGGAAAAGATCCTCTTTTTTCATCGTTGCATATTTATCCCGATCGCGAAGTTTTCGTATAAATATGCCAAACCGCCACTCCGCGCCCTCCAACATGTATCTTCCGGGCTGCCTAAGGACAGCTCCGGACCGCCCGGAAGATAGCTTTCGGAAGGCCGGAGGACAGCTTTTGCCGGTCCGGAAGATAGCTTTACGATTGGCGAAGCAGGAAAACGGACGGAGGAAAAGATTCAGACTGTCAAGATTCAGGAATCGAGCGCCGTTTGCAGGGCCGTCACGCGCACGGACCGGCCGCGCGGCATGATGGTCAGGCGAGGCAAAAACGGAAGCCACGGACAAAAGGTATAAATATCCGGCCGCAGCGCTCCGTCTGTCAATAAAATTACAAAACCGAGATCCGTTTTATCCTTTGCGCCCTTCCCTGTTGCCCCAGCAGCGGGCCGGGAGCGCAGGTCCCGGAGACGGGAAGATACCCATTAGTAGGTATTTTGAGGTATTTTATAAACATAAAATACACTTCGCGCTTTTTTTGTTGTATCTTTGCAGGGCAATTAAGAGGTAGATATGAAATTATCAGATTTGAAGACCGGCGACAAGGGAGTGATCGTCAAGGTATCCGGACATGGCGGGTTCCGCAAGCGAATCCTCGAGATGGGCTTCATCAAAGGCAAGAAGATCGAAGTGCTTCTCAACGCGCCGCTCAAGGATCCCGTGAAATACAAGATCATGGGCTATGAGGTGAGCCTGCGCCACAGCGAGGCTCAGCTGATAGAGGTCGTATCGCTCGCCGAGGCCCGGAAAATGATCCAGGGACAGGATAGCGAGCGGACACCAGCCATCGAGGTCGATGCCAGCGACCCCGACGAGCAGCCGCTGACCCCCGAACAGCTTTCGGACATTGCCGAGAAGCAGAGCCGCACCATCAGCGTGGCTTTGGTCGGCAATCCGAACAGCGGCAAGACGTCGCTGTTCAACTTCGCCAGTGGGGCCCACGAACGGGTGGGCAACTACTCCGGCGTGACCGTCGATGCGAAGACCGGACATGCCGACTTCGAAGGCTATCACTTTGATCTGGTCGACCTGCCGGGCACCTACAGCCTCTCCGCCTACAGCCCGGAGGAGCTTTATGTGCGCAAACAACTGGTCGAGAAGACACCGGACGTGGTGATCAACGTGATCGACACGAGCAACCTGGAGCGCAATCTCTACCTGACGACCCAGCTCATCGACATGCACGTTCAGATGGTGGTAGCCCTGAACATGTTTGACGAGACCGAGCAGCGGGGCGATCATGTGGACCTCGACAAGCTCTCCGAGCTGTTCGGCGTGCCGATGGTGGCCACCGTCTTCAAGACCGGACGAGGTGTCGAAGAACTCTTCCATGCCATCATCCAGATGTATGAAGGTGCCGAGGGAAGCAATCCCCACTTCCGCCATATCCATATCAACCACGGCCATGAGATCGAAAACGGCATCGCCGACATGCAGGAGCACCTCAAGCAGGAGCCCGATCTGCGACAGCGATATTCGACCCGCTATCTGGCCATCAAACTCTTGGAGCACGACAAGGACGTCGAGGCGTTCATCTCAGGTTTCCCGGACGCCAAGGAGATCTTGGAGCACCGCGACCACGCGTCGGCCCGCGTGAAGGAAGAAACGGGCGAAGACAGCGAGACCGCCATCATGGATGCCAAGTACGGCTTCATCCATGGCGCGCTGAAGGAGGCCGGCTATCACACCGGCAACAAGAAGGACACCTATCAGGTGACCCATTGGTTGGACAACATCATGACCAACGAAGTGATGGGCTTCCCCATTTTCATCCTGATCCTGCTCGTCATGTTCACGACCACCTTTGTGCTCGGACAGTATCCCATGAACTGGATTGAAGCCGGCGTGGATTGGCTCAACGGATTCCTCGGCCACTACATGCCTGACGGCCCCGCGAAAGCAATGTTGACCGACGGCGTATTGGGCGGTGTCGGTTCGGTCATCGTCTTCCTGCCCCAGATCCTCATCCTCTACTTCTTCATATCGTTTATGGAAGACAGCGGGTATATGGCCCGCGCCGCCTTCATCATGGACAAGCTGATGCACAAGATGGGTCTGCACGGCAAATCATTCATCCCCCTGATCATGGGATTCGGCTGCAACGTTCCCGCCGTGATGGCTACACGAACCATCGAAAGCCGTCGATCCCGGCTCGTGACCATGCTCATCCTGCCCCTGATGAGCTGTGAGGCCCGCATTCCGATCTACATCATGATCATCGGAACATTCTTTACGGCCGTCTGGCAAGGCCCCATCATGCTGTCATTCTATCTGATCGGCATTCTCATAGCCGTCGGCGTGAGCAAGCTGCTCACCGGGGTGATGATCAAAGGAGAGGACACCCCCTTCGTGATGGAGCTCCCCCCCTACCGCTTCCCGACATGGAAAGCCGTGTTCCGGCATACATGGGAGAAAGGCAAGCAATATCTCAAGAAGATGGGCGGCATCATTCTCGTGGCCAGCATCATCATCTGGGCACTCGGCTATTTCCCCCATGACGACCGGCTCCAGCAACGGGCGCAGCAGGAATACAGCTATATCGGCCGCATCGGCAAGGCCATTGAGCCCGTCTTTGCATTGCAGGGCTTCAACTGGAAGTTAGATGTCGGGCTCATTGCCGGCGTCGGCGCCAAGGAGATCGTAGCCTCGACGTTGGGCGTACTCTATGCCAACGACGAATCATACGCCGAGGAATCGTCCGAAGAGAATGACAACCGCAAGTACGAAGTGCTGCGGCAGAAGATGCAGAGCGACATTGCGGCAAGACACGGACTGGCCTACGAAGAGGCCGGACCGGTGGCCCGGCTGACAGGCTACAGCTTCCTGCTCTTCGTGCTGCTCTACTTCCCCTGCATCGCCACCATCGCCGCCATCAAGGGCGAGACCGGTTCGTGGAAGTGGGCCAGCTTCGCCGCCATCTACACGACGGTGCTGGCCTGGGTCGTTTCGGCCCTTGTCTTCCAGACCGGCATGCTGTTCATATAATCCAAAGCATATCCACGGGCCGCACATAGCTGCGAGCCACACTAAAAAGAAACATTATGAAATCATTGAAGGAACTGTTCAGAATCGGTAAAGGGCCATCATCCAGCCACACCATGGGGCCGCAGAAAGCAGCCCAGATCTATCTCGAGCGCCATCCGGAGGCCAAGCACTTCGAGGTGACACTCTACGGCAGCCTGGCCGCCACAGGCAAAGGGCACATGACGGATGTCGCCATCGAGGCGGAGTTGTCACAAGTGGCGCCGGCACAGATCGAATGGCAGCCGCAAGTGTTTCTCCCCTACCATCCCAACGGAATGAAATTCACGGCCGACGGGAAGGACGAATGGATCGTCTATAGTGTGGGAGGCGGCGCACTGTCGGAAGGCAAGCCCACCGGCGACATGTTTGACACGCCGGAGGTCTACTCGCTCAACACGCTGGCCGAAATCATGCACTGGTGCGAAAAGTACGGCCGCAGCTATTGGGAATATGTCGACAGTTGCGAGTCCCCGGATATCTGGGACTACCTTCAGAAAGTATGGGAAATGATGAAAGAGTCGGTCGAAAGAGGACTCAACCATGAGGGGGTGCTGCCCGGTCCGCTCAATCTGCCACGCAAGGCACCTACCTATTTTATCAAGGCAAGCGGCTACAAGCAATCCCTGCAGACACGCGGATTGGTCTACGCATACGCCTTGGCGGTGAGCGAGGAGAATGCTTCGGGAGGCACCATCGTGACGGCTCCCACCTGCGGATCATGCGGCGTGGTGTCCTCTGTGCTCTATCATTTGGCCAAAGGCCATAACTTCAGCGACACCCGCATACTGCATGCGCTTGCCACGGCCGGCATCATCGGCAACGTCGCCAAGCAGAATGCCTCCATCTCCGGTGCAGATGTCGGCTGTCAGGGAGAGGTCGGCGTAGCCTGCGCCATGGCTTCGGCCGCATCCTGCCAGCTGTTCGGAGGCAGTCCGTCGCAGATCGAATATGCGGCCGAAATGAGTCTCGAACACCATCTTGGCATGACCTGCGATCCGGTCTGCGGACTGGTCCAGATCCCCTGCATCGAACGGAATGCATTGGCTGCGGCACGCTCGCTCGACACCAATCTCTATGCTTCGTTCTCGGATGGAAAGCATCGGGTGAGCTACGATCGGGTCGTTCAGGTGATGAAACAGACAGGCCACGACTTGCCGTCACTCTACAAAGAAACAAGCACGGGCGGATTGGCCATGGGCTTCAATAAAGGATAACATGCTACAGACGATCATTGTCATTGCCGTACTCGCAGCCTGTGTGGCCTATGCGGGATGGCACTTCTACAAGGAGGTCAGACGGAACAGCCAATGTGAGAATTACGGTTGCGCCGGCTGTGCATTCTATGAGAAATGCAAGCACAATGGGAAAATTAATTG
>JALFRV010000118.1 GCA_022778905.1 Prevotella sp. | reverse complement strand
AAGGACCTGGGCTGAAATCTCTGTTCCGGCCGTGGCATACTTATGCTCGCCGAAATATTTCTGATCCGAATCCTTGACGTTAACATTGCTGAATCTCTGGCCATCCGATGTTGTCTTGGCGCGTATTCCGTCACTCAGACGAACCGTGGATTTTTTCAACAATTCATCGCTTTGCTGGAATAGCTCATATTTCTTCTGAAGACTTTTCTTCATTATCTGCAGCAACTGCCTGTTGTAGAGATTCCAAGCCTCCTGATTAAGGTTTCGTACCTGAAAACCGAAAAGGTTCACGTTCTTTGAGGCTAGTTTGCTGACAATCTGCTCGGCGGACGGTCCTTTGGCGTCATCAACGGCATTGCCGCAATCACCCACCACAAGCATAAGGTTGCTCTGATCCTTGTCAAACGGGAATTTGTCAAGAGCCTCATTGATTCCATAGAACAATGCCTCTGTGAAAGACTTGTCGCCAGCGGAGCTTTTGATGCCGTAGGCACCTCCTGTCGAAAGGAACGAGAAAAGTCCGGGATCACTCGGATTGGTGAAATTGTAAATTTCGGTAAGGCCCTGTGTTCCATCGGCATAATCCCTATAGATCAAGACCCCGACTTTAATCTTAAACTTATTCTTGTCAAAAAAGGCGCATCCATCCTTTATGGCTTTTTCCACGGCAGGGAAATACGGATCCATCGAGGAAGTGCCATCGATGACAATGGCCAGGTTAAGATGGAGCAGTTTCTCCAGCTCAACTTTCTTTGTCTGCTCGAGTTTCACCGCTTCCTGTTGTTTGGCGGAGACATTGGCTGATCCTCCGGAGCTTGTGAACGAAGAACATTCGTACTCGTCAGCGGTGGTGCCGTCCAGGATAGGGAAACGCAAAGCCTCCGGCGCCATACGGTACTGATATTGCTCATACGGAGCGTTACTCTTGCGGAAAGGCACAGTACTGGCCACATCACCGGTCAATTCTTTGGAATCGTAAATCTTTGAAGTAATATTCCGGGCTGCGAAATATTCCACATCCTCGTGCTCCCATGTCGGCTCGATACACGACCTTTGGTTCCAAGGCACGTATGACTCACTTGGCACCCATGCTTTCAGAAGTTTATTGGAAATCAAGCCTTTAAGTCCATCAATCTTGTGTTGTGTCGCCAATAGGACCATACCGTTGCTGCCTCTTTTCATGACATAATAGAACTGCATGTCCGTGGAGAGCCTTACCGTCTTGGACTTGTCCTCCGGGCTTCTGTACCCGACACCGAAAGTCTTGGCGTCCCGCTGGTCCGCATTGACACACAAAAGAGCCTTGAAATATATTCCACGGTCATTGGCTAGACACGAGCTCCACAAAAGAAGGTTCTTCATAGGAATCCACCCCTTGAACACTGCAGAGCCGGATATCTCCGGATAGTTGACAGTCTCATTCGGCTCCGAGAACACCATCGCGAATTCTCCGGATATCCTGGCGATTCTGACTTTCTCGTTGAAAGACAGCTTCCCGAAAGGCTTTGTATTGTTTGCATCAGCGTAAGTGACATTGTCATCACGGTCGCTGAACACGTCCCAGTACATTAATTTGGTCGGTTTCGCGTTCTGACCATACGATCCTGAACGGACCAGCTTCTCCGCGGCACTTTCCTTCAGAACCTCAGACAACAATTCCTGAGGCTTATACACCGTACACTTGGAAGGGAGCTGCGCAGAAAACGCCACTCCGCAATTAATAAGAACCGCCAAAGAAATCAACAATAAATCTCGTTTCATTATTCAAATTTGATTAAGTCAAAATTACCGATTTTGGTGCAATCCAGTCTTGTTCCCAACGGTTTGCGGATATCATACGTCAGATCACCCGAACCGGAATATTGGATCCTCATGCGGAAGCAACCATCGGGAAGGCTGTCTATATCAAGAATATAGCATATTCCCGCTATTATCTTGTCATTGTAGCCCAAATCCCAAAAAGACTGATTGATGAAAAAGTCCCATACCATTGACTGGTATTTGAACGTGCCGTCTTCATTCAAAAAGTCCACCACATCAAAAATCTCTTTTATATTCTCCAGATCCTGGTTCGCGTCGACATTATTGTATGTGCTGGTCTGAAGGATATTGATGATCTCGCCGAAAGCTTTCGAATCATCGTGCCCAAGACCAACTGTTGCAACCACGGAACTATTCATGTTCGACAAATAGAATATCGTTGGATACCCGTAGTTTATCCCATCCTTGTACACCTGCTTTAAATGCTTGGTCAAAGATGCCGTTGGGGTGTCGATGGTGTTGGTTATGTAGATAAAACGCAACTCCTGAGACCCCGGATCCCCTATGGCAAAGCAAGGGACCAAGAGTGAGAACGTCAGGACAACCAAGACTATTATTCTCTTAACCATCAATAATTCACTTTAATATTAATAGAAGTGATCTGATCCCTGTCATTGTATTTCACTCCGGTCACAACCACGCTTGACCAAGAAGCAATCAACCTGTTGAATATCTCCTCATACCTGTCCGGAGCTGTTTCATCCTCCGCCAGACCGGAGCAGACAATCTTGTAGCCGAATGCGAAACTTGATTTGACGTTGGACGGGATGGATCCGGAGTTGAACATCTTCTGCAAATCCTCTACAGAAAGTTTCTTTGCCATAACCTTTTTCTCAACCTGCTGGACAAAACCGGAAACAGGACACGATGTGTATTCGCCAGTCCTCGAGTTCTTGACTTCCAGGGTATAGATTCCCGTACCGTCTTCAGCCGGTGGAATATTCCTGAAACCACCGTTTGATGAATAGGCTACCGGATCAACAACACCTGTGGCGTAAAGATTGAAGACCAGGTCATCCCCGTCTTTCGTAGTCGCCTTGACGTCAAACTTATAGGAGCCGTTAGCCCAGACAGGATCCGAGACCGAGGTGATTTCCGGCTTGCCGGAACTGATTTCCATCAAGGCTTCGCCATTTCCGATATTGGAATCCTCCGTCTCGGATGACTTGACAGGCAAGTTGGCACCGCCGCCAGGTGACAATGAAATTGATGACATATCATCATTATTTTTCGACTCGCTGACCATATCTGATTTATTCACAACCATAGACACGACCTTTGCGCAACCGAAACCAAGCCCGATGCCAAGAACAGACACCAGCAGAACCTTGACCGCCGGAGATGTCGGTTTATATGGAGTCACATTATCAGATCCGCAATAGACGCAGTTCGGATTGAGTTCATCCGCTTCATACACGTGATTGCAGTTTTTACATTTGAATTTCCGTATCATAAGCATTACAATTTCAACATTAGACCAAAATTAAGCCATATACACTCTCTTCTGAAAGACATACAGTCCGCGAACGGCCTGAAAACGACATCTTTCCCGTAAGGCGCATAGTACACGTACGGGTACTGTGAGTTACCATAAAACTGGTTCTCGGCAGAACTGTAAGTCCAGGTAAGGCCATATTCATATCCAGCCGACGCAAGCAGATATATCGAGTTCCGGACAATGGCTATCTCCAAGCCGGCATTACCGAAAACGGAATAATCCATCTTCTCCCGCTCAAATGC
>JALFRV010000002.1 GCA_022778905.1 Prevotella sp. | reverse complement strand
TTGACACACCCTCTCTTTGTTGTTGCAGGGTGCAAGTGGGGACAGAGAGTGGCGGGACAGTTCCTCCGTCGTAGGTGAATTTTACCTTTGCTGGGTGCAAGCGCGGGACAGGAAGCGGCGGGACAGTTGGGCAAAGAGAGTGATGCGGCCTGCGTGAAGGGCGCTTTTCGGTCCCTTTCGATTGTTTTTTTCGCCTTACACTTGTGGGTCCTGAATATTATTCATATATTTGTGCATGCGACGAGAGCGGCGGGCCGCGGATGCTGATGGCTGCCACAGCTGGCGGTCGTTTTGGCTTCCGCCGCTGCGAATGACTAACCTTAAAAACAGATCCGGATATGAATTGGAAAGGCATCAATGACTTCATCAGCAACGGGATGTGGGAGAAGAAACCGCGATCCCGATGGGAACGGTGGGGCGTTTTCCTGCTCCGCCGTGTCTATCTGACAGGGCTGCTCTTCTGGAAGAAGGGACATATCGACTATGCCACCATCCTCTCGTTCAACACCTTGATGGCTATCGTGCCGATCTTTGCCGTGATCTTTGCGATCGGAAACGGGTTCGGGTTCGACGTCTATATTGAGAAGTGGGCGCTTGACGTCTTTTCCAGTCAGCCTCAGGCAGCCCATGCGATCGTCAACTTCGCACGTTCCTACATTGCCAACACGCATACCGGCATCTTCATCGGGGTCGGCTTGCTGTTCATGCTCTATACGGTGATCTCACTGATCTATAATGTCGAGAATGTCTTCGATGCGATCTGGCAGGTCGAGCGCCGCTCTTTCACGGCGATGCTGACCAATTATGTCGGTATGATCTTCCTCGTTCCGATTGCCGTCATCGTCGTTTCCGGACTGAATATCTTCGTCTATGGCAAGCTCGACTGGCTGCAGGAGATCGAGATGTTTCGTCCTGTGGTCTTCCTGCTCCTCAACCGCATCGGGCCATGGCTGCTGATGTCGGTCATCTTCGCCGGTGTCTTTTTCGTCATGCCCAACACCTGCGTGCAGTTCGACAAGATCATCATTCCCGCCCTGATAGCGAGTTTGGGCATCCTCATCCTGCAGTATGCCTATGTCAACCTGCAGGTCCTCTTCACCACTTACAATGCTGTCTACGGCTCGTTTGCCGCCCTTCCCCTGTTTCTGATATGGCTCCAGCTGTGCTGGTACATCATCTTGGTGTGCGCCGAACTGTGCTATATCAACCAGAATGTACAGATGTACGAATACCTCATCGACACGCAGCATATCAGCCACAACAAGTTGATGATCATCAGCGGCATGCTCTTCAGCATGCTCTGCAGGCGTCAGCATGAGGAGCAGACACCGTTCACGGCCAAGGAACTGACCGAACGGTCGGGCTTCCCCAGCCGGGTCGTCGTTGATGTGCTGCAACGTCTGACGCGGGTAGGACTCGTCATCGAGAGCCATGCGAAGGATGACGAGCGTGTGTCCTATATTCCCAACGGCGACTCTACGAACATGACCTTGGGCAAGCTCACCGAAATGGTCGAGGCCTATCCGGCCGATGCCGCCGACAAACTCTCCTCTGTCATAGAGATGAACATGGATGGCGACGTCCGCAAGCAGGTCAGCGCGATCTATGACAACTATCTCCGGGCCCTGGACCAGATCCGGATCAATGCGCTGACCGTCTGATGCCGTGCCGGGAGAGGGCTGCTGCAGACATTTCTAAGGGCGATTTTTTATTTTTCGGGATGCTTTTGCGTACCTCAGGGGGCTTATCCGTAGATATTATAAAAAGGAAGACTTTATGAAGCTAAAGCAATATTGTTGGATGCTGTTTCTGCTGGCTGAAGCCCTCGTTCCGGCCCTCCCGGCCTTCGCGGAGCAGCCTTTCGACGTCGGGAAGCTCAAGGCCAAGGTGGATCCCTATGTGAGTCGGACCGAGAAAGCCCCCGACTGGCTCTACGCCCGTCTGCAGATGTACTGGTCGACGCATGCCTCCGACGTGTTCATCAACGGCGAGTCGTTCGACCATCCCGGTGGTGACCGTGCGCCGGTGCCTACGGTCAAGTTCAACGGAACGCGTGGCACGGCGTCGTCCTTCGATGCCCCGAAGATCGAAGACCTCGTGCCTTACGATGACGATGAGGCCGGCAACGTCACCTATATCAGTCATTTCACGCGTCGGATGGAGAAGGCTCACCCCGCCAAGACAGGCTGCAACATCGGCTCCGTCAATCGTCGCATCCTCGGTATAGCCGCCGATGCCGCAGCCGTCTATGCCGCCACCGGTGAGGAGCGCTATGCCCGGCTGGCCTCAGGCGTCTTCGATACCTATCTGAAAGGCATCTACTATCGCAACGTCCCCACGGATCTCAACCGCGGCCACATGCAGACCCTCGTCGGCATGCAGACCTTCGAGGTGATCCATGAGAATGTGATCGTCGAGCTGACTGAGATCTATCAGCGCCTCGGACGCTTCATCACCCGCGACCGCGATCTCTATGAGGCCGCGCTGAAGAAATGGGCCGAGAACATCATAGCCAACGGCGTTCCCCACAACAACTGGAATCTCTTCCAGGCAGAGTTCATTGCCCGCATTGCCATGGTCCTGCAGCCCGACAGCCATTATGCCGACGGGCGCGGACGGGCGTATTACCTCGCCCGCATCACCGACGCGTCTACCGTGCGCCAGTGGAGCATGCGGCGTCTCGCGGAGTTTGGCTTCGATCCGTCCACGGGCATCTGGTATGAGTCGCCGGGCTACAGTACGGGGGTCGTCAACGACTTTGCCGACTTCGCCAACACGCTCGACCGCGACGCCGGTATCGATCTTTTCCGACAGCTTCCCGTCCTTCAGCGTGCAGTCATGGCTACGCCCCAGTATCTCTTCCCCAATCGGATGATCGCCGGATTCGGCGATACCCACCCTTCGTATCTGAGTGACCGGGCAGTCAGGAGCGTGCTGAGCTATGCCGGCCGTCATGGTGCGCGTCAGCTGACCGACACTTTCACCCGCCTGCAAGAGGCCATCCGCCCCGACGCCCCCGATACGCTCGTTGAGCAATATGTCAGCCCCAGCTTCTATGCGCCTAATGTCTCGTGGCTCGTCCAGCGCACCGGGATGAACCCGGCACATGACCTGATGGTCTCCGTCAATGGCAGCTTGGGCAACCATCAGCATGCCAACGGCATCTCGATGGAGCTTTACGGCAAGGGATATGTCATGGGACCCGACGGCGGAATCGGCAAATTCCTCTACAGCGGGGACGACTATCATGAATACTATTCGCAGTTCCCGGCCCACAACACGGTCTGCGTGGACGGCGTGTCGAGCTATCCCGTGATGATGTCCCAGCATGCCTTCACCGTCGACGACCGTTTTCCGCAGTCCAATGACGACCGGTCCGGGCTGTCCGGCGATGGTCAGTCGTTTCCGCCCGTGACCTATTCGCAGGTCTCGTTCATCGAACCCGAGAGCTATGCCCGACAGGTCCGTGTCAACGGCATCGTGAAAACGTCAGCCACGGGCGGCTATTATGTCGACATCTTCCGTAGCCGCAAGGTGCTCGGCGGGGATAAGACGCATGATTATTTCTATCACAACTTAGGCCAGACGATGACCCTCTCGACCTTCGACGACAAGCCGCTGCCCCTGCAGGACACCGACCTTTTCGCCTTCGCAGGCGGTCATCTCTATGCCTATTCCTATCTTTTTGACAAGCAGGCGGCTACCTTTGCCGGCGATGTCAAAGCCACCTTCGTCACCAACAACGATCTGCGCATGACCATGTGGATGCAGGGCGCATCCGACAGAATCATCGCCCGGGCACTCTCGCCGGCCAATCTGGAATATGAGCGCATGCCCAACCAGCCCTATGATATCGGCACCCAGCCCGTCCTGACCTATATTGCGCGTCAGCAGGGAGATGCCTGGAACCATCCGTTTGTGGCTGTCTACGAGCCTTCGACGAATGCCGAGCCGTCCGAAATCAAGTCGGTTGAGTTCTTCCGCCCGGTCTGCAGTGATCCCTCCGCGGTAGGCATCAAGGTCGTGCTGCGCAATGGGCGCACCGACTATATATTCTCCAATGTCGGAGGAAGCAGCATGCGGTTCGGCAAGATGCGTGTCAAGGGCCGTTATGCGGTGGTCAGCGATCAGTTCATATTAACAGAAAATCAGTTGCGGAA
The DNA here is from genome assembly GCA_022778905.1 of Prevotella sp. GTDB lineage: Bacteria > Bacteroidota > Bacteroidia > Bacteroidales > Bacteroidaceae > Prevotella. The sequence goes on along the minus strand of JALFRV010000002.1, from coordinate 10,295 downwards.
GAAATGAAAAGATTCTATGTTTGTTTGTTGAGTCTCGTCTTTGTCCATGCTCTGTCCGGCCAGGAAGTATTCTCTCCCGACGGCCGCTACCGTTGGAGCTTCTCGATGGAGCGTCAAAGACTCTGGTATAGTCTGTCTTTCGACGGGCGCACCATTATCTCCAAGAGCGAGCTCGGATTGGATCTTGACAACCGGCTCTTTGAGTCTGCCCTCGGCATACCCAACGACAGTTGCGCCCATTGGGGCGAAAACCTGAAGCTGACGGGGCAGGACCGCTCGACTGTAGATACCCTATGGACACCCGTCTATGGGGAGAACGCCCGCGTGAGGGATCATTACAACCGGCTCGTGCTCCACTTCCGCAAGGGCGGGGAACATGCGCAGGGCTCCACGGATGCCTATGACAAACGCAGCTTCTACTACATGGATATCGAGGTGCGTGCCTATGACGAGGGCGTGGCTTTCCGATATCACTTCCCCGAACAGACCAACGGGCTGTTCCTCAACATCACCGGCGAGCGCACGTCGTTCACCTTTCCGGCCGGCACCGTTGCCACCTATAACATCTGGGCGCAGAGTCCAGTCTTCCGGGCACCGCTTTCCGACCTCAAGACTGAGGTCGAGCGCCCCGTGCTCCTGCAGCTTCCCGACGGGACGCATGTGGCCTTGCTCGAAGCCGCAATGACCGACTTCGTGCGCGGGAAGTATCGTCTCGCTGCCCCGGACCGCCTGCAGGTGGCCCTGTATGACGGTGCCGAGGTGATGTCACCCTACAACACGCCCTGGCGGGTCGTCATGGCGGCCGACCGGGCCGTAGACCTTGTCAACCATAAAGACTTGGTGCTCAATCTCAATCCGCCCTGCGCACTGACCGAAACAGCCTTCATCCGTCCCGGCAAAGCCTATCGGTGCGGCACGCTCAAACGTGATCCCATCCTGCAGGGCATTGCCTTTGCCCGACGGATGAACCTGCAGTACATCGAGCTGGATGCCCGTTGGTACGGTCCGGAGATGTCCATGGCGTCCAGTGCCTTGTCCGTCTCGCCCGACCGCGACTTCACGATCCCCGAGATATGTGACTCTGCCCGCCGTCACGGGTTAGGGGTCTGGCTCTACGTCAACCAGCGTGCACTCTACCGGCAGCTTGATGATATCCTGCCTTTATATAGAAGGTGGGGGGTGAGCGGCATCAAGTTCGGCTTCGTGCAGGTCGGCAATCAGCACTGGTCCACGTGGCTCCATGAGGCCGTGAAGAAATGTGCGGCCTACGGACTGATGGTCGATATCCACGACGAATACCGTCCCACGGGCTTCAGCAGGACCTATCCCAACCTGCTGACACAGGAAGGGATCGGCGGCAATGAGGAGATGCCGGACGCCACGCACAATGTGAATCTTGCGTTCACACGCTATCTCTGCGGCCCGGCCGACTACACGCTGAGCTATTATAATGCGCGTATCAAGAACACGAGAGCCCATCAGTTGGCCATGGCCGCGGTCTATTACAGTCCGCTGCAGTTCATGTTCTGGTATGACGGACCCATGCTTTACGACGGCGGCGAGGAGCTGTCGTTCTGGCGGAGGATACCTACGGTCTTCGATGAGAGCCGTGCCATAGCGGGCGAAGTGGGCGCGTATATCGTCCAGGCCCGTCGTTCGGGCGACACGTGGTTCGTCGGTGCGATGACCAACCGGGACGGGCGCACAGTCGAGATCAACACTTCCGACTTCCTGCAGCATGGCCGGCGCTACGTCGTCGACCTCTACAGCGACGATCCCAAGCTCTCCACGCGGTCGAAGGTGCGCACTTCGCGCTTCACGCTGAAGGCAGGCCGCAAGCTCCGCCTGCCGCTCTTGCCCTCCGGGGGAGCAGCTATAGTCTTCACACCCCGATAGGCTGTCCCGTCCGGAGCATGCCGGTTGGCGCTCTGAAGCTCCGTTCCGCCATCTGGCCCTGACACAAAAACATTCAAATAAACAATCGTTATGCAATCCAAAAGAATCACCGGCATCGCTGCCGTTCTGTTTGCTTTCTTCATCCAAGGATTCTGCGACATCGTCGGGATCTCGTCCGAGTATGCGCGGGAGGCCTTCGGATGGAGTCACACCATGTCGGGCTTCCTGCCCTCCATGGTCTTCGTGTGGTTTCTGTTCTTCAGCATCCCCGTGGGCATCCGGATGAACACGTGGGGCCGCAAGAACACCGTTCTCATCGGGATGGGCGTCACCGTGGTCGGTATGCTGGTCCCCTTGATCGGCACCAGCTGGGCTTGCCTCGTCGGATATGCCGCCCTCGGCATCGGCAACGCCATCCTTCAGGTGTCACAGAATGCGCTCGTGCGCAACGTGTTCACCGATGAAAAGCTGCTCACAAGCAGTCTCACGGCCGGCCAGGTGGTCAAGGCGGTCTCGTCGTTCTGCGGTCCTTTCATCATGCTTTTTGCCGTCAACGTGATCGGCGGGGGCGATAAGGCCAACTGGTATCTTGCGTTTCCCGTCTTGGGCGTGATCACCTTGGTCTCCGCCCTGTGGCTTTTCTTCTCGCCGATCGACCGTGAGCCGGCGGTGGAGAGTGAGGTCACGGTCGGCCGGACATTGGCCTTGCTCAGAAACAGGACCATTTTCCTGCTTTTCCTCGGCATCTTTTTCGTCGTCGCCATTGACGTGGGGACCAACTTCGTCAGCTCTAAGGTGATGATACAGCGCTACGGCTGGGAGGTCGGAGAGGCAGGCATCGCGCCGCAGGTCTATTTCATCTGCCGCACGGTCGGTGCCTTCCTCGGCGTCTTCATCATGACGCGGATCGAGCGCATCACCTATTTCCGCTACAACATTGTGGCCTGCATCACTGTGATCCTGCTGCTGGCGTTCTGCCGTTTCACGCCTTTTGTCTCGCTGGCATTGATCGGCGCCATCGGCTTCCTGTGCTCCTGCATCTTCCCGATCATCTATTCGCAGGCCGTGCAGGCCGAACCGGAGAAGGCGAACCTGATCTCCGGCCTGATGATAACAGCCGTTGCCGGCGGCGGGGCGGCCACTCCGCTGATCGGATGGGCTACGGATCAGTTCGGCACTATCACGGCCGGCGTGGCCGTCCTGTTGATCTGCGCGGGCTATCTGACCTATTGCGCCTTCGGTGTCAACCCTCGTAAGTCTGCCGTCAGCCATGTATAGATGGGTGATTCTGCTGCTCTGGTGGTGCTGCCTGCCGCTGACGGGACGGGCAGAGGCCCAAGGCGCCCATGGAATGTACAGCCACGCGGTGCCGCTCCGGGGCATGATCTCGCCCGAAACGGGTGAAGCGCCCGTGGCCTACCTGTGGTGGCCCGACGGCAATGCAGCGGTGCGGGCCGTCATTGTGTCCCAGCAGAACATGACGGAAGAGGCGCTCTTCCGGATGACTTCGTTCCAGCGGGAGATGCGGCAGATGGGCGTGGCGATGGTCTGGGTGGCACCTGCCTTCTCCAAAGACTGGGATCCGGCCTCCGACTGTCAGCGTCTCTTTGACGGGATGATGGCCGATCTGGCTGCGGCTGCAGGCCATCCGGAATTGCGCAGGTGTCCTGTCATTCCCGTAGGCCATTCGGCGCAGGCCACCTTTCCATGGAATTTTGCCGCCTGGAACAATGACCGCACGCTCTGCATCATCTCTCTGCACGGTGATGCCCCACGCACCAACCTCACCGGCTATGGCGGTCCGAACGTGGAGTGGGGGCGTCAGCGCAACATTGACGGCATTCCAGGCCTGATGATCGAAGGCGAATACGAATGGTGGGAGGCGCGTGTGCGTCCGGCATTGGCCTTCCGCATGATGTACCCGGAGAGCTGCATCTCGTTCCTCTGCGATGCAGGGCAGGGACATTTCGATCTCTCAGAGCCGACGGCAGCCTATATAGCCCGTTTCATCCGCAAGTCAATGGAGCAGCGGCTGCAGGCTGACGGCACCCTGCGGAAGGTCAATCCCGCGGACGGCTGGCTCTGTCCGCGCTTCGTGCCCGACCTCCCGCAGACCGACGGACCGACAGCCGACTCCCCGCTGCTGACGTTCCGGCCGGAGCCGTCCTCGGTCTGCGCGCCTGCCCCTTACCGTGACTATCAGGGCGACCGCCATGATGCGTTCTGGTATTTTGACCGGGAAATGGCTGAGATGACAGCCCTCCGCTATGCCGACACATGGGGTAAGAAGCGGCAGTATGTGGGCTTCCGGCAGGCCGGAAAGCTCATCCCTTACGACGAGAAGGTGCAGGGCGGCATGCAGGCCGCCTTTCTGCCTGACAAGGACGGCATCACTTTCCGGCTCACTCCTGTCTACACCGACTCGACCCACGCGGCTCCCGCCCTCAGGCATGGCACGGGCCGGTTGCACATAGAGGTCATCTGCGGCCCCGTAGAGAAGCTCAACGACACGACATTCCGTGTCCGGCCCTACGAAGCAGGATGGAACAATGCCCGCCGGTCATTCACGATCTGGCTCGTGGCCATGGCTGATGCTGATGCCGAATACAAGGGCGCCGTGCAGCCTTCGCGCATTCAGCTGCCGCAGCAGATAAAGGCACTTTTTCCATAAGAAATCTCCTCGTTCCGCAGAGCTATGCTCCGGGCTGCCCGGAGCATAGCTTTGGACGGCCTGGAGCATAGCTTTTGACGGCCCGGAGCATAGCTCTGCGCCGAGCATATGGATCATGCGGTCTGAACGCCCTTGTCAAGCGGTTTTTCCGACCTGTGCCTGCGCGTGATCCGGCGCGGTCTTCTGCCCCTCGGGCCGCATCCTCCGGGCCGGTCATAAGCATGGAAAAAATGGCCTGCAATTTTGAAGTTTCGGAAATAAACGCTATCTTTGCCATACCAATATCTGATGACCATGCCCAACGACTGCCGTCTGCGCCTCTTTCTCATCATGCTGGCGATGTTTCTGCTCAGCCTGCCCGTGGCCCTCGCCGAGACGGCGGGTGACGATAACCTGCATTGTCTGAACAAGGAGAACGGGCTGAGCGGAGGAACCGTATCGCGCATCATGATCGACCACACCGGACAGGTGTGGATCGCGACCCGTGACGGGGTGGATCGCTACAACGGCAGGCAGATCGTCAACTTCCGTGTGCCCCGGCGCGGGGTCACGGGCAATTACACCTTCGACATTATCGAAGGCGAGCCCGGCGAACTGTTCATCGCCACGCAGGAAGGCATCTTCAAGCTCGGCCATGGGGAACGTGACTTCCATCGGGTCTATCCTACGATCGGGCAAGGGGAGTGCCTGCTCTATGCCGACCGGCGTCTCTACGTGGGCAACAAGGAGGGACTGTGGGTCGTAGAGGGACAGCGCGTCAGGCACGTGTCATTGGGTCCGGCGACATTGGGACTTGAAAACTCGGTACGCGACATCATCCGTGACACGAAAGGCAACATCTGGTTCTTGGGCCGCTACACGCTCAACCGATATGATCCCGCCACGGGCAGGGTGGCTTCCCATCGCCTGACCGACAGGCTCCCGGCCCACACGGCTTTCGCCCATTTGGCGAGTGTCAGGGGCAAATTCTACATCGGCACGAAGAACAACGGCCTCTATGTGACCGACGGACGGGCGTTGCGGCTCCGCCCGGTCAGCGGAGTGGGCAATGTGATCACACAGCTCCGCGTGTCGCCCAAGGGTGATCTCTGTGTGAGTTGTGACGGCTCTGGCGCTTTCCTGATTGACACGCAGACCGACCGGATCAAGGCCCATTTCCACTCGACCGGCAAGGGTCGCTGCCGCATACCGACCAATGCCGTCTACTGCTATTACCAGGACCGCAACGGTGTCGACTGGTTTGGCTTCTACCGTTACGGCCTTGCCTATTATTATCACGCCACTCCGCTCTTCCGGACCTACCGCTTCGGTGACTTCACCACGGACGGATTGGAAGTCAAGGGTTTCTCCATCCGCGGCTCGGAGAAACTCATCAGTACCCCGCAAGGGCTTTATTTCATCGACGAGTCGCGCCGTCTGGTCCATCTGTTCACGCCCGAGACGTTAGGTGGGGGCAGCATCTTCACCCAGATGGTCTATTATCACGGACTCTACTACGTCGGCTCCTACGACGGCGGTCTGCGCACCATCGATCCCCGGACGCTCACCGTGAGTGCCATTCCCAATGAACCTCTGCTGGCCACAACGACCGTTGCCGCGCTGACCGTGGGTCCTGACGACCGGCTGTGGGTCGGTACGGGAGAGGGGATCTTCATCCTCGACCAGCATGGAAGCATCGCCCATTACACCGAGAACAATGCCCGGCTCAATGGAGGGATCGTGTCTTCGGTCACCTTCATGCCCAACGGCAATGCCTGGGTGGGCGGTGCGTTGGGACTGACGATGTGGCTCGCGCAGAACAGACTGTTCGAGAACAAGAACTTCCCCGACGGCTTCTTCAATCAGTATGCCGTCCAGAACATCGTCTTAGGCCACCGGGGGCTGACCTTCTTCAACACCCGCTCGGGCATATTCTATAGTGATGCGAGCCTGCAACGGTTCGGGAAGATAGAGCTGCCGGCCCGTTTGGTGGAAGAATACTGTTACTTCTTCCTCGATGATGGCGTGGGGCACTTCTGGCTCACGACAGAGAACGGACTCTTCCGGGTCAGCTATGACATGCAGCAACTGCAGCATTTCGGCTACGGAGAGGGCCTTCGGTGCCAAGTGGTGACAGGTTCCTTGAAGATGGGATCGGACCGGCGGCTGTGGTTAGGGACCAGCAACGGGCTCATGAGCGTGTCGCCTGCGGCGATCGACCGATGGATCCGATCGGTGCGCTACAGTGTCCTGCTCTATGATATCCGCATCGGCGGCGATCTCATACCGCCCACGGAGGAGGGTGAGGTCAACAAGCAGCGACGCATCAGGCTCTTCTGGAACATCCTGTCCTCACCGCTGAGCGTGAAGCCCGTGCTGACGGACTATGCCCGACCGCATGGCCGCCTGTATGAGTATAAGCTTGACGGGGCCGGCAAGTGGATGTTTGTCGCCGACGGCAAGGAGATCAGCGTGCGCAACCTGTTGCTCGGGAAGCATACCCTCAATATCCGTCTGGCAGGCATGCCGGGCACGGAAGCCGAGTACGAAATCAGTGTCGTGCCCAACTGGTTGGCCGTGATGGAACTCCTGTTGCTGCTCGTTGCCGTCGGCTTGTTCATCTGGTGGAGGCGCTATCGCAACACGACGAACATCCTGCTGGCCGAGCGTGACGATATCGAAGACGCGCTCATGGAGATGGAGAAGGAACAGCAGCAGATCGCACTCGATGACGAAACCGTCAAGACTGCTGACACCCCGAAGTATGAACGGGTGAAACTTCATGAGGCTGAATGTGCCGACATCGTGGCCCGGATGACGGCTTACGTGGAGCAGGAGAAGGTCTATACCAATCCCGACCTGAAGATGAGCGAACTCGCCGACCATCTTCACGTCTCGGCAAGCAAGCTCTCCCAAGTGTTCAGCCTGTATCTGAAGGAAAACTACTACGACTATATCAACCGCTATCGGCTGTCGGAATTCAAGCGTTTGATCACCGAGGGTGAGAACCGGCGCTATACGCTGCTCGCGCTGAGTGAACAGTGCGGATTCAAGAAATCAAGTTTCTTCAGCACCTTCCGCAAGATCGAGCACATGACACCCACGGAATATATGGAGAAAAACAACATCAGGTTTTGACCGGAAATGACAGCTCCGGCGCGTCCGTTTTTCCCTTCCGTGCCCTTTGCTGAGTTCGTCTAATTCAGATAGAATTTTGATAAAGTGTTTATTATCAATGCTTTTAAACCTGTCGGACCTGTTCCTAATTCAGCCGGCACCACTTTGATTCCTTTTGCTTGATTGATGTCAAATCGGGTTATATCTTTGCAGTCAGAATATCAAATCTGAACGCTAAAACCTAAAAACCTATCTTGACATGGAAAAAGCTTATAATCTTCAGAACCGCCCTCTGATCGCTTCGATCTACAAGAATTATTGTGAGGAATTGAAGATATATCTCTTCGGCTATACCCGGGACATGATGGCGGCTGAGGACATGTTGCAGGATTTATTTCTGAAGCTGATGTACGTGGACGTGATCACAGAGGAGACGGCTAAGGGACTGGTCTTTGTGATGGCCCGGCGGATGATCATCGACGACGCCCGGCATCGCGCATTCGTGCGTGAAAGAGAACGCAACTTCGCCCTTACGGTTTCCTCTATGGACAACGATTCGGTCGTCCGCAGGGTGGAGCATGAGGAGATCCGGCAGTTGGAGCAGCTCAAGATCAAGCGGATGGCGCCCAAGCGGGCATGCGTCTATGAGATGTACAGGCACGAAGAACTGACCGCACAGGAGATTGCAGACCGGCTCAACCTGAGCCGGCGCACCGTGGAGACACACATCTACCTGTCGACCATGGAAATGAGAAACTACCTGCGGAAGGTGGTCGGAGAATGACTGACAATAAAAGAATCTAATAACATATAGTTTACATGATTGGAAATATGAATCGAAACCTCATGATCCGAAAGTCCATAACGCCCATCTGGCGGAAGACTTTCATCCTCCTGTGTCTGTTTGCAGGATCGCCTGCATGTCAGACGATGCTGGCCAACGGGCTTCCCGTCAGTGCGGTGGACCAGCAATCGACCGTCCGTGGCATCGTCGCAGATAAGAATGGCGAGCCCCTGATCGGTGTGACGGTCTCGGTAGTCGGGCAGACTGGCGGGGCGGTGACTGACATTGACGGCAACTATACGATAGCCGCCAAGGTCGGAACGAAACTCAAATTCTCTTACGTAGGCTACAGGGAGCAGGTCATCACGGTCACAAGCGCCCGGCTGAACGTCACGCTGACCGAAGGTGAAGAGATGCTCGACGAGCTGGTCGTTGTGGGCTACGGCACCCAGAAGAAAGAGTCGCTGACCGGTGCGGTGGCAGTCGTGACCGCCAAGGCATTCGAGTCGAAAGGATCGATCACCAGTCCGCTGCAGGCATTGCAGGGGTCCGTGCCCGGCGTGATCATCACCCGCGGCAGCGGTGCGCCTGGTGACGAGAGTTGGGGAATGACCCTCCGCGGGGCCGTGTCGACCAATTCGGCAGCGCCACTGGTCATCGTTGACGGCGTGGAATACAGCGACGGCATCAACGGGCTTCGTAATCTCAACTCATCGGACATAGAGAGTATCAACTTCCTGAAGGATGCTTCGGCGGCGATCTATGGATCAAAAGCGGCCGGCGGCGTCGTGCTGATCACCACCAAGAAGGCCAAGGCCGGCAAGGTGACCATCGACTACAGCGGCTCCTTCACGGGCAAAGTGCCGGGGCTGCAACCTGATCTGATGAATCTGGACCAATGGTGTGATGCGGTCGAAACAGCCCTGATGAACGACGGCGGCACCAATACCAACTGGTTGGAATACGTAGATCTGGCCCGCAGATACAAGGGACAGTACATCGACCTGCTCCATAGCCCGAACCCATTTGGCGGTGCAGGGTTCAAGGATGTATATGACTTTGTCTACTCGGACAACGATTGGCAGAAGACATTGTGGGGAAATGCGTTCAGCACACAGCACAACCTGAGCGTCTCGGGCGGCAATGAGAAGAATCTGTTCCGCATTTCTCTTGGTTTCTTATATGACGGGAGCCCGCTCCAGTGGGGTGATAACAATAACAAGAGATACAACGTCCGCGTCAACGACAAGTTGGCTGTGACCGACCGGTTCACCATGACTACCGATATCGCATACAACCGGCAGGATCAGGTCAGGCCGTCTCAGCTGCGCTCGGTGCTTTCGGCTTCGACCCCGCAACCGGGTCTGCCTGCCTCGACCATTGACGGCAAGCAGTACGCATGGGGATCATGGCGGGCACCCAACTGGGTGGCAGAGTTGGGCGGCGACAACAATCTGCAGGTGTCGGCCGTCAACTTCAGCGAGAACTTAAACTGGGACATCACCAGCCATCTCTCGGCTACGGCAACCTTAGGCTATAACAATTCGTATGCCACACGTGACGTCATGACCAAGTCCATTGAGTGGTACAACTACGCGGACACACAGGTCGTGCTCACTAATCCTACGCAGGTGCAGAGCTCCTACGCCAATTCCTTCTCGCGTACCGATTATTATATGGGCTCCGCCTACCTCAACTACCATAACACGTTCAATCATGACCACAACGTGGGTGTGATGGCCGGCACGCAGTACAACTACATGCAGTACAAGTATACGAATGTTTCGATCGCCGATATCAATGACCAATTGGAGATCCCGAACGGTCAGGGGACGCAGTCTTTGAATG
>JALFRV010000306.1 GCA_022778905.1 Prevotella sp. | reverse complement strand
AGCTATCATATGGGCGGCCAAGAGCTATCATATGGAGCGCCCAAACGATAGCTTTCGGCGGCCCATATGATAGCTTTTCGCAGCCCATTAAAACGCCATTGAAAATCAACAACTTAGCAATCGTCCGTCCTCCAAGGGCTTCTGCAGCGCATGCTTTTATGCGTTTGTCCGATTTTTTGCAACTTTTTGACTTCCCGCACTCCCACATACGTCTGCACTCCTGCAACTCCCGTAACTCCTGAACTCCCATTTTAAGACTCAAACTCCTCTCCTGATCCGCCTATAGACGAACAGGAACGCGGGCACGAGGAACAGGTCTGCCGCTACCCAGGCTACCGGATCGCCGAAGCAGACACCGAGGAACGCCAGAGCGGGAACCAGCCACAGGCTCACGCCGGCACGCGCGAACATCTCCATCACACCGCTCATCATGGCCAGATTGCTGTAGCCCAATCCCTGGATGCTGTAGCGGAGGATCGTCAGCAGACCCAAGGCGGGATAGAAATAGTTGGCGATCCGCATGAACCGGGCAGCGTTGCGGATGACCTCCGCCTCGCCTGAGCTGACGAAGAGCGCCATCATCTCGTCGGCGAAGGGAATGATCAGCAGCAGGGTGAAGATGAAGTAGACGCCCATGATCCTGATGGCCGCCGTGATGCCTTGCCTGATCCGCACCACCGCCCCGGCGCCTATGTTCTGTCCGCAGTAGGTTGCCATGGCCACGCCGATGTTCTCAAAGACACACGTAAACAAGTACTTGATGCGCATGGAGGCTGTGAAGGCGGCCACATAGACGGTCCCTAAGGCGTTGTTGGCACTCTGGAGCATGATGATGCCGATACCTGTGATCGAGAATTGGAGGCCCATCGGGACCCCGTTGTTGAGCAGGATCGAGATCCGCTTGTTGTCATAGCGTCGCTCGTCGCCCGTCGGAATGAGCTCCGTCATGCAGCGGCGGATGTAGCTCCAGCACAGGATGACGGCGAAAGCCTGTGACAGCAGCGTCGCCACACCGGCTCCTTCGACGCCCATACCGATGATGAGGATGAGCAAGACGTCAAGCAGGATGTTCACTAAGCTCGAAGCAATGAGGAAGAAGAACGGCTGCTTCGAGTCGCCCAAGGCACGGATGAAACCCGCGAGCAGGTTGTAAGCGATGGTGAAGGGAATGGCGAGCAGCTGGAGGAAGAGGAAGATCCAGGCGTCGCGGAATATTTCGCGGGGCGTGTTGACGATCTCCAAGATCTTCGTACAGCAGATGCAGGAGAGGAAGGTGATCACGACGGCAAACACGCAGGCGATGCGCACGGCGTTGCTCACGTAGGACCGCATCTTCGGGAAGTCCTTCGCGCCGAACGCCTGGGCTATCGGAATGGCGAACCCGGCACACGAACCGTTGCAGAATCCCATGATCAGAAACATGACCGATGATGACGCTCCGACCGCCGCCAAGGCCCCCACGCCGATCCAGCGCCCCACGATGGCGGCGTCGATGACCAAATACATCTGCTGGAGGATGTAGCCGAGGATCAGCGGGATGGCAAACTTGAGGATGTCGCGGGTGGGCGATCCCACCGTCATGTCATTGATGTTGCTCATACGGATGCCTCTGTCGTGTCGTCCGCGTGGCTGTTGTCCAAGCTCTTCCGGATCCGCTCCATCTTCGCGATGCGGTCGAAGGAGTAGGTCTTGTCACGTTCTGAGACAAAGCGGAAGAGCGTCAGCGACTTGTCGAGCAGCATCTCCCGCGCCGGTCCCGTCAGCATGTCGGCCTCGGCATAATAGAGTTCGGCGAGTATTTCCAAGCGCGGCACGCGCTGCGAAGGCGCAAACTGTTCCATCGACTCCATCACTTCCGGGATGGTGGCCGTGTGATAGAACGTGTAGTCACCGGCATACTGCCGGTAGAGGTCCTTGATTTCATCGTGGTCGCGGTCGGCCTCCGGCTTCTCTAAAAACTTGCCCAAGGCCGCCATGAACTCGCGGATGAGGCGCATGATGTAATCTCTTTCAAGCATGATTGATCGTCTTTTTTACGTGTTGAGGGTGTCTCCCCGTGGTTCGGGTTCCGCTTCAGCGGATGGTGAACGCGCCTTCTAACCGGATGTCCTGCGAGCTTCGTCCGACCATGACCTTGAATCTGCCCGGCTCGACGGTGAACTTCATGTCCCGGTCCCATAGCCCGAGGTCCTGCGGGTGGAGCGTGAAGGTGACCGTGCGTGCCTCTCCCGGATCGAGGTGAATGCGCTCGAAGCCGCGCAGGACCTTCGTGTAGGTGGTCACGCTGCTGACCTCGTCGCTGACGTAAAGCTGCGGCACCTCGTCGCCCGCGCGGTCTCCGCTGTTGCGGACGGTGCACTTCACGGTCACCTCACCGTCGGCGCGCTGCGTCGTGGGCGTGATTTCGAGGCCCGAATAGTCGAACGTCGTGTAGCTCAGTCCGTAACCGAAGGGATAGAGCGCACCCCATACGGAGGTCTTCGATTCGGCGTCCGAGCCCGGCTTAAACGGAAAACTGAACGGGATCTGGCCTGTCGACTTGGGGAAAGTGACGGCAAGATGGCCGCCGGGATTATAGTCGCCGAAGAGCGTCTCGGCCACTGCCTGACCGCCGAACTCGCCCGGAAACCATGCGTGGATGATCGCCTTCGCGTGGCGGTCGGCATAGTTGATCGTCGCAGCGCGCCCGTCCATCATGACGACAACGACCGGCTTGCCCGTCTCGCAGGCCTTTTCGAGCAGCATTTCCTGACGCCCCGGCAGTTCGAGCGAGGTCCTCGAGAATCCCTCGCCCACCGTTTTGTTGTTGCCCCCGAGCACGAGTATGGCCACGTCGGCTTGTCTGACGGCATCCAAGGCACTGTCCATGGCAGCCCGTTCCTGCGCGTCAAGCGGGAACGGAAGCAGTTCGCTCTCGGGATAGTGCTTGTCCGTGATGTCGCAACCCTTGCGATAGACGACTTCGGCCTGCGGCATCCGTCTCCGGATCCCTTCAAGGATGGTGATCACGGGGGCATTGGAAGGACCGTATCGGCTGCGTATCTCGCGGCGCTCGTCGGCGTTCGGACCGATGACGGCAATGCGCTTCAGCCCCTGGCTGAGGGGCAGTGTGCGGTCGGCATTCTTCAGCAGCACGATCGATTTGCGTGCCGCCTCGAGGGCCACGCTGCGGTGTTCGTCGCAGCCGACCGTCTGTTCCGCCATCTTCGCATCGCCCCTGTAGGGGTTATCAAAGAGGCCGAGCCAGAACTTCACGCGCAGTATGTCGGCCACGCGGCTGTTGAGCGTCTCCTCGCTGATGAGCCCTTCCCGGACCGCCTGACGGAGTGGCTCGACGTAGGATTCGGGCTTGGTGAAGTTGGTGCGGATGTTGAGTCCGGCATTGACAGCCATCGCGGCGGCCTCCTTGTAGTCGTTGGCGACATGGTGTTTCGTATAGAGAAACTCAAGCGCCTCACTGTCGGAGACCACGTAGCCGCGGAATCCGTACTGCCGGCGGAGAATCTCCGTGAGGAACAGACGGCTTCCCGTGACCGGCTCTCCGTTGTAGTCGTTGTAAGAACTCATCACTCCGAGCGCGCCGCCCTGTTGGAATGCCACACGGAAAGGTTCGAGATAGAGCGTCCTCATTTCCCGCTCCGCTACGTGCGGATCGGTCCTCGTGCCGCCGTCGCGGCCGCCTACGGGGGCGCTGTAGACAGCAAAATGCTTCGGCGTGGAGACGATGCGGCGCTCCTGCAGCCCTCTGATCATGCGCAGCCCGAGCTGCCCCACGAGGAAGGGATCTTCACCGTAGGACTCCACGCAGCGTCCCCAGCGCGGATCCTGGGCGATGTCAAGGATCGGCGAATAGATGTTGGTGTAGCCCAAGAGGTCGGCTTCCTTGGCCTCGACGGCTGCAATCCGGCTGACGAGCTCCTTGTCCCAGGTGGCTCCCTGTCCGCATTGGGCCGGGAAGAAGGTGGCCCGTTCGTGACACAGACCGCGTATGCCTTCGTTGGTGAAGTCGACGGGGATGCCGAGGCGGGTCTCCTCCACGAACCACCGTTGTATCTGATGGATGGTCTCCACGTGCTTCCGGTAGGGGAAAGCATAGGCAGCCCCGAACTTCCCGAGGCCGTTGTGCTCCTCGTCGATGTTGCCGATGCCGTCCTTCCACACACGGTCTTTCCACGCCGGTGTGGGCAGGGCGTCCTCCAAGACACGGCCGGAGCCGTAAAGAGTCGTCATCTGACACGTCTTCTCTTCCATCGTCATCTGCGACAGCAGGTCGCTGATGCGGTCATCCACCGGGGCTTTCGGATTCTCGAAGACATCCATCCGCCCGTTCTTGTTGAAGTCAATCCACCCCTTGTGGTAGATCTTCCTGTTTGCTGCCTGCATCGTCAGACTGCCCAAGAGGAACCCTGACAGCAGCACCGTAAGTCTCATGTTCTTCATTTAGTTGTTGTATGTAACGGTATAATTTTCGGTAGAAGGGATGGCTGGCCATCGTCTCCGCGTTGCCGAGGATGATGAGCTTCATGCGCGCCCTGGTGATGGCGACGTTCATGCGTCGCAGGTCCCGGAGGAACCCGATCTGTCCCTCGTCGTTCGAGCGCACCATGGAGATGAGGATGATGTCGCGCTCCTGACCCTGGAAACCGTCCACCGTGTTGACGCTGATGAGGCGTCGGAAGGGCTTGAAGGATTCCTTCTTGCGGATCAGCCGGCGCAGATACTGCACCTGGGCACGGTAAGGGGAGATGACACCCACGTCGATCCGCTCGTCGAGCACGCGCTGGCGGCCGATCTTGAGGAAGTATCGCTCGAGCACGTCGAGCGTCAGCCGGGCCTCGCCTTCGTTGATCCGGCCGAAGCGCTCGCCGACAAAGGACTCGCGGAAAGCGGTGGCTTTTCCGTCTGCCGTCGGCTTCTCGCCGGGCTTGAGGCTGTCTCCGGCCGATCCGGAGCCTGTGTCTATCCATTCGATCGGAATGTCATAGTCGAGGATGCCGCGGTGTCTGATCTGCGGGGCTGTCTCCACTTGCCCGCCGTAAAAATAGTCGGAGGAGAAGCGCATGATCTGTTCGTTCATGCGGTATTGCACCCGCAGGAGCGTCACAACTTCCGGCTTGTTGCGGGCGATGCGCTCCATGAGCGTCGTGCCGAGCCCGCCTTTCAGCGCCGCGATGCTCTTGACGGTGGGCGGGAGCTGACAGTGGTCGCCGGCAAAGATGACACGCGTGACCTTGCGGATCGGTATCCAGCAGGCCGCCTCCAATGCCTGGGCCGCCTCGTCGATGAAGAGTGTGCCGAACTTCTGCCCTTCGAGCACCCGGTTGGCGGATCCGGTGAGCGTCGAAGCGATGACGCGCGCCTCGCCGAAAAGCTGGGAGGAGATGCGGATCTCGATCTCTGCGGCACGGCTTTGCAGCCGGTCCATCTTCTGGTGGAAGCTGCTGTCGCGTCCCTTGCGCTGGCTTCTGAGCTGCCGGACAGCCTTCCGGATGGCCCAGAGCTGCGGATAGTCGGGGTGCCCCTCGAAGCGCCTCTCATAGGTGAATGACAGCATCTTGTCGTTGACGCGTGTCGGATTGCCGATCCGGAGCACGTTGATGCCGCGGTCGACGAGCTGCTCTGCGATCCAGTCGACAGCCATATTGCTCTGTGCGCAGACCAATACCTGACTCTCGCGCATCAGTGTTTCGTTGATCGATTCGACCAATGTCGTGGTCTTGCCCGTGCCGGGAGGGCCGTGGACAATGCTCACGTCCTTGGCGCGGAGCACCTCGTTGACGGCGTTTTCCTGTGTCGGATTGAGCCACGGAAAGCGCATCGGGGCGAATGAGAAGCGGGCTGCGGGCCGGTTGGAGTAGAAGAGATCGCGGAGATAAGCGAGCCGGTTGTTCTTCGCCGCGATCACGCTGTCGAGTGCGGCGAACATCAGTCGGTAGCTCGTCTCGTCGAAGAAGAGCTGCACGCCCACGTCTCCGGCGCCCGCGAGTTCGGCAACCCGGTTCTCGTCGGGCATGATGATGATCATGCGGTCGGTCTCTGCGTAGGAGACGGAGGCCGTAAAGTGGAAATAGCGGATGGCATGTCCGTCGGAGCGGAAGAAGGCTACCGGGCGCCCGAACTCAAAGTTGTGTTCGATCTCGGTGTCGGCTGTGCGGAACACTTCCACGACGGGTTGGTTGAGCGAATTGTAGTAGTTGCGCCCGATCTGCAGCGGAAACCAGGCATCACCCCGCTTCACCTGGCGCGCCAGACCGGTCGTCTCGGTCTGCCGGCGGAAAGCTTCCTTCTCCGTGTTGTACTCCAACTGGAGCAACAGGCGCTGCTGCTGTAGGCACTGGATGGGTGATGGCTGCTGCATAGACACCTGCAAAAGTACGAAAAACTCTGCAATGCGCATAGGCCGCTGGCCGTTTTTTTCGTATCTTTGCAGCATGAGTGAAACGGTCAGATTGGTCGACTTGTCGATCGGGTACAAAGGGCTGACGCTCTTGGAAGGTATCAATGCCTCGGTCAGCAGCGGTCAGTTGACCTGCCTCTTGGGTTCCAATGGGGTGGGGAAGTCCACGCTTCTGCGCACAATGGCAGGTTTTCAGGCCCCGCTTGCCGGACAGGTGCTGATCGAGGGGCAGCCCTTCGAGACACTTAGAGGCAAGCAGCTGGCGCGGAAGGTCAGCATCGTGCTGACCGAAAAGCCGCCGGTCAGCAACATCACCGTGGCCGAACTCGTGGGCATGGGACGCTCTCCCTATACGGGATTCTTCGGCTCACTGTCGGCCGAAGACCGTGCCGTGGTGTCCCGGTCGTTGCGTCTGGTCGGAATGGAGACCTTCAGCGGCCGGATGATACAGACGCTCAGTGACGGCGAAAGACAGAAAGTGATGATCGCGAAGGCACTGGCACAGCAGACCCCCGTCATCTTCCTCGACGAGCCGACGGCCTTCCTCGACTTCCCGAGCAAGGTGGAAACGATGCAGCTCCTGCATCATTTGGCGGCCGGATTGGGCAAGACCGTCTTCCTCTCCACGCACGACCTCGAACTCGCCTTGCAGCTCGCGGACACACTGTGGATGATGGACGGGCGCCACGGACTGAGCATCGGGACGCCCCGTCAGCTCGCTCTGCAGAACCGGCTCAGCGAGTATGTGGAAAGGGAAGATATCGTATTCGATAAAGAGAATCTGACAATCCGCGTCAAAGGTCAGGATTGCGGCGCATGATCTGACGGATTTCAGCAATGCTTCCGCTGAAAGGTCCGCTGTGCGCAAGCTTCGAAGTGCACATCGCGGCGGCAAATCTGCCGGCCTCGTCGATGTCCATTCCCTGTGCCCGGCAATAGAGATAGCCCGTGCTGTAGGTATCGCCGCAGCCCGTGGCATCCACCACTGCCGACGGCTGATAGGCCGGGATCTCATGGAAGCGGTCGTCGGCGTAGATCAGGGAGCCTTCATTTCCGAGCGTCACCACGACCTCGCGCACGCCCCATTGGGCCAGTCGGCGCGCCACGTCGCGCGGTTCGGAAAGCCCGGTGATGACCTCCATCTCTTTCTCATTGACGTTCAGGATGTCCGTCAGCTGCAGGATGCGCCGCTTGTCGGCCCAGTCGACGGCGTAGACCTGCTCGCCCCGCACCTCGCGGAGGAATCCCTGCGCGTCGATGGAGATCCTGCCCTTGGTGGCGAGATACTCGATGACCGAAGGCGGGAAGTCGTCGGCGAGCAGCGTGCCGAGATGGAACAGGCGGGCTTCGAGATCCTTCAGCTCGTCGAGCGTGAAGGGATCGGCCTTGGCCAACACGCGCTGCGTGCGGTCGTTGGGATCCTCGCCGTAGCGGTTTTCGAAATAGACGGAGTGGGTGCTCGGGAAGCATCGCACGTCGATACCGGCCCTGCGCATCCGCTCCACGTCATCCATGCCGTCGTCGCCGACCTTCGTAACGAGTTCGAAAGACACTTCGTCAGGCAGCTGGTTGATGCCATAGGCGAAGTAGAACGAGGTGCCCCCGGCCATGTAGACGGTCTTCTGCGGCGTGATGATCTTGTCTCGGGTGAGGTGTCCGATACAGCAAATATCCTTCATTGATGCGTTGATTTTCAGCGGAATCATTGGTTCGGACAGCGGAATGGCTTGCCGCCGGCAAGCCTGCAATCCGTAATACGCCTGCAAAGATAATGATATTTTCGGACAAGGCAAAATCAGCGGAAAGATTATTCAGTGCAGCTGTTGCTCCAAGATCTGCCCGATCTCCTTGGCGGAGGGACGGGGCGCGTTGCTGTCATACCAGTTGCCGTGGGGATCGATCAGCAGAAAGCGGGGCACAGAGCCAAGCCCCATCTCGGCCGGAAACTCCGTCCAGTCGCCAGCCCAGAGTTGTAAGCCGCCCAATTGTCTGTCCTTTACGAATTGTTCCCAGATCTTCCGGTTTTTGTCGATGGATATGCTGACGAAGGCGATGTTGTCGTTCCGGTGTTTCGCTTCGAGTGCTTTCAGGCTCGGTATCTCAGCCTTGCAGGGTACGCACCAGGTGGCCCAGACGTCGACATAGATCCACTTGCCCCTCAACGCGCTCATGCTGTGGAGCCGGCCGTCGATGTCTTCGAAGATCAGATTGGGTGCTTTCTGCCCGCGGAGCATGCCTCCCCGAGGCCGAAGAGGATTGTTGCGCATACGGCTTCGTGCCTTCCCGCCGGGCAGCATGGGCAGGTAGTGGTCTTCGTATTCGCAGTATTTGGCGAAATCGTCAGTAGGGATGTTTGCCAACAGATAGGCTGTGCGCAGATCGGGATGCTGCAGTTCGGCAATCTGCCGGTCCATGGGAAAGGCCTGCTGGCGGTAGATGTAGGTCTGTTTATAGCTGAAATACGACTGCATGAGCTCGCATCCGTAAGGCTGTGACAGCAGGGAAGGCGTGGTCTCGGGAAAAGTTTTCATGATCCGCTGGAAATAGGCAGAGCCTGTTTCTTCGCTGTCATACGACTGCTGATGTTTCGAGATGTAGGCGATAAAACCGTTGAGGAGATCGAGACGCACGATGTCCTCCATCCGTGCGGCAGCCGGCGAGCCGTTCCGGTTGAGGCTATCGAGGAACTGGCGGGCGCGTTCCGAAACGGCGTCAAACCGATGGAAGAAGGCCGCGTAGGCATCTCCTTTGCCGTGGGATCGCAGCGGTCGCGTCAGGTCGTTCCACTGCCGGAGCAGCCGGTTGGCCTCGCTGAGCGGTTCGATAAGGTGGAAGCCGTCGCCATTCCAGGCCACCCGGACCGTCGAGGCTGGTCTGAGGGCAATCCGGAAGTAGTTTCTGCCGTCGGATAAGTAATAGAATGGCTCTTCGGCCGCAGGCTCGATGGTGAACCCGAAGCGGCCGGAGGGAGACAGGGAGGTGGTGGCAAACGCGGCCGGACGACCGTCGTCGGCCCGCAGGAGTTGGATCTCGGCCGGCAGATCGCCGCCTTCTGCCTGTCCCTGAACGTAGGCGAACTGATCCGTCTGGGCACTTGCGCCGATGGCAAGCAGTGCCAATGATAAGCTGTAAAAAAGTCTTTTCATCAGTAACAGATATCGGTGTTGCCCATGTAGGGACTCATGTAGAATACTTGCATCGGACTTCCGTCACCTTCGTAGACGACGGGATTGTCCTTCACATTGCTCGCCTGTGGCTCGAAGAGATAGAGCTTGTACCTGTTGCCGGTCGTGGTAGCAACCGCGATACGCTCCACCTGCTCGGAGATGCTGGGGTCTTGCCAGTCGCTGTAGTCGAAGACCACGTGCCTGATCATCGTGATCTGCTCGCCGGAGGGAATGGCCGGCTGCCCGCCTTCACGGGTCACCTCCGACTCTACATGGTTGATGAGGTTGTAGACATAGAGCCTGTTGCCGGTGGAGAAGTACATCATCTCGAACTTCCTGTTCTGCGCATAGCAGGTCGCCTTGGCAAATGCGGAGGTCGCGTCAATGTCTTTGATTTGCGTGATACGGTTCTTCAGGAAAGCGTCTTCGAAATAGACCAGGTTGTTGGAGTCGATATATACGATGCGGCGGGACTTGTCTTGCTTGTTCTGCATGACTGCATACATCTTCCCGCCGGTCCACATTCCGTCATAGAGAAATCCGAAATAGAGCGGCTCGAAGCCCTTGAAGTTGTTCGGGAAGAGTGATCCGCCGTCGTCTTCAAGTATGACGACGTTGTTCGGAGACTTGTGGGAGGTGCATAGTTGTTCATGCTTCAGGTCGAACATCAGTGGTGACATCGTGGCGTTCTTGGTGAAAACGGCACTCAATTGATAGTCTCCGTCCTTGGGAAACGAGAACTTTGAAACACCCAGCTGTCCCTGCCGTTCGGAATAGGCGTATAGTTTGCCGTCGTTGACGAATCCGTTTTCCTCCGACCCGACATACCAGAACTGAGGCTTGCAGGCTGGTGCGTTCTCGAAAAACAGATCTTCGAACCGGGCCATTTCCTTCATGTCAGCAATGCGGATGATGCGCATGTCTTTTTCAGACATGACGACAAAGCTCTGGTTATCTTTCACTAACTTATTGGCTTCCTTGTCTAAATAGGCATAAGGAACAAATCCTAAGTAGCGCGGCTGACCCTGCAGGGAACTGCCTAAGGATTGCTTTAGAAGATCGGTTTTAGTGATGTCGCCCGTAAAGAAGTCGAGATCGGTGTTTCCGCCGCTCTCCTTCAGTACATACCAACCGCGTGAATAGGCCGACTGGACCGTCAGACTTGCGTTGACATACTTAGTCACAGCGGTCTTCTTATTCTTATATGCGAAGACGAGTTGATAGGTCGACAGCGGCAAGGTGACCTTATAGCGCAGCACGCGGTCAGTAGACAGCGTGTCGATCTTTTTTCTGAAGTCTTTTTTATTGTAGCACATCCACATGCAATCATATTCCTGATCGGCGGCCGTAGTACTGATCTGCGGGTCGATCTCGAGCATGTCGAGCAGGTTGGTGACATATGCCTCGGCGATGCCTTTGACCTCCGCCTGCGGCAGGTCGATATAATCGTAGTTGCCTTTGTCCTCGTAGCAGGAGACGAAAGTATGAAGCAGTGTCAGCAAAGCTGCCGCGATGATGATATATCTGTTGCTTTTCATGTCTTTTGATCGTTTAAGGGAACACTATTTCTTTACCATTCTCATCTTTCATCGGAGGATTGTTGCTCGGGTCCGCGTTATATGCTTCGAGCGCTTTCTTGATCTTCATGAGGTAGAAGTTGCGCAAGGGCGCCTCGTCGAAACTCTTTATGTAGACCTTAATGAAGTCATCATCCCACTTCTGTCCGGTCACATTGATCATGAAGCGATGCTTTGTTTCTGACCAGTTTCCGATATACAGATCGCAGTAATAGCCTTTCCACTGGCGCGGTTTCTCCAATTTGTCTGAGATTGTGATCTTCTTCAGGGCCGCCACATCCGACAGAATCCCGAAATGCTCATTAGGAATGAGCTTCAGATGAAGTGTCCGCGCATGCTTCTTCAGGTCATTATCCGACCGCTTCACCATGATTTTAAGCCTGTAACTATGCTCGCCTGCAGGAATCGTAAACGCGTTGCCCGTGGCGTTCTCGATATGGAAGTGCTTGCCTTCTTCTGCCGGATAGGGCATGTCAATGTATGTTGAGTCGACGATTCTGTTGGGATCTTGCGGATCGTAATTGTACTTCCACTCCTTTGTGACCTGTTCGAAGCGTACGGTACGGGGATGATCTGCCACCTCTCCGACGGTCATCACGTTGACATCGATCACATCCTCGGTTTTTTGATCAGTGTAATAGGCGAAAGAGAATACGGTCTCGGGATCGCCCGAAAATCTTACCATGTCGGCGCCATTGTAATTCATCAGGTCGGCCGTACAGCCGGTGAGGCCGATCAGGAAAGCAACTGCCGATAAAACATATTTTATTTTCATAGCTTGAATACCCTTTCTATTGGTTATACTTGATTTCGCTCTTTGGCAACGGAAGCACGTAGACGCTGGGCGTTCCAGGCTTGTCTGCCCATAGGATATGTTCTTCGCCTCGCCGCTTGTATTGGTAGAAAAGCTGCCCTTCTCCATAGAATTCCCTGTTGTATTCCAACAAAACGTAGTCGTTCTTGCTTTCCGTCGATGCGACGTTCGGCGTGTTAGAGACATTCCTTGCTTTCGTCAGGGTCTCCGTCCACGGTGTATACTCGTCTGCATTGTCACTGCATTCGATGGCGATGAGATACATCTCATAAAGCCGGATCAATGGAATCTGTTCCCCGGAATACTTCGCAATGTCATCACTCTGCTTATATTTCATCAGCACGAAGCGGGTGCGTGAGGTTTCGGTAATCTGTTTCCACAAGGTGTTGATGCGCACATCGGTGACGTCGGAGGCAAAGAGTTGATTGCGCACATAGCTTTCTATCATGTACGCACCACCAGCCCGGTAGAGGAAGATCTCAGTATTGGTCTTCAGATTGAAATCATGCAGTGAGAACAGATGTTCCTTGCTGGCGACGTAGTCCTTTCTTGTGCTGATGTCTTCAGGGTCACATAGGCGTTGCTCACTGCCGTTTATGACTTCGAGTGCATACTTCTTGGCAAGCGTCTTGTCCTGGATCCATAAATAAAAGCGTGCCTTCAGTGCTTTCACAGCCCAATAGTTTATGCGGTTCTGACGGTATTTGGCATAGTCGTCATTCATCTGACCGTCTGTGTCGACATCCTTCAGCAAGGCTTCGGCATCATCTAAGTCCCTTGCAAGTTTGTCAATATATTCCTTCCATGTATTCACTTGCAGGTTCTCCTTGGATACTTTCTCGGCATAGGCGAGCATCTTCCGGTCGGTCTGTTGGCCCGGGACCGGACCAAAAAGGCGCAGGATGTCTAAATGACAGAAGGCCCGCAGTGCCAATGCTTCACCCTTTATCATGTTGTAGGACTTGCCTTTCAGGACGCCATTGTCGGCATATCTCAACAGATTGTTGATGTTCAGGATCGTATTGTAGAGTCCTGCGTAGACGCTGTTGATCATCGTTTCGACATTGGCTTCGTCATACTCATAGTTGCTGAGTTTTCCTTCGGTGTCGGAAGGATTGGCAACCCAGTGTTGCGCCATATACTCCAGCATGCCCATAGAGAGGTTCTGGCCGTACAGGGTGCTGCCCTTCAGTTCGATATAAACGCCCGTGAGTGCGTTCTGAAAGCCTGTCACGGTTGAGAACATTTCGTCCTCTTCGGTATATTTAGTGGGTTTTACGTCTAACCACTCACTGCAAGAGGAACAGAGAACTGCACTGAGAAGCGCAATATATAATAAGGTGTGTTTCATATTCAGTTGGTTAAAAGATGACAGACAAGGATAAGGAATATCGGTGAGAGAATGGATATGAGATGCCTCGTTCTTGCTTTATCGACGACAAGCGGAACAGGTTGTCGGTGGTGAATGCCAATGATACGAACTGTGCATGGAGGTATGACGCCACGGTTTTAGGCATGTCGTACTTCAACATGAGACTTTGGCATTCAAGGGCGTATTCGGTTTGCACGAACCGGGACGACATCTGGGTCAGCCTCCGGTCCAGAATATTCTTGAAGAAGGTATGATCTCCTGGCTTCTTCCATCTGTCTTCGTACACCCGTCGGTCAACATTATAGCGCAGATCGGCATTCTCCACCCGATTCACCAACGTGGAGTTGTAGATGTCACCGCCAAGTCTGTAGCTGAAAGAGACGTTGAGGCTCCAGTTCTTATAATTCATCATCGAGTTGATGTTGCCTCTGAACTGTGGGTCTTCCACGCCACATGCCACCCTGTCAGCTGCATTCCAGGTGTAGGTGGCGTTGCCGAAGCGGTCTCTGTATAGCTCCATTCCGTTGCTTGGGTCAATGCCGTAGGAAGGCACGACATAGATTGTGCGCAGTGCTTCTCCTTCCCGATAGAGGAAGTTAGGATTCGCCCCGCCCTGCTTCTCCAAGTCTGCGTTTGCCGCCTTCAGGGCATCCGAAATCTTCAGAATCCTGTTTTTCTCGTGAATCATACTTGCCGAGACAGACCAGTTGACATCCTCCCCACGGAGAATGTTGGCAGTCAGCGCAAGCTCTAAACCTTGATTGCGGACCTTTCCGATGTTGGCCGTGTAGCTTGGAAAACCGTTAGCCAACGGCAGATTCATTTCTGAGAGGAGGTTGTCCGTCGTGTTTCGATAGAGATCGAGGATCATCTTGAATCTGCTGTCGAGTACATCCAACTCCACTCCTACATCAAACTTGTCGGTCCGCTGCCATTCCAAGTCCTTGTTGGCGATACCCATCAGATGGGTTCCGAACCAATATCGGTAGCGGTCATTGGTGTAATACTCATAGGTCCCCAATGCCTGGTAGGGCCGAAAGTTGACTGCTCCGGTCACGGCCCATGATCCGCGGAGTTTTAATCGGTTGATCCAGGAGATGCGCTTCATGAATTTTTCCTGATGGATATTCCATCCCAAACCGGTCGAATAGAATGGAGCGAAACGTTTGTTCTTTCCGAATTGCGAGGCCCCGTCTATGCGATAGGCGAAGTCGGCGAAGTATCTGTTGTCGAAAATGTAGTTCACATTGCCAGTCAGGCCCATCCTCCGGTTGAGGGCTTCATCACCGGTCGGCCTGCCCTTATCCTCATACTGCAGCGCCATTGTCAGCTGCTTGTAGGTTGGCTGCGGAAATCCCTCCACTACGAAGGTATAGGCATCCGACGACTGTTCGGCCATATTGAAGTTCAATCCGACGTAGAGGCTGTGCTTCCGATGGAAAGTGTGGGCATAATTTGCTGTGATTCCTAAGTCGTAATCAAAGCCGTTGTCGGTCGAGTACTGGTATTTTCCTTTGCGGAAAATCTGGTCTTCGGAGTAGTCCTTGAAGTCTGTGTGGGCTGCAGGCTTGAAGAGGTCGCTGTTTAAAAATCGTTTGGCGATGCTGAACCGTGTGCGCAGCGTGAAATCTTCTGTCGGGCGCCACTCTATATTGAAGTTGTTGGAGACCGTGGTGCTCTTCTGCCGGTTGACCATGTCAAGTGTCGCGTTGTACAAGGGATTCTCCGGGGCGGGATTGAAGAAGTTCTCATTCTGCGGCTCGAATGTTTTCAGGATATTGCCTTCCGGGTCTCTCTCGGTCCAATAGGGATTGAGTTTCACATATTGACTGAACGAACCGTAGGGCGACTCGTCCGCTGTCAGGTGGGAAATCTCCAAGTTATTGGTGAACAGAAGGGTGTTGCGTTCATACATCAGGTCTATGTTGGCATTGAAAGTCTTGCGGTCTGATCCTTTCATGACACCCTTCACGTCGTTGAACTGCAAAGCTGCGGCGTAGCGGAATCCCTCAGACCCTCCGCCTTCGAGGCGCAGGTTGTGGCGGTGCCCCACGCCTGTGCGGAGCGGTTTTGACAGCCAATAGGTGTCCACTCCGCGCTCCACGTTTTCCAACATGGCATTGTAGCGCTCGCGAAGGCTCATCTCTATATTGGAGAAATTGCTTTCGTAGAGTCCGCCATCGAGTTCCAACTGGAGCTTCTCGCGGGCATTCAGCATGTCATAGCCGGTCAGATCGGGCACCTCTAACTGCAGTGCGCCTCGGTAAGAGACCCTGAGTTTTCCGGCCTCGGGGCGCTTCGACTGGATCACGATCACACCGTTTGCTCCTCTGGACCCATAGATTGCCGTCGCCGAACCATCTTTCAGGATGGTGATCGACTCGATGTCTTCGTCGTTCATATCCTGCATTCGGGAGAGCGAAATCTCAAATCCGTCAAGGATGATGAGTGGTGTGTTGATGTCAACCCGTGTCTCATTCTTCAGGTCTTCAACGGTCGGCAGGCTCGAGGTCCCTCGGATCTGGACCGAAGCGAGATGGTTCGGGTCGCCTCCGAACTGATTATTCTCCAAGACATTGAATGTCGGGTCGATGTTTTTGAGCGTAGATATGAGGTTCTTACCTTTGAAGGATTTCAGCTGTTTGCTGTCAATGGTGGATACGGCACCGGTAAAACTCTCCCGGTTTTTGCGGAAGATGCCGGTCACAACCACGTTTTCGAGCGATTCGGTGCTGGTCTTCAGATACGCGTTGATGATCGGCGAGACCTGCAAGTGCTCGTCTTCCATGCCGATATAGGATATGTCAAGATAGGAGTTGGACGACACGTTGCGGAGCGTGAAACATCCGCCCGCATCCGTAGTGGCCACCAACTTGCCGTCCACTTTGACCGAAGCGCCCATGCAAGGGGACTTATCGTCGTGGAAGAAGACTTTCCCCTTCACTTCTGCCAGCAGTCCGTCGGGCTTCTTCATCACAATGTTGATGAAGCTGTCATTGACCGTAAACCGGAGCGGATGTTTCCCGATGATCTTGTTCAGAGCCTCTCCGATGGTGGCATTCTTCAGCTTGACGGTAACCTTAAACTGATTGACCTCCGCGTAGTCGAAGATAAACTTGTACCGAGTCAGCTTTTCGATCTTCTTGAAAACAGAAGGCATCGGTTCGTTCTTGGTTTCTATGGTGATCCGATCCCTCTGACTTTGAGCCGAGACAGTTCCTGACGGAGTCATCAGGAAGCAGAAGGATAGCCATACAAACCATACCCATTTGTGTAAATTCATAACGTTGGACATGTTTTTCGGTTAATGGTTCTATGCCCTCTATACGAACTCTGTTCCGGGATGGTCACCCTTTTTGTCCAAAAAAAATAATGGAATGTATATCCTTTGATCAATCTATGGACGCGACGGACGATCGGAAAAGGCCCGAGGGACCGTACATGTGTCTTTCCTGAATGCGGTCAGTCGATCCAGAGTTTCCCGTTCTCGAAGCTCACTTTCACCTTCTCCATCTGGTTCAGAAGCTTCAGCGTGTAGTCCAGGGACTTGCTTCGGTCGCCTACGAAGTGGAGCGTCATGTCCGACTGGCGATGCCTGCGGAACTCCACATCCACGTTATACCAGCGGCCGATCTCCTTCATTATCTGTTCGATGGAACATTTGTCGAAGTAGAAGTATCCGTCTTTCCAGTAGCGACAGGGGTCGACGTCGACTTCCCGGATGGCCATTTCGCCCTGTCGGCCCATCTGTGCGCGCTGTCCGGGAGTGATCTTCCGGAGGGTCTGGGCGGAGAGATTGCCCACGGCTACCGATCCTTCGAGCAAAGTCACTGATGTCGGTTCGTCGGCATAGGCACGCATGTCGAACTCAGTCCCCAATACTCGGGCCTGCATGTCACGGCTCTTCACCACAAACGGATGGCCGCTGTCCTTAGCCACCTTGAAGTAAGCCTCGCC
>JALFRV010000182.1 GCA_022778905.1 Prevotella sp. | reverse complement strand
GCTGGCACTCATATTGCTCGAATGCGATTGGACCTCGATCTTGCCAGTGGCCTCATCCTTATCGGGGATAATCACGCCGAGCTCCGCTGCCCGGTACCGCCTGGCCAGAAAATCGTCCAACTTCATGGTCACGAAGGCATGATAGAAATAAATGCCGTGAATGCCCTTCTGGCGCAGCTCCGCTTTGAGATGAGCCAGATCATAGACGACGCTGCTAAAGTCCTCCTGAAAGTAATTCCGGGTTGCTTTCTTCACGAAGACATCATACTTGCGGACGTATTCCAACGTGCAGACGCCGCGCGGCGGAAGGTGACAGACATGATCCTTCCAATCGAGAATACTCCGGATCTGTTCCTTCTGCCATAAAATATACTTCATCTGCTGATCCAGGTCCTTGAGTTTCTGGTGATACATATCCACCAAAAACGCTTGGTCCGAACAATCCAAGAGCGCCTTGATCTCATTGAGGTTCAGTCCGAGGTCTTTATTGTACTGGATCATGTGGAACACCGCGCTCTGACAGACATCATACGTGCGATACCCGTTCAGCGGATTGACCGATTTCGGCTTCAATAGACCCTTGTCATCATAGAGCCTCAAGGTGGCTAATGTCGTGTGATTGAGTTTGGCCATCTGGCCGATTGTAAGCAGATTGTTTTTCATGAATGGATCCCCCTATGATTTCGGTTGCTTATTCCTGCGCGAGTCCAGTCAGTTCGTCCAAAGAAACCTGATAAAACTTCGCGAGTTGAACGAGGTATTCAACTGGCAGCTTGCGCTTGCCGAGTTCGTACATGCCGTAAGCAACCTGACTGCAATGGAGGATCTTGGCGACATCTGCTTGCGATAAGTTATTCGATACACGCAAAGCCTTCAGATTCTGTGACCAGACACTGGGTGTAATGCGTCGGCCCTCCGGATATTCCTTAGAGCGACGAGGTTCCATATCGATGTACCCCCCCGTGCACATTTGTATATATTGTCTTTTCAGGATGTATATCCATCATGGATTGCCCCTTTCTTTCACAACTTTCCCTGCATCAAGTGTATAACGTGCCTAATTCTAATCTAAATCTATTCCTATCATAACCCATATCTTGGGATTATGGTCAAGATTCATTTTGTATTGAGCAAAGGAATGCTTTTAAATGATGCCACAAAAAGAGGGACAAGTGCGTGACTTGTCCCCTCTTTGAGCAAGATATATGAAAAATATAGAACATATACAAATCCATGTACAGAAAAAGCCATGCGGACCGTCTCAGCCCGCATGGCTTTTGCTTCATGGATTCAGACCCAGTCTCGCATACCGGTCAGGTAGTCGAGCGACACCCGGTAGTATCGGGCCAGTTTCACAAGGTTCTCCACAGAAATCCGGCGCTTGCCGAGTTCATACATGCCATAGGCAACCTGTGTGCAGTGCAGGACCTTGGCAACATCACTCTGCGACAGGTTGTTGGCACGGCGAAGTTCCTTCATTCTCTGAGTCCACACAGCCGTCTTTCTCGCCATCTGTACATCCCTTTCTATTTTACTTTACCGGGCAATGCGCGAGCCGTATACATCGCGGTAGTCGTTCTTTTCTTTGTTGTCCTGACTGTTGACACGGACACGTTCGATCTTATGACGGTCGTTGTCCTTGCCGGAAATTCTATCCACGCGGAAACGGTCGATGTTCTGGACTTTTGTAAGTTCCGGTCCGAACTCGTCGACGGAACGGGCCATATTGCCGTCGGACGGAGCGCCGTTCTGCAGCGCGCGGTAAATGATGGCGGCGTATTCGTAACGCGTCAGGGCACGGTCGCCCTTGAATTCGCCATCGGGATAGCCCTGCAGATAGCCGTGTTCCGTCAGGTATTTCACGTACTGATAAGCCCAATGATTTTCCGGTACATCCGGGAACGTCATCGTGCCCGAGGCCGGCAGGGCCTTGGCTGCGGGCTGACCGGCGGCTTCGTAGGCCGCGAGTTTCTGCGTCAGATAGGCAATCTGCTGCTTCATGGCCAGCATATCCTTGGCCATGGCTACACGGGAATTAGTGACGTGGTTGCCCTGACCAAATTTCCAGCTG
>JALFRV010000167.1 GCA_022778905.1 Prevotella sp. | reverse complement strand
ACTCATCAAACAGGGAATAACGGACATAAAACACGTCCTGACCGACCTCATACACGCCGTTTTTACGCCGTTATGCGTTTATATGAACATTTTCAGAAGAAGACCGGCTGAAGTCGCCGCGTAAAGTGAGTAAAGAGAATGAATCATAGAGAAAGACAAAAAAGGGGATGTGCCTATTTTGACACATCCCCTTCAGGATGCCGCGCGGCGGAAACGGATTCCGCAGACGCGCAGACCGACGGTCATTCAGACACGTTGTCGGGATTCTGCGTGAGTGCAGGATTGGAATCCAAGTCGCTCTGCGGAATCTTGAAGAGGAAATTGCGGCCGGCCTTGAATTCCACCTCACCGTCGAAGTAGGTGATGCCGTCCGCTGTGCCCTGCTTGCACTTGGCAGCTGCATACTGGCCGAGCACGCCGCGGCGCAGCTCATCGTAGAAGATCTTGCCTTCGCCGACAAACTCAAAGCGGCGCTGCTGGAAGATCTCCTCGTCCATGGCGGCCTGCGTCGTGAAGGTATAGCTGGCCAGTCCGGCACGGTTGCGGATCATGTTGAGCTCGGCGAGACCTGCCCCACCCTGCAGTAAATTGGAGGCTTCGGCGTAGTTGAGCAGCACCTCGGCATAGCGCAGCATCGGGAAGTTGGCGCAAGGCTTCTGGAGCGACGCGTCCGTACGGTTGTCGAAATACTTGCAGTTGAAGACGCAGCGGTGCTCTGCATTGCGGTCATTCGTGGCCTTGGGCACCCACTTGAGCGTGTTCACGTCGAAGTCGACGCTCGTGCCGTCGTTGAGTTTAAAGTGCGAAAGGAGCGCATCGGCCCGCTTGTCGTTGTTGTTCTTCATCTCGCGGTAGAGGTATCCTGACACGCCCATGCGTGCATACTGGTAGCAGCCCATGTAAGCGTAGGTGCGTCCGAGACCGAAACGGATGTGCATATCGTTGCTCTGGCCGGGCAAGGCGGCAAACTGAAGCTCGAAGAGCGACTCTTTGTTGTTCTTGGCATTGGCATTAAACCAGTAGAACTGATCGGTGAAGTTGTCCATGAGCTCATATTTGCGGGAGTCGATCACCTGCTTGCTGTAGTCGCGGGCTTTGGTCAGGTAGTCCTTGTTGTTATTGTTCATACTGGCACGATAGAGATAAACCTCGCCCAAGAGGGCCAGACAGGATCCCTTCGTGGCGCGCCAGACGGCGTAGCCGGCATCATCTCCGCGGGCCGGAAGCTTGGCGGCGGCATCCTCAAGGTCCTTGGTGACCTGGTCGTAGCATTCGTCGATCGTGTTGCGGGGCACCTCCAGACCGCCCAGACCATTGGTATAGGTCAGCACGATGGGCACTCCGCCATAGAGACGCATCAGATGCCAGAGGCTGTAGGCACGGATGAACTTGCACTGCCCGATGATTCTGTCATGGCTGGCCTGGCTCATCGTGACTGCCTCCTGACGCGCAAGGACGATGTTCGCACGGTTGATGGCATCGTAAGCTGCCGACCATACACGGTTGACACCCCGGTCGGAATTGCCCGTGCTGGCATTGTTGACATCGTACCAGCGGTTGAGCAGGTGCATCGAATTCTTGTTGTAGGTCGGCCAACCCTGCTCGGTGTAAAGCTCGATGTTGGCCAGATAGAGCTGCGAATTGGCCGTATAGATGTTGCGCAGGCGGTTGTAGACCCCGTTGAGTGCGGCGTCCACTTCTGCCTCCGTCTTGTAGTAAGCGTCGGGATTGAGGAAAGTCTGAGGGCGTTCCTCCAAGTCACTGCAGCCGGTAACGGTCATGCCGCCGATGGCCAAGACAGCACTTGCGAATAGATATTTGATTGCTTTCATAATGATACCTTATTTATATTAGAACTTTGCGCTGACTCCGATGAGCACTGTCTTGGCAAACGGGTTGCTGACATCACCGTTCTCGGGGTTGTAGCCGCGATGGTTGGCAAAGGTTAAGAAGTTCTGGAAGTTCACGTTCAGTGCCAAAGACTTGATCGTCTTGACCGGAATGAGAGAGGTAAAGTCGTAACTCAGCTGGATGTTCTTGAGGATGAAGTAGTTCCAGTCGGCATTGGTGCGGTCGCTCTGATAGACCTCCTTGGCGCCCGGACGCGGATAAGTGCCGTTGGGGTTGGATGTGCTCCACATGCGGTCGTAGGCATATTGAGACGGCAGACCGAGCACGTTGCGCACGTTGCTTTCAGCCCAGAGCAGGTAACTGCCGATGTCCTGATAGCCCACGGCCCACTTCGTGCCGATCGTCGCGCTGTTTTCGGCACCGGCCATCGAGGCGTATTTCCATGCGCCCTGCCCGTAGACCTTCAGCGAGAACTTCTTGTAGTCGACGCCGAGGTTGACCCCATAGAAGTACTTAGGCTCGATGGAGCCGATGCACTTGTAGTCGTTGATGGTGATAGACTTGTCACCGTCGACGTCTTCATACATCTCGTCGCCGATGCTCAAGGCCGAGGCGGTGTTCGGAACATATGACTTGTACCAGTCGAGTGTGGCCTGATCCTTGATGATACCCAACGAATGGCGCGCATAGACACCGTTGACAGGCTCGCCGACCTTCAGGATCCGGGCCAGGCCAGTGGTGCCCGAGTTGAGCATGACGGATTGTACGTCGCCGTAAAGTGCCTTGATCTCATTGCTGTTGGTAGTGAAGTTGAAGCCCAGGTTGACCTTCAGGTCATTCGTGCGGACCACGTCTGCGCTGACGGCCAACTCGATACCGTTGTTGTTCACCTGGCCTACGTTGCTCATGACGTTGCTGTAACCGGAAGTCGAAGGAATGGGCACGCTGTAGAGCAGGTCCTTGGTCGTGCGGTTATAGTAGTCGAAATTGACATATATACGGTCGTAGAGCGACAGGTCGAAGCCGAGGTCGACCTGCGTGGTGCGCTCCCATTTCAGGTTGGAATTGCCCACGCTCTCGTAGTAACCGGTCAATGTGCCGACGCCGTCCGAGTAGTTGGCATTGTTGTCCGTAGCCAGTCGGGACAGCGAATTATAGTTGCCGATCTCCTGGTTGCCCGTTACGCCGTAGCTTCCGCGCAACTTCAGATCGGTGATCACCTTGTTGTCCTTCAGGAAGTCTTCCTCTGTGGCGCGCCAGGCCAGACCGAATGAAGGGAACGTACCCCACTTGGTGTCCTTGCCGAAACGAGAGGAGCCGTCGAAACGGACCGTGGCCGTGAGCAGGTACTTGTCCTGATAGGCATAGGTCGCACGGCCTGTGTAGGATATCAGACGATTGCTGTAGACATCGCTCTCTGTCTTCAGCGAAGCCTGATTGGCACCGGCAAAGCTCCACGCACCGAGCTGGTCGTTGTCAAACTGACCCGACATGTAGGAGCTGTTGTATTTGTAATCCTGCCACGAATAGACCGCGGTGGCCGTCAGGCGATGGTCTCCGAACTGGTTGGAATAGGTCAGGATATTATCCATCAGCTTGCTCCGGCTGCGATACCAGCTCTGGCTGCCGTTGCTGGTCGTCAGTCCCTGTGCGATCGCCTTGATGTTCTGCGAGGAGACAAACTCGTAATTGTTGGACGTCTTCGTGTCATATCCGATGCTCAGCTTGTAGTTCAGGTGCTTCGTGATCTGTGCCGAAGCATAGAAATTGCCCAGGAATCGAACGTTCCGAGTGCGGTTGGTCGAGGCACTGTTGTCAGCAAAGGGGTTGAAGAACTCACCGAGAGAGACAACGTGATAGGATCCGTCTTCTTCATAGACCGGCTCCGAAGGCCATCCGTAGCGGAAGATATCATTCAGCACAGGATTGGTCAGCACATTCTGCGTGGACACCGTGAGCTGCATGCTCGACCCGACCGTGAGCCATGAATTGAACTTATGGTCCAAGTTGTTGTGTACGCTGAACTTCTCGAAGCCGCGGTTCGGGATCAGCGCGTCTTGGTTATAGTAGCCCGCAGACAGCATATAGCCCGTCCGGTCGTTGCTCCCGTCGAGCGTGACGCCATAGTCCTGCGTCAGCGCAGAGCTCTTCAGGAACTCCCGCTGCCAGTCTGTGTTATACTTGTTCAGCCCCGAAAGATCAGGCTCACCGTTCCCGGCGTTGGCGTAGGCCGTCTTGATGTAATCGGCGAAGTCCTGCCCCGTGATGACATCAATCAGCCGGCTCGGCGTCGAGATGCCGATATTGGCATGGGCGCTGATATTGTTTCGTCCGCTCGAACCTTTCTTCGTCGTGATCATGATCACGCCATTCGCACCGCGGGATCCATAGATCGCCGTCGACGAAGCATCTTTCAGCACCTCCATCGACTCAATATCGGCAGGGTTGATGTCATTCATATTGCCGTCCACAAGCGGAAAACCGTCGACCACGATCAAAGGATCGGTGCCCGCATTGATGGAGGCCGAACCACGGATACGCAGTGTGGGCTGCGCGCCGGGCTGGTTATTCGTAAACACGGCGACACCGGTTGACTTGCCCTGAAGAGCCTCAAGCGGATTGGCTGACATCACGGAGGTGATGGCATCCGTCTTCAGTGAAGCGATCGAACCGGTCAGGTCGCGCTTCTTCATTGTGCCGTATCCGACGACCACAACTTCCTCCAAGTTCGACCGGTCCTCAGCCATGCCGATCCGCATGCTGCCGTTCGCCTTGGCCTCCTGCGTCTTGTAGCCGACATAGGAGAATACCAACGTAGCGCCATTCGGCACCTCCAACGTGAACCGACCATCCATATCGGTCACCACGCCTTGCCGTGCATTACCCTTGACAACTACGCTGACGCCGATCAAGGGTTCACCTGTCGCATTGTCAGTCACGACACCACTGGCCCTCACCTGCTGTTGCGGGAGGGCAATCTCAGAATAAATGCGGTTGGAAGAGGATGTGCTTCCGGCAGATGCCACAACAGGACAAGCCGTCAGCAATGCAGCCATCGACAAACCGACAAATACACTTTGCCTTTCGTTTTTCATATTCATACAGTTAGACAGTATATTATTGGTTATTGATTGTTTCATGATAGGTAGCAGTTCGAAACCCTCTCGATCCTGCGAATACTTTCTATTTGTTTGCTTTCGTTTGCAAATATAGGGAAAATAATGATTGTCTATGAAGTATTAAAGTTAATAAATCAAAAAGCGAAAGTAATATACAGGTGAAAGAAAGGGCCAGTCCGTTACATCCAAACCTATTTTTTAGCCGAAAGAGACAATTCCTCTGACCTGAAATAAAAAATCATCTGAAAAATTTGGAGATATGAAACAAAACCTTTACCTTTGCATCCGCTAATCGATATTAGCACCTTTCAAACGGTGGATGTAGTTCAGTTGGTTAGAGCGTCAGATTGTGGTTCTGAATGTCGTGGGTTCGAGTCCCACCCTCCACCCATAGAAGAAGAAAGCGGAAATCCTGTCAATGCAGGGTTTCCGCTTTTCATTTAGGGAGGCCGCAATCCTCATCCCCCGGCTCTGCAACGATCTTCCAGATCCTCCATTCATGGACACAGCGATGTATCTACCTATTATATATCCAACGTATCCCCATTATATATCCAACATATACCTATTCTTTATTGGACAGACACCTACTGTGTTTCAAGTATACCCTCAGGTATAGGACCGTCCGGAACAATGCTGGGCTCCGTCCGATTCAATGCCGCGTCTCTGCCAAGTCAATGCAGCGGTCTGGCGATTTCAATGCCGCGCATTGTTCCAAGAGCTACGATGAACCGTCAAAATATATATTTTACGCCAAAGACAGCACCTATCTTTTTCTTACTGGGCCGACGTATAGCTGATGTATACGTAAAATAAGGCTGATGTATACGTAAAAAATAGCTGATGTATACATAAAAAATAGCTGATCTGAAGGAATCCTTTGGATTGCCGACAGATCAGCTATTGATTGTATTGTGAGCATCTACG
Organism: Prevotella sp.; assembly: GCA_022778905.1. Classification (GTDB taxonomy): domain Bacteria; phylum Bacteroidota; class Bacteroidia; order Bacteroidales; family Bacteroidaceae; genus Prevotella. Next base: position 20,941 of record JALFRV010000167.1, on the reverse strand, counting down.
CCGGTGAAATCAGCCGTCTATGGAGTAGCGACAGATCCGATATGGATTTCATTGAACATAGGTGCGGATCATCCGTTTGCGGCCTTCGGCCATGCCTTACAGCTTGTATACTTTCTTGCCGGCAATGATATAGATCTCGCCGGAGGGCAGTGCGTCGAAGTCGGTGCCGACATATCGTCCGTCGGTTGTATAGATCTTCTGGCTGTCCGTCGTTATTTTCTTTTCGAAATCCTGTATGCCTGTTGTTTCCGAACGGTCGTCAAGGAACATCAAGAACTTTGCTCCAGCACCTGATCCCGATGTCGGTTTCCTGACAAAAGCACGCATCGAGTGGATGTATCCTTTGTATCCGTTCTGGGCATCTGTAGCCGTATTCGTTCCATTCCATGTCGTTCCCTCTTTCGTGAAGACAGGATACCATATGCCGCCGCTCAGGTTATAGTTGCCCTTGTTGCGTGCATCTGCGTTCAGGATGTTGGTTGTGGTCCCGATGAATTGCAGTTCATTCTCCGGCACCCATCCCGTCTGGGCAGCCTCCGTGTCTGGCGTTGCCTTTATTTTACAATCAGTAATATCGGGGAAAGTGAGGCTCTTGGCCGGATCGACGACGCATAACACATACGGTTCATACGCTTTCAGCTGGTTGCTTCCTGTGTAAAGGAAGTAATACATGTTCTCTGCAGTGAGCAGTTTCTTGAGCTGATAGGCTTTCATTCCTTCCGGGACGACGGCGTTGCACGGCAGGATGACGGTATAGGTCTTGCCCTTTACGGCTTCGAACTTACGGTTCACGTAACTTGCCTTGGCAGCAGTGAAATCCATAGGAATATGATAGTCGCATCCCCGTTGCATACCGAAGTTCTCGGGCGTTGGCGCATTGGGCTCGTATCTTGTATTTTCTCCCACCCATGTGCGGTCGTTATCGATCGTCTTAGTGGTTATGCTGTGATAGTTTCCCAGATCATCATAGTCGTAGAGGACGAAGTTATCGCACTTGCCGCTGACAACAAAGTTCACTTGATTGGCAGCCACCTTGCTGCCCGCAGGCAGATAGACCATGGTGTAGTTGGGCATTGAGGCATATTGGCTTGTACTTGCCGGATCGCGCGAAGCATCGAGTGCCGCGAGCTCGGTAATGCTGCTCAGGTCTACATAGCTCAAGTTAAAGCAACTCTTGAATGCGCCGGGGCCGAGGGAAGTCAGCTGGCTGCCTGCCTCGAATGTGATGCCGAAAAACGGTGAAGCATAGAAAGCGCTTTTGCCAATGGTGGTCACCGAGGCCGGAATCACCAGATTCTGCGTTGACCCAACCAACTCGAAGGCAAAATTTCCGATTTCTTTCAGCGTGCTGGGCAATGTGATTTGCCCTTCCCATTGCTCGTTACGCAGGAACGTCAATGAGTCTATCTTTGTGACTCCAGCAGGGAGTGTAATGTCTCCATACCAGTTGCCATTGCGGAAAGCACTATATCCGATGCTGGTAAGTTGGGAGTTTTCGGGGAACACCAGTTTGTTCTTTCCAGGGAAAACGGGAATAGTCGATGTCTTGCGCCAGAAGGCAAAAGCAGAGTTTCCGATTGTTTTCAATGTTGTCGGCAGTATGATCTCTGCTGTTTCCACATTATTACAGCCATAGTAAGCAGCCACTCCGATGCTGGTAAGGTTAGGAGGGAAGTTGATGGATTTGATGGCACTGTTTTTAAAAGCATCATCGGGGATGACCGTGACGGCAGAATTGGATGGGAAAACAACGGCATCTATATTGAACATAGATGCGAAACACCATGCGCCCATCGTGGTCAATGACACCGGCAAATTGATCGTTCCGGCTATCTTGGAGCCGCTGAAGGCAGACGCGCCAATGGTCTTTAAACCTTCCGAAAGGGTCAACGACGTGATGTTGGTGTTGTCTTGGAAAGCTTTAGCATTGATGGATGTGACATTGTAAGTTGTCGTTCCATTGATGACGGTTGCCGGAATGGTGAGTGTGCCATTGAAAGATGTGTCAAATGTAGCACCTGTTATGGTCGCATTGCTTCCAGATACGGTATAGCTCAATGTATAAGTTCCGTAAGATGCAGTATATGTCTGCCCCATCGCGGGTTTTACAGCGGCGATAAAAAAGCTTACCAACAAAAATAGAATTGATTGTCTCTTCACTTTGAGGAATGATGATTTAATCTTCATAGATTCTGACTTCAAAGGACAGGAGTCACTCATCCCACAGTGATTTGGGTTGGTATTCTTGTGCCGCATCATCAAAGAAGTCGAACTTCTTGGCATCTCCACCACCTGGAGCAGGGTCGTCCGAGATCCCCATTGAAAGACCTTCGAGCAGTCCCTCGGTTTTCATTAGAATAAGTTCCGACATCGGAGCTTCATACTGTAATCTGATTTCCATTTTGAATTTGTATTGTTTAATTATTAATCTTTCATCTTCTCCGTCTTCCATTGTCCACCCTCGGCTGTTCCCAACCATTCCCGCCGGCGCTTTCCACCTGCGGTCCGATCTGCATTCCTGCATCTGTTCCAGTATGGATACAGCACCTTGGGTGGGGGGGAGGGGATATATTCATCCTTACTATTTACGTCGTCCACATTTCATAGATTGGGGTATCTCTAAGCCGCGTCGAGTATCAAGTAATCCTAAGGGAAGCCTGATATCCTGCATGCCTGCATGACATCCTTCAAATGATCATTGTTTCCTGCGTCGTTTTAAGTTAATTACTGGCGTGAGTTATAAAATGTCTTCTAATTTGGCTGCAAATTTATAAAAAATACACTAATGGTCTATGTATTTTATGTTAAAATATACTACGAACTCCATTTTTATCCTGCCATTTCGACAAAATGCGAACACAATCATCGTGTACACATCATATTGGACCCGCGCAACAAACTGAAAGCCGGTCTGAAGATGACGGATCGGCATGCGGTAAACAGGCAGAAAAACGGTCAGAGGCGTGGCTTTTCCATTCCGCCCTCACCCTCCATAGCCCCGCGTCTCTCCCTCCGCTGATTGGCGGAGGAGCCAACCGGCAGCGGGGAGCATGGCTTCTGGCGGGCGATCCGCCGGCTATGGCTGGTCGAAAAGCTGATCCTTCGGGGAGACCTGCGTCGGTATGCCCGCCTCTCCGCCGAGATGACAGTCGCCGAACTGCACGTTCTCCACGTGGTCGAAGCTAAGTGCGTTCTGCACCTGTCCGATGTCTATGCGGCGCAGCAGAACGTTCCGGATCGGATTCTGTCCTGTTCCCTGCAGCACGATGCCGGCACCTTTGGCTCGTGTGCAGCTGATCCGGTCGAAGTGGAGGTTTTCTATTTTCGAGAAATGATGATTGTCCAATCCTTCTCCGGCATACCTGCTCGTCACATAGATCAGGTCTTCCACCTCGTCGAACTTTACATTCCTCACATAGAGGTTGCTGACGAATCCGCCCCGGTCGGGGTTTGTCTTGATGTAGATGCCGCGCTTACAGTAGCCTGCATAGTCGCAGTCCTCGATGAACACATTCCGTACGCCGCCGCTCATTTCGCTTCCCAGCACGACGGCATGCAACCCCTTGAAATGGCATTTGCGGATGATGATATTCTCGGATGGGGTCCCGAAGTTCCACCCGTCATTGTCGCGGCCGCTCTTGATGGCTATGTTGTCGTCGCCATTGTTGAAGTGCACGTTCTCGATCAGTATGTTCCGCGAGCACTCGGGGTCTATTCCATCGTTGTTGACCAGCTTCGCATCGTAGCGGATCCCGCGGCAGATGGCATTCTCACTCTTCAGGAGATGCACGCACCAGAACGGACTGTCGGTGATGAAGACGTCTGCGATGGTGATGTTGCGGCAGTTGAACAGCTGTATGAGATGCGGCCTGAGCCAATAGCCCTCACCGAAGTTGCGGTCCGAGATGGGTACGCCCTGATGGTTCATCTGCCGCGAGAGTGTCTTCCCCTTGTCCTGTTTCTCCCTCCAGGTGGCGAAAGTTTCCCGGCAGTTTCCGTCAATGCTGCCCTTGCCCACGATGGCTACGTCATGCAGTCCGTAGCCGTAGATCATCGGCGAATAGTTCTGCAGGAAAGTCCCTTCCCATGATGTCTTCACCACGGGCAGATACCATTTGGCTTCGGGATCAAACTTCAGCGTCGCTCCCTCCTGCAGGTCGAGGCACACGTTGCTGACCAGTCGGACCGGCCCTTTGATGAGATAGGTTCCGGCGGGCACCACGATGCGCGCCCCACCCTGCCGTTCCGCGCGCCTCATAGCCTTTTCGAAGGCGCTCCGGCAGTCGGTCCGGCCGTCGCCTTTGGCGCCTGCCTTTGCCATGTTGATCACTCGCGGGGATATCTGCGCCCCGGTGATGAGGGCGAGGATGGAATCCCTGCGCTGTTCGGGATAGGCCTGTGCCCCGGCCTGCCATGCGAGCAGGGTCAGGAGCACGACAAATACTTTGGTCATTGATCTTTCGCTATTTTCTTTCTTAACTTGTCTATTGCGTTCTCGAGATTCTCTGTCGGCTCGATGATATTGTCCTTCCCCCAGAAGCCCGGATCCTCGAAGAGCTCCACTTTGTCATAGAGTGACGAGTGGGCATCAAACGAGGAGCGGCCGTTGATGCGGCAGGCCTCGGGATAACGGTCGGTCACCACCATCTCCGCCGACACGCGATAGCTGGAGCTGAAGAGCTTCCGCTTCCAGTCACAGTTGAACCGCGAGGTGCTCCGGATATAGTGGATGCGGCTGATGCTGTCGTCCAAGGCGTAGTCGACCATGATGGTCATCTCGCGCGGACGGAATCTGACGCCCGTCGGTTTGCTGACCAACATGGTCCGGGTGGCCTTCTCCCGATCCGTCATATCAAGCTCCAACTCCACGCGGGTGAATGCCAAGGTGGCCTGGTCGATATAGATCCTGCCGAAGTAGAGCGGATAAGGCAGGATGTGACGGGGCCGCATCGAGATGACCACCTGCTGCCTGTCGTCGATGGCCGTGGGGGATTCCATGCGGTAGTCATAATGCTCCATCTCTGCCTCTTCGAAGATATACTCAAGATTCTTGACCACATCAACGAAGACGGGCAACGTGGGGCCGCCCTGCACCTTGGCACCGAGCGTGTCGGTCTGACGCGTACTGATCAGCCGACGGGCCTTGTCTATGCGCACGCGGTCATAGTTGACCGGCTTCGAGTAGGCCGACTTGTACAGGTCGACAGCGGCCTCGGCCACGTAGATATACCGGTGTCCGCGCTGCGTGGTCTCGCGATAGAAGCCTCTGAAAAGCTCCGGCTGCGGGCTGTAGTTGTGGGGTATCTTGGCGACGGCCGCCTTCAGTATCTGTCGCGGATCGCCCGAAGTGACGAGGATCTCGGACAGGACGACGGTCGAAGACTGCATCCTGATCTCGAGGTTTTCGAGCTGGTCGCCTATCTGGTAGCGGCGAGTGCGATAGCCCACGTGGGTGAGTATCACGCTGGCGGGGCGCTCCCTCGTCTTGAGCACGAACCCTCCGTCGGCATTGGTCACCGTCGACACGTGTTCCGAAGGTACCGTCACGTTGACATATGGCAAGGCCTTTCCCGTGGCCTGATCTTTCACGACGCCTGAGATGGTGGTAAAAGTCTGTTGAGCCTGCAGCGACAATGCGACTGTCGCCAGCATCAACAGGAGCAGCCCGCGCAGGGCTGTAGGTTTAGTAGATGTCATTTCGCCCTCCTTTGCTATTAGTTTTCGGTCACTATGCAAATATAGTCATTCTTTTCGGAATTGCAATGATTTCAAACGAGAAAATCATTGCATGCGGACACGCCGGCGCGTTTCCTGCCTGTCGGAGGGCACAGGCAGGAAACGCGCAGCCCCGATGATCGTCGCCGCGAAGGCCGGTCAGGGGACGGGACTCACCGCCGATCGGGCGCTGCCGGCATTTCAGGGGAAGGTCAGCACGACCGGTCTGCCGGTCTCCAAGCGTATCGGGGCGGTGCAGAGCGGCGTCTTGCCGGCATACTGTCCGTCCGCTCTTCCGCGATAAACTTCCAGTTCATAGCTGTCCGGGAGGAGCTTGCCGATCTTGAATCCGATGTCATAGACGCACACGCAGTCGGTCGCCGCGTCCACCTCGGGATAGACCACGAGCACGATCCGCCCGTCCCTGCAGGCGGCGGAGACATGGAACTGACCGACCACACAATTGTCCATCAGATCCTCCAACAAGCCTTCGGTGACGCCGTCCGCCCCCAGCGTGAGGCGCAGCGTGGTCAGCTTGGCCATCGTCGCGGCATAAAAGTCGGGGCGGGTGTCGGCCGCGGAGAGCGACGTCTTGCACGGACTGGCCTGCACATCGTATGCGCTGACGCCTTCCAAAGCCACACTTTCCGACGAGCAGGCTACCGCCAGCATCATCCAGCAACACAATAGAACTTTCGTTTTCATCGTATTCTTACTTTACAAATGAGACATCATCCGGTCGCAGGGACCTTCTATGAAGAAGATACGGAAACCTGCAAAAGACTGCACACGAATGCAACGAAAAACACAGACCTGTCATCCGCCCTGCGCAGAGCTATGCTCCGGGCGGCCAAGAGCTATGCTCCGGGGCGCCGAAAGCTATGCTCCGGGACGTCCAAAGCATAGCTTTCGTAACGCATTGTCATACAAGCGGTTGCGACACCCGTTTCGTCCCCCGTCGGTTTCCGGGCGAAGAAGGACGACGGGCGGCGGCGCCATGGGGCCGCCGGATCAGTCTTTCCGCTCCATCTCACGTAGCAGGCTGACGGCCTCGCCCACCGTCGCGACCCGGTCAATGTGCATCAGCCGGCGGCCCTTGATCTCCTTCAGGTTGCACCGCCGGGGGTGCGTGGCGATATAATCCAGCACGAGCCCGAAGACCGGACTGCGGTAGTAGGGGCTGTCGGGGGCACTGACAAACTGCATGTTCATCACGCCCTGGCGGAGGATGATCTTCTCGCAGCCGAGCCGCTTGCCCAACCTGCGCAGCGCGACGACCTGCAGCAGCTCCTCGCCTTCATGCGGCACGGGCCCGAAGCGGTCCACCAAGCGCTGCCTATACTGCGCGAGCGTCTTGTCGTCGGTGATGTTGTCCAATTCCCGGTAGAGCAGCATGCGCTCGCCGGAACCGGGCACATAGGTATCGGGGAAATACATCTCGAGATCGCTCTCGATGGTGCAGTCGTCGACGAAGAGCGAGCCCCATGCCCCCTCGGAAGCCACCTCCGCCCCCTCCAAAGGGAGAGACGAACCGGCAGAGGCGCTCCCCCTCCTTTCGGAGGATGCGGGGGAGGCTCCTTCATTCCTCAGCTCCGTCATGGCCTGCTTGATGATCTTGAGATAGGTCTCGTAGCCCAAGTCCTCCATGAAGCCGCTCTGTTCGGCCCCAAGCAGGTTGCCGGCGCCGCGGATGTCGAGGTCTTGCATGGCCAGATTGAAGCCGCTTCCGAGCTCGGAAAGATTCTCCAAGGCTTCCAAGCGGCGGCGGGCCTCGGGCGTGAGCACGCTCTTCGGAGGGGCGAGCAGGTAGCAGAAGGCCTTCTTGTTGCTGCGCCCCACCCGACCGCGCATCTGGTGCAGATCCGAGAGTCCGAAGCGGTGGGCGTCGTTGATGATGATGGTGTTGGCGTTGGGGATGTCGATGCCGTTCTCGACAATGGTCGTCGAGAGCAGCACGTCGTAGTCATAGTCGATGAAACCCATGATGATCTGCTCAAGCTCCTCGGGCGGCATCTGCCCGTGTCCGATGGCTATGCGGCAGTCGGGCACATACTTCCGGATGAGCGAGGCGAGCTCGGGGAGGTTGGAAATGCGGTCGTTGACGAAGAAGACCTGCCCGTTACGGCTCATCTCGAAGTTGATCGCGTCGGCGATAAGCTCATGACCGAAGCTGCCCAATTCGGTGTGAATAGGGTGCCGGTTGGGCGGGGCGGTGCGGATGATGCTCATGTCACGCGCGCCCATGAGCGAGAACTGCAGCGTGCGCGGGATGGGGGTGGCGCTCATGGTGAGCGTGTCCACGCTGGTCTTGAGCTTGCGGAGCTTCTCCTTCGTGGCCACGCCGAACTTCTGTTCCTCATCGATGACGAGCAGTCCGAGGTCATGCCACTTCACGTTCTGGCTGATCAGCTTGTGCGTGCCGATGAGTATGTCGATCTTTCCGGCCTTCAGATCCTCGAGCACCTGCTTGGTCTGGGTGGCCGTGCGGGCGCGTGTGAGATAGTCGACACGCACGGGCAGGTCCTTCAGACGGCCGCGGAAGGTCTGGTAGTGCTGGAAGGCGAGCACCGTGGTCGGCACGAGCACCGCCACCTGCTTGCTGTCGCAGGCTGCCTTGAAGGCCGCGCGGATGGCCACTTCGGTCTTTCCGAAGCCCACGTCACCGCACACCAAGCGGTCCATCGGCCTGCTGCTCTCCATGTCGGCCTTCACTTCCTGGGTCGCCTTGAGCTGGTCCGGCGTGTCCTCATAGAGGAAACTGGCCTCCAACTCGTGCTGCATGAACGAGTCGGCGCTGAACGCATAGCCCTTCTCCATGCGTCGTTTGGAATAGAGACGGATCAGGTCACGCGCGATGTCCTTGATCTTCTTCTTGGTCCGTTCCTTCAACCGGTCCCAGGCGCCTGTGCCGAGCGTCGACAGGTGGGGCGGCTCGCCGGTGTCCTGCCGGCGGTATTTGCTGATCTTATAGAGCGAATGGATGGACACGTCGACCTTGTCATTGTGCTGATAGATGATGCGGATCACCTCCTGATAGCCGCCGTCAGCTGTCGGCAGACGGACCAGCCCACCGAACTTGCCGATGCCGAAGTCGATGTGTACGATATAGTCTCCGGGCTTCATCTCCTGGATCTCCTTCATCGAGAGCGCCATCTTCCCCGACCGTGCACCGTCACTCTTGAGGCTGAACTTATGGAAACGGTCGAAGATCTGATGATCCGTGAAGAAGCAAGCCTTCAGGTCCTGGTCGGCGAAACCCTCATGGACGGTGCGGTCGATGGGCGTGAAGTCGACGGCAGAGCGCTGGGCGTCGGATGACGAACGCTCACGGTCGGTCCCCATCTCCTGAAAGATGTCGCGCAGACGCTGCTGCTGTTTGCGGCTGTCGGCGAGGATATAGAGGCGGTAACCCTGCAGGAGATAGTCGGAAAGGGTATCTTTCAGCAGCTGGAAATTCTTGTGAAAGAGCGGCTGAGGAGAGATATGGAAGTCGAGGACGGGAAAGGAGCGGTTGTCATCCTGCTCCTTCGCGCGTGTCCCGGCATTGGCCCCGAAGACGATCTGGCGGAATCCGGCAAAGTCATCCTGCCATTGGGAGGCGCTGCAGAGCGTGTTTTCGCGCTGCATGTCACGCATGATCTGCTGCCGTTCCACCTCCGTGGCACCTTCGAGGCGGTCCTGCAGGGCCTGCCCGGAGAATCCCTCGCGGTAGATGTGGTCAATGGCGTCGTGGACAGAGGCCGGATCCTTGGCCATGATCAGCGCATCCTCGGGCAGGAATCTGAGGAACGGGACGCGCTCGGAGCTGATCAATGCCAACTCGGGGACGATCTCCACGTCGGTCTTCCGGTCCTTGGAGAGCTGGTCCTGCACCTCGAATGTGCGGATCGTATCGATCTCGTCGCCGAAGAAGTCGATGCGGAAAGGATCCTCGCACGCATAGGAATAGACGTCGAGAATGCTGCCGCGCAGGGCAAACTGTCCCGGTTCGTAGACATAATCCTGCTCCTCGAAGCCGAAGTCGCGCAGCGTGTGGACGATCGCCGTCACGTCGGCGGTCTGTCCGGTGGTAAGCGTCAGCCGGCGGTCAGCCAGCTTCTGCTTTGACACCACCAACTCTGCGACAGCCGCGGGATAGGTGACGATGTAGAGCGGTTTGCGGTCTGCGCCTTCGCGGGAAGCAGTCAGTGCAGACAGCACCTCGGTGCGGAGGATCTCGTTGGCGGCATCCCGCTGACCGTATTTGACGGCCCTTCGATAGCTCGAAGGAAAGAACAGCGTGCGCCCGCCGGATGATCCCTCCGGGCCGGAGGCCGGTTCGAGATTCAGGTCATTGTAGAAATAACCGGCCTCGTCGGCGTCTGAAAGAATGAAAAGAATGGTCTGAGGGCTCTTCTCCGCAATCGAGGCGAAGAGCAAAGGGGTGGCCGAAGCCATGAGTCCCTGCAGGAATACGCGTTCGACCGAACGGTCCTCCAGAAGACGGATGAGAGCTCCGGCCCGCGGAGACTCCCGATACAAAAGCTCTATTTCGTTGATATTCATTATTCTGCAGGCATCTTCGGATACTTGCGGAGCCAGCCGTCGAGCCGCAACCGCATCACGCCGAAGAAGGCTTCCGAGAAGATCCCGCCACTCATCTTGCTCACGCCCTCGCGGCGGTTCACGAAGATGACGGGCACTTCCTTGATCCTGAAGCCGATCTGATGGGCCGTGTACTTCATCTCTATCTGGAATCCGTAACCCTTGAAGCGCACTTCATCCAACGGTATCGTGGCCAGCACGCGGCGCCGGTAGCACACGAAGCCAGCCGTGGTGTCATGCACCTTGAAACCCGTCACGATGCGCACGTACTTGCTCGCGAAGTAACTCATCAGCACGCGCCCTATCGGCCAGTTGACCACATTGACCCCACTGACATAGCGGGAGCCGATGGCGACGTCGAAACCCTCATCATGCGTGGCCGCATAAAGGCGGGGAAGATCGTTCGGATCATGACTGAAGTCGGCGTCCATCTCAAAGATGTAATCGTAGGAGTGCTGCAACGCCCATTTGAATCCGGTGATATAGGCCGTGCCCAATCCCAATTTACCGCTCCGTTCGATGATGAACAGACGGTCGGCAAACTCCGTGTCAATCATCCGGTGCACGATGGAGGCGGTGCCGTCGGGACTGCCGTCGTCGATCACAAGAACATGGAAACGATGCGCCAGAGTGAATACGGCACGGATGATCTTCTCTATATTCTCCTTCTCGTTATACGTAGGAATGATAACAATGCTGTCGCTTGACTCCATAGCTGATGTATTTATAATATGCAAAGATAGTAAAAGATCGATGAACGGCACACCGGAAACGGTGTTTTTTTAAGATTCTTCGCATCACGGATCATTGATCCGGATTTTCCACGAAGCCCTGATAGGCCGGATCGAGACCGTCCATGATGGCCCGATAGCTGCGTTCCATCTGATTCGCAATGTTCTCCGGACCCTTACCGATGGGCGCTATAGGCTCATGGATGGTCAGCTTCAGCGGATGCCAGAAGACCCAATAGAGATCCCGGAAACGCGGTTTGACATCGAAAGAGCCATTGATCGTCAGCGGCACGACGGGCAACTGGAGCTCGTCGCTCAGCATGAAGGCGCCCCGGCGGAACACGCCCATGTGACCCGTGAAGGTGCGTGCACCTTCCGGAAAGACCACGAGCGACATGCCCTCCTTAAGCACCTCGCGCGCCTGGTCATAGCTTGCACGGATCTTGCTCGGCCCGCTCTTGTCCACAAAAATATGATGGGCATAGGAGCAGGCGATGCCTACGAAGGGAATGGCACGCAGTCCAGTCTTCATCATCCACTTGAAGTTGCGGTTCAGGTAACCGTAGATCAGGAAGATATCAAAGGCCCCCTGGTGGTTGGAGACGAATACATAGCTCTGCCCTTTCCGCAGGTTCGAGCGGCCCTCCACTTTCACGGGCAGCAGACAGAGGGCTATGGTCAGACGCGACCAGTATTTACCCGGGTAGTACCCCCATATGTGCCCGTTGCCCAACACACATCCTATCACGGTCGTGAGGGACGTAATGACACTGGCCAAAATGAATATCGGGGCCACGGCAAACAACTGATACAGGCGATATAGATATTTCATTTCAAGTGATGTAAGGTGATCAATGTAATCTGGGGAGGCACGCCGAACCGGAAATGGAGCAATCCTCCGAGACCGGCGGAGACATAGAGAGCGCGTCCGTGATCAAGGTACAGCCCCTTGTCTTCACGATATCCGAACATCGTGGGACGCCATCCGAAAAGGCTGAACTGCCCACCATGGGTGTGTCCGCTTAATGTCAGCTGGGCGTTGCACTTAGGTAAGATCTCCCGGCGCCATAGACTCGGGTCGTGCTGAAGCATGACGACGAATGCCTTGCCGGACACGCCGGCAAGCGCTTTCTGCAGGTCTGCACGGGCGACTCGCGGTCTCCAGCCGTCGGTCTCCTCGCCAGCGACGACGATGGAGTCACTTCCCCGCCGGATCACCCGGTGCTCGTTGAGCAGCAAGGTCCATCCGAACTGACGCTCGCGGGAGACGGTTTCTTTCTCGTTGGCTATCTTCACGGCGGGATCCGCGGCAATATACTGGCTGTAATCATGATTCCCCAAGACGGAGAAAACACCGTCCTTCGCCTTCAATGACGACAGGATGCCCTGAAAGGGATAAAGCTCCGAAGGCTGGATGTTCTGCAGGTCGCCGAGGAAAAGGATCGCATCGGCCTGCAGGGAGTTGACCTTTTCCAAAGCCCGCTGCAGCGTCTTCCGGTCGGAAAGTTGCTGATAAGTACCCACATGGGCATCGGAAAAGACGGCCATACGATAGCCTTCGAAAGACGGGGGCAGGTCTTTGAAATAGAGATCCTGCTGATCCACTTCCAGCTGACGGAAGCCGAACGTAGCCCCGTAGACCAGTATGTAGACGGAAAAGATGCCGAGCAGCAGCCCGACAGCGTTGCCCCAGTTGTGGCGGGTGTGCCTGATCTTGCAGTAAAGAAGGCCGGATGCGGAACACAGAGCCAGCAAGGCTTTCGGAAAGACGAACAGTCCGAGAAGGGCCAGGTACACATTCATCCATCGCAAATCGTCAGGCACGAAACTCCGGAGGGATGCCAAGCCGATCGTATAAGCCAGCATCAGGATGCCGGGAAGCCACCACAGCAGTCGCTTCCACCATGTCATCCGGACGCGACGATTCAGATAATGGGTATCGAAGTATAGGTCCGGTAAGACAATAGCTATAATGACGGGAATGAGGATACGGCTTATCATCGACACATGCTATATCAGCGGAAAGAGATCTCCTCGCCTCTGTAAGTTTCGTCAAATACACCTTTATTATATATAAGGTGTCCGTTGCAGATGGTGCTGACCACGCTCCATTGGAAAGAGCTGCCTTCCAGCGGGCTCCAACGGCACTTGCTCTGGATGCATTCCGGGTCTACGGTCCAGGGATCGTGGGGCTTCACGATCGCCACATCAGCCTTATAGCCTTTGCGGAGATAGCCTCTGTCCCTGACCTGGAACAGCTTTGCCGGATGGTGACACATCAGCTGGACCACCCGCTCGATGGTCAGGACGCCTCCGTCGACCAACTTCAGCATGGCCGGAAGCGAGAACTGGATCATCGGCATGCCTGACGCGGCTTTGCAGCAGCCCCCCTGTTTCTCGGACAGAAGATGCGGGGCGTGGTCGGTGGCGACGGTTTCGATGCGCCCGTCTGTCAGTGCCCGGCGGAGGGCATCACGGTCCTCGGCGCTCTTGACGGCAGGATTGCACTTGATCAAGGCACGCTTCTGCGCATAGTCTTCAGCGGAGAAGAGCAGGTGGGCGATGACTGCCTCACCCGTGATCTTGGGATCCCGACCGAACAGATCAAGCTCCTTCGCCGTACTGACATGCGCAATGTGCAGCCGGGTGCCGAAGTTTCGGGCCAGCTGAACGGCAAACGCGGACGACTCGTAGCACGCTTCCTCACTCCGGATCAATGGATGCAGGAAGATGTCCGGATCATCCCCGTAAACCTCCTTCATCTTCTTGAGATTCCGGCTGATGATTTCGCCGTCCTCACAGTGTACCATCAGCGGCAGCTCAAGGCGCGCAGCGGTCTGGAAAATCTGCAGGAGGGAGCCGTATTGATCCACTAACATGTTGCCGGTTGATGCGCCCATGAAGAGCTTAATGCCCGGAATGCGGTGCCGGTCGATGCGTTCGAACAGGCCATAATTATGGTTCGTGGCACCGAAGAAGAAGCTGTAGTTGATATGGCTCTTCGCTTTGGCCAATCTGAACTTTTCTTCCAGTGCGTCCAGAGTTGTCGTTTGCGGCACGGTGTTGGGCATCTCGAAGAACGAGGTGACTCCTCCGTAGGCAGCGGCACGCGTCTCCGAGCCGATGTCAGCTTTGCGCTCGAGCCCCGGTTCACGGTAATGGACGTGCTCGTCGATGACACCCGGCATGATGAAACAACCCGAAGCATCTATCAACTGATCATAGCTGCTTCGGGGGAATTCCGTATTTGTCGTAATGTCCGCTATGCGGTCGTCTTCAATGAGGATTGATCCCTTGTACGAATGTCCTTCATTTACGATCGTTCCGCCATCAATGAGTGTTTTCATTATTTATTGGGTGATGGTTGCGGAGCTGGCGTGCCGAGCTCGTTGGGGGTCGGTGCGGGTGTTGGAGGAGGGGCCTGCATGGCGGGCGGAGCAGGCGGCATGGGGGCCGGAACGTCTTTCAAGCCATTCATGATCTGCTCGTTTTCCTGGGCTTTCTGATAATAGTCCTTGACGTAGGGATTGTTCTTGAAGTTGTCGGTTGCCTTGCTCATGATGTCCTCAATCCACGGGGTAAGCTCCGGGTAGACGTTTCCGGCTGTGAGAATGAAGAAGACCCCGGGGCCGAGCACATTGTCGAAGTTTTCCGTGACGAATCCTGTGATCAGCTCATCTTCCTGCTTTGAGATCCTGATAGCTTCGTTGTTGAGCCGCTCATTGACGACATTCATGTCGCTCCCGTTCATGATTGCCTGGTCATGTCTATGCACAAGCTCCGCCTGCTGATTCTTGAGCTGGTTCCACTTGTTGAAGAACTTGAACAGTTTGTCATTCAATGGCGTTCCGCTGACGGTCTGCTGGGCGTTGTCTATCTTTATACTGATGTCTCCACTCTCCAAGACTACGGGCATGACACTGGTGGAATCCATGAAGATGGTTGCCATTCTGATCGAATCTACCGTACCGGCAAAATGAAACTGACCATGAATGACGTCACACGAGTCGACGTTTTTGAACTCATTGCTCTTCAGGATTTTAAGGTAGAGCATGCGTCCGTCCAACATCGACATATTGGATGTGCCAGTGATATTGTATGAATTCACGCAGGATGTGAAAGCCAAGAGAGAGATACAAGCGTATAAAACTTTATTCATATAGATGAGCCTTGTTCCAATTAGACAAAGATAATGTGTATTCTTGACGTATGAAAAGAAATTTATGCAATTTAATTTTTTTCAGCCGTGTTTTAGCGTTTTTTTTATTTTCTCTCCTCTTTCTTCAGTTCCGAACCAATGCGATGGGTCGTGTAGAGTTCTAACAAGGCCGCTATCAACAGGGTGATTACCCACTTGTTGTAGATGAAATCGACGTAATTGATGTAGCCCATGCCGTTGCCGTCCTGAAAGAGCGGGAGCAACAGCTGATAGGCGGTGTCGATCATGAGGAATGCCGAGACGATGAAAAGGATATCGGCCAGCGACATGATCCGCTTGAGGCGCTTGATCGTCAGGCTGTTTCCCTCATAGATCTGCATGGCCTGCATGACGGCAAACATGACCGCCCCGAGGGCGAAGATCCAGCATACGACACGCTGATGCCACATGAACACGAAGCAGCCTGCACCGATGACCATGAGCGATCCGCCAAGTAAAAAGATGATACTCTGTATCTTATTCAGTTGTTTCATTTTGGTTTTCAGTTTGGATTTCATCATCGCTCAAGACATAGATGTCCTCATCGTCGGCTTTCATGAAGTAACGTTCGCGGGCGATTTTCTCTATGGCTTTCGGGTTCTTGCGTATTTCCTTGAGCCGCTTGGTATCGGCTTCATTCTGCGCATTGTATTTCTCGATACTCGACTTCAGGTCACTGATCTGCAGTTCATAGCGCACCCGCTGCACGAAACTGTTCTCGTCAATGAACCCGACCAGCAAGATTCCAAGCACAATCACTATCAGATATTTGTAGTGACTTAGGAAATTCCATATGATGTTGAAACGACTACTCATCATTCATTATTCGTCTGCAAAAATAAGAAATATAATTGAGAATCTCGACTTTTTTAATTACTTTTGCAAAAGAATTACTGAAAAGCAAAATGGAAGATTACATCGTTTCTGCGAGAAAATACCGCCCCACGACATTCGACGATGTCGTGGGACAGCCGGCACTGACCACTACGCTGAAAAACGCGGTCAAGAGTGGCAAGCTGGCACATGCTTATCTCTTCTGTGGGCCACGGGGAGTGGGCAAGACAACATGCGCCCGCATCTTCGCCAAGGCCATCAACTGCCTGCATCCCACCGCTGACGGCGAAGCCTGCGACGAATGCGAGAGCTGCAAGGCCTTCAACGAGGGACGTTCCTACAATGTCTTCGAACTCGACGCAGCCAGCAACAATTCCGTGGAGAACATCAAGACGCTCATGGAACAGACCCGCATCCCGCCGCAGATAGGCAAGTACAAGGTCTTCATCATCGACGAGGTGCACATGCTGTCGACATCGGCCTTCAACGCCTTTCTGAAGACTTTGGAGGAGCCGCCCGCACATGTGATCTTCATACTCGCCACCACCGAGAAGCACAAGATACTGCCCACGATCATCAGCCGGTGCCAGATCTACGACTTTGAGCGCATGACCGTCACTGACATCATCAATCACTTGAAGAAGGTGGCGGATCAGGAAGGCATCACGTATGATCCCGAAGCGCTCAACGTCATCGCCGAAAAGGCCGACGGGGGCATGCGTGACGCGCTCTCGATCTTTGACCAGGCGGCGAGCTTCTGTCAGGGACAGATCACCTATCAGCGCGTTTTGGAAGACTTGAACGTATTGGACGCTGACAATTACTTCAAGATCATCGATCTCTCCCTGGCCAACCGGACGGGCGAGATCATGCTGCTGCTCAACGCGCTGATCGCCAAAGGATTCGACGCGGGCAACATGGTCAACGGACTGGCATCGCATGTGCGCAACGTGCTGATGGCCAAGGATCCCGAGACACTGCCGCTCTTGGAAGTGAGCGACAGCCAAAGGCAACGCTTTCAGGAACAGGCTGCGAAGTGTCCGACCAAGTTCCTCTACAAGGCCTTGAGGATTATGAACCAGTGTGACGTCAACTACCGTCAGAGCTCCAACAAGCGATTGCTCGTCGAGCTGACACTGATCCAAGTCGCGCAGATCACGCAGGCTGACGATGAAGACGGCGTCGCGGGGCGCAGCCCCAAGCGATTGAAATCCCTGTTCAAGCAACTGACAGCGCCTCAGCATACGACAGCCCCCAGGGTAGCTGTCGCTGACAAACCCTTGCTGCGCCCTACGAAGGCGGCGAAGCATGAGGAAGCTGTCACAAAGCCTTCAAACGAGACCGGGAACGCACCGCAACCGCCCAGGCACAACAGCCCGACGCCGGGCGGACGGACACGCCTCAAGATGGGCATGGCAGGCCTCTCTTTCAAAGACATCCTCAAGGCGGGACAGGAGAAGACCACACCCGCCGGCAGCCAGGAACAGAAGAGCAGCAGCGAAAACCGTCAGTTCACGCAGGACGAGGTGGGATTACAATGGATGTTGATGTGCAACCGCATGCCCCAGAAGATGACTGGCATTGCGGCCCGGATGAAGAACATGACCCCGAGGATCACCACTTTCCCCCGCGTGGAGGTGACGGTCGACAACCAGATCCTGCTCGACGAGATGGCCGCCATCAAGGGACGCATCCGCGCCTCGCTTGCCGACGGGCTCCACAACGGTGAACTTGAGATCGACCTGCGATTGGCCCGGATGGAGGAGATCAAGCCTATCCCCACCAAGCGCGAAGTCTTTGAAGATATGACAAAGAAGAATCCAGCAATCGAGAAACTTCGTGGATTGCTGGATCTTGAATTGGCTTGAACCCGGACCGGTCCTTGGAGCCCGAACCGATTTTGTCCGATCGGTGGGCGGATTGCCTGCCGGGGATCCGAAAGCGTAGCGGACTACGTTGAGGAAGACTGGCAGGTAAGATGCCCGGCAAGCGGACGCAAGCGGTCGGGAAGCATCTATCAACAAGCATCATAGAGACGTTGCGGCCCAATGAACGATGAGGGTTGAAACGTCACCGGGCACGTCCGTGCCGCAGGCTGCATCTTTCCGTATGTTCAGATGAGCGGCATTCCGAGCCGCTCGCATGCCTCGCGCATGTCGTCGGGCCATATACTGGCCTGGATTTCCCCTATATGTGCCTTGTGGAGCATGACCATGCAGAGCCGGCTCTGACCGATTCCGCCGCCGATACTCAATGGCAGACAGCCGTTGAGAAGCTGCTGATGGAAGTAGAGTTTCTCACGCTCTTCCTTGCCCTCGATCTTCAACTGACGCAGCAAGGCATCACGATCGACGCGGATACCCATGGACGACAGCTCGAACGAACGGCCCAGCACGGGATACCAGATCAGTATGTCGCCGTTGAGACCTGCCTGCCCATTCTCGGCCACAGTGGACCAGTCGTCATAGTCAGGGGCACGTCCGTCATGCTTCTCCCCGTTGCTCAGCTTGCCGCCGATGCCGATCAGGAAGACGGCGCCGTACTTCTCGCAGATCGCGTCCTCGCGCTCCTTGGGGGTCTTGTCGGGATACATGCGAAGCAGGTCCTCGCTGTGCACGAAGTGGATTTCTGCGGGCAGGAAAGGCTGCAGCTGCGGATAGGTCTCGCAGGCCAGATATTCCGTGCGCAGGATAGCGGCATAGATGCGCCGCACGATGTCCTTCAGGAAGGCCAGCGTGCGCTGCTCCCGGGTGATCACGGCTTCCCAGTCCCACTGGTCCACGTAGAGCGAGTGAAGATTGTCCAACTCCTCGTCGGCGCGGATCGCATTCATGTCCGTATAGACGCCGTACCCCGGCTCGACCTCATACTCGGCAAGCGTGAGGCGCTTCCACTTCGCCAGCGAATGCACCACTTCTGCCTGCGCGTCGCCTAAGTCCTTGATCGGGAACGTCACAGGGCGCTCCACGCCGTTGAGGTCGTCATTGATGCCCAACCCTTTCAGCACAAACAGCGGCGCCGTCACACGACGGAGGCGCAGCTCCGTGGACAGGTTCTGCTGAAAAAACTCCTTGATCAACTTAATGCCTTGCTCGGTCTGCTTCATGTCCAACAAAGCTTCGTAACCGACTGGTTCTATCAAATTACTCATTCCTTTTCTCGTTTTTGGATTGCTGTGCAAAGGTAAGGAATTATTATTGATCTACTGCAAGAATTCCAGAATATTTTGCAAATGGACATGATTATTTGTCTTTTGGTTTCATTTTGAATATTTCAAAGCCAATAAAGCAACGATTCGCTCATCGGAGAGAGGCGTTGCGCAGACTGCCAACACCGCCTCCGCACACTCCCCGCCACGCATGCGCCATGACTGCGGGCGGTCTCCACAGCTGCCATCGGCTGTCTCCGGCACTGACACCGTCGGCCTACAGAGACGGCAGCAGTTGTCTACCGAGATCAAACCGGCTGACTTCGGAGATGGCATCTGCCGTCTTCGGAGCCCCCATCCGGAGCCTTCTTTGCGCCCATTCTCCCCCACCCCGAAGACCACCGTTGCCCCCCGTTCAAGACAGAGGATTGATGCGCCCGGCGCATATGATAGCTTTGGACGCCCGATATGATAGCTCCGGGCCGCCGAAAGCATAGCTCTTGACCGCCGAAAGCATAGCTCTGCGCCGGGCAGAGAAAGCATCTGAATATCAAACAGTTACAATTACCGATTTTCAAATTCGGGCAAAATGGCTCAAATTTCCGGTTTCAGATTTGTGCATTACAATCTTTTTACGTATCTTTGCACCGTTGTTGGCCTCGTAGCTCAGTTGAATAGAGCATCAGATTCCGGTTCTGAGTGTCGCGGGTTTGAGTCCCGCCGAGGTCACCATCAGCGCATCCGGCCGTTCCAGGCCATCATGAAAGCTTTTACTTCATCAAGGACCTATATTTCAAGACATGAATATCACCGAACGCTTTTTAAACTACACGAAATTCGACACGCAGTCGGCCGAGGATTCCGAGACCGTGCCCAGCACCGCCAAGCAATTGGTCTTCGCCAACTATCTCAAGGAAGAGCTGGAACATGAGGGATTCAGCGACGTGGAAATGGACAGCATGGGCTACATCTACGCCACGCTGAAGGCCAACACGAAGAAAGACATCCCGACCATCGGATTCATCTCCCACTATGACACGAGCACCGATTGCAGCGGCGCCGACATCCGTCCGCGCATCGTGGAGCATTACGACGGCAGCGACATCGTGCTCTCCGAGGGCATCGTCTCCTCCCCGTCCAAATTCCCGGAACTGCTCGACCACATCGGCGAAGACCTGATCGTCACCGACGGGCACACGCTGCTCGGAGCCGATGACAAGGCCGGGATAGCCGAGATCGTGCAGGCCATGTGCTTCCTGCGCGACCATGACGAGATCAAGCACGGCAATATCCGCATCGCGTTCAACCCCGATGAGGAGATCGGAAAGGGCGCCCACCACTTCGACGTCGACAAGTTCGGCTGCCAATGGGCCTACACCATGGACGGCGGAGACATCGGCGACCTCGAATACGAGAACTTCAACGCCGCCGGAGCCAAGGTATATATAAAAGGTATAAGCGTACACACGGGCTACGCCAAGGGAAAGATGGTCAACGCAAACCGGCTGGCCTGCGAGTTCAACAACATGATCCCCGAGACCGACATCCCCGAAACGACAGAGGGATACCAGGGATTCTATCATCTCCTGGGCATCGAGAGCCGCACCGAGGAGGCGCGCCTCAACTACATCATACGTGATCACGACCGCGAAAAGTTTGAAGACCGCAAGGACTTCTTCGAGGAGTGCGCCCGCCGCATGAACGAGAAATACGGCGAAGGCACCGTCACCG
>JALFRV010000203.1 GCA_022778905.1 Prevotella sp. | reverse complement strand
CGGAATGCGCACATCGACAGTGACACGATCGGAAGAGAAGTTTACCACGACGAGCAAGACATCATCCCGGTACTTGCGAAGAAACGCAAACTGATGCCGCGGATTGAATTGCCACGACTGAGGATTGGCATAGGTCAGATCGAAAAAATCCCCCTCGCTGACCGCCTTCTCACGATTGGCGATCCGAAAGATCTGCTGATATTTCAGTGCAAGCTGCTTCTCTTCCGTCGAAAGGTGTGATCTGTCGAAATAACCCCTATACAATGTCTCCAACGACCAATAGTCGAAGATCGTCGTCCGGCCGTCTCTACCGCTGAAACCTTCCTCGTCCATCCCCGCCTCACCATACTCCTGGCCGGCGTAGATCATGAAAGGATTGCGCAGCATGAGTGCACATGCGATGACGCCAGGTATGGCTTTGAACCCGCTTCCGCAGAAGAAGTCGGATGCGATACGCTGTTCATCGTGGTTCTCAAGGAAGTATAGCATGTGGTCAAGTATCTCCCCGACGTTCTGCCACTGGTATGTGATGGAAGCAGCCGATCGTTCTCCGCGGATGACAGCACGCACGCAGTCGTACATGCCGACCTTATCGTAGAGGTAATCAAAGCCACTTTCGATATACGAACGATACAGGGACGGATCGTAGACCTCGCCGATGAAGCTCACGTCCGGATAACGTTCCTTGACGATGCGTGTCGCATAGGCCCAGAAAGCCTGTGGTACCATCTCCGCCATGTCACACCGAAAGCCGTCGACATGCATCGAGGCCCAGAAGAGGAGGATATCTGTCATCTTGGTCCACGTATCGGGCACGGGATCAAAATGACAGGAACGGCCGTTGGTATAGTCTATTCCGTAGTTCAGCTTGACGGTCTCATACCAGTCGCCATGCCCCGGGCGGTTGTCGAATCTGTCATTGCCCGTGGCCTTGGCCGGCAGCTCTTCATAGGTGCCTTTGTCGAAATACGGATCCAAGGGAGTGTCCGGACAATAATAGAAGTTATTGTTCGGCGAAAACGCAACATCCTTGCGGTCATCCTCTCCTAAGTCTTTCACGCCGGCAGGCTTGCAGACCGAGTGATACTGACGGGCCACATGGTTGGGCACGAAGTCAATGATGACTTTCATGCCGGCCTCATGTGTCCGGGCCACGAGATCCCTGAACTCCTCCATCCGGTCTGCTACGCTGACGGCAAGATCCGGATCTACGTCGTAATAATCAGTGATCGCGTAAGGCGATCCGGCCTTTCCCTTGACAATATATGGATTCTGCGGCGGCAGCCCGGCAGCCGAATAGTCGGTCGTCGTGGCATGTCTGATCACGCCGGTATACCACACATGGGTCACGCCCATGTGATGGATCCGGCGCAATGTCGCATGATCGAAGTCACGCATCTTGCCTGCCCCGTTCTCCGTAAGGCTCCCATTCTTCTTCCGAGTGAGGTTTCTGTTACCGAAAAGTCGTGGCAGGACTTGGTAGATAATGATCTTCTTATTCAATGCCGTGGGCACTTACCTGCTTGTCAATTCGTCCTATCATTCCTTGAAGTGCCTTCCCCGGACCGCATTCTGTGAAGTCGTCGGCTCCGTCGGCGATCATGTTCTGCACGGAAGAGGTCCAACGCACGGGACTCGTCAACTGCGCGATGAGGTTCTGCTTGATCTCTGCGGCATCGCTATGGGCTTTCCCATCGACATTCTGATAGACGGGGCACCGGGGGCTCTGGACGTTTGTCTGCTCGATGGCTGCCTGCAGTTCTTCCTTGGCGAGCTGCATCAGCGGAGAGTGGAAGGCGCCTCCTACCTTCAAGGGCAGTGCACGTTTGGCACCCGCAGCCTTCAGCTTCTCGCACGCTTCATTCACTGCGTCGGCCGTACCTGATATCACTAACTGGCCCGGACAGTTGTAGTTGGCAGCCACGACGACCTTGTCGCCGGCGCTGACTTCACTGCAGATCTCCTCGACCTGCTCATCCGACAGTCCGATAATCGCGGCCATGGTGCCGGGATTGGCCTCACAGGCTTTCTGCATGGCATTGGCACGGGCGGCGACAAGACGAAGACCGTCCTCGAAGCTCAATGCGCCGGCGGCTGCCAAGGCGGAGAATTCGCCCAACGAATGGCCTGCAACCATGGCGGGCTTGAAGGCTTCGCCCATGCAAAGTGCGGAAATTACGCTATGGAGAAACACGGCCGGCTGGGTGACATTGGTCTGTGTCAGGGCTTCATCCGTACCGGCAAACATGATGTCAGTGATCTTGAAGCCGAGTATATCATCAGCTTTGTCGAAGAGTTCTTTTGCCAATGGATTGCTGTCATAAAGATCCTTGCCCATCCCCACGAACTGGGAGCCTTGGCCGGGAAATACAAATGCTTTCATTTCTTATTAATTTAGTGATTAATTGATCTGATCAAAGGACGGGTGAAAACCCTCATTTGAGATGTTTGCAAAGATACAAAAAAATCAGGAATTATATCCTTTTCGGGCATAATAGTTTCGTTTTTGCGTCGGTTGTGTCAAGATGTACAAATCAAAAAATCCCAATCATCACGAGGATGAAAGGGATTTTAAGTAGATTTGCTTTACAGTGCAAATATTCGACACTTAACAACTTGCGGAACAAGCATTAAGGCCTTTATCTTATTCTGCTGCCGGAGCTTCCTCCTCTACAGCAGGTGTTTCCTCTACGGGAGCTTCAACTTTCGGCTCTGCCTCGACAGCCTGCGCGGTCTCTTCTGCCTTTGCCTCGGCCGGAGCGTTCTCTGCCACGACCCGTATAGGCAGCTTCACCTCTACGCCTTTGAAGAAATGAATGGTTGCTTCGAAGTCACCAACTTTCTTGATATCGTGCATGGTGATGATCTTGCGATCAATGTCGAAGCCTTTCTTCTGCAATTCTTCTGCGACGATATTGGCGTTGACAGATCCGTAGGTTACGCCGGTGGCGCTGACCTTAGCGGAGATTTCGAGCACGAGATCTTTCAAAGCCTCTGCACGCTTCTCGGCTGCAGCTCTCTGAACCTCGATCTTATGAGCCTGCTGCTTCAAGTTCTCTGCGAGCTGTTTCTTGGCTGCGGGTGAAGCGATCACGCCTTTCTGCTTGGGGATCAGGTAGTTGCGGCCGTAACCGCTCTTAACATTGACGATATCGTTCTTGTATCCTAATCCGATAATATCTTCTTTCAGTATAATTTCCATTGTGTTTCCTCCTTCGTTATTACTTCATCAAGTCAGTTACATAAGGAAGCAGCGCAATCTGGCGTGCACGTTTGATGGCCTGGGCCACACGACGTTGATACTTCAGTGAAGTACCGGTGATGCGGCGCGGAAGAATCTTTCCCTGCTCGTTCAAGAATTTCTTGAGGAACTCAGGATCCTTATAATCAATATACTTAATACCACTCTTCTTGAAGCGGCAATACTTTTTCTTCTTCGTATCAATCGAAGGAGCGGTCAGGTAACGGATCTCCGAATTTTTCTGTTCTGCCATGATTATGCCTCCTCTTTTTTAGCATACTTTCCGCGGCGCTTTTCTGCGTACTGCACTGCGTACTTGTCCAATTTAACTGTCATGTAACGGATCACTTTCTCATCACGGCGATAGCCGGTCTCGAGCCTGTCAATCACTGTCGGCTCTGCCTTGAACTCGAACAGGCAGTAGAATCCTGAAGTCTTCTTCTGGATCGTGTAAGCCAACTTCTTAAGTCCCCAGGCCTCTTCGTTCAAGATCTCTGCTCCGTTGTCAGTGAGCAGCTTTTTGAATTTAGCGACCGTTTCCTTCATCTGGTCATCAGATAAAACGGGAGTCAAAATGAAAACGGTTTCGTACTGAATCATACTACTTAATGAAATTAATTTGATGTTTATTTTGCAAAAATGCGGTGCAAAAGTACGACTTTTTTTTGGTCTGACAAAATAAAATAGTAAATTTGCGGCTGTAAATGAGAAAATATTCGCAATATATAGGTCTGCCGTTCGTTTATGCCGGAGTTGCCATTCTGGCTTTGGCTTTCATTTTCAACGCCAGCGACAGCAATGCCGTGCTTTTCACGGGGCTGTTTTTTATCCTCGTCGGAACCGTAGGCTTCATCATCAACACGAAGAAAACGTCAAAGTATTGATTATCACCTTGTTGATCCGATTCAACCATGCGCGCGAAACGGACGATAATTATGGCCGGGCGAAAGCTATGCTCTGGACGCCCGAAAGCTATCAAATGGGCGGCCGAAAGCTATCATATGGGCAGCCAAGAGCTATGCTTTGGGCGGCCGAAAGCATGGCTCTGCGCAGGCCGAAAAAACGGTCCGCGGGAATAAGAGGCTAAGTCATTGTCGATCAAAGGATTTTACAGGAACGGCCAAAACAATGATTGATTGCATGAACTGCACGCCCGTCTGCGTGAGATGCTGCCTCTTGCTTGTGATGCGGTGCATGTTGTCATAGCCCATCGCAAGGGTGTAGGATGCCGTCTTGCTGTCAGCACCCGTGTAAGTACCCGTCGCGCTTGCCAGACGGTACAGCGGGTCGTAGGTGTAACTGTGGCTCATCTGTCCGCCTGCCTTGCCGCTCTGTGGGAGCGGGGCATTGTTCTGAATGCCCAGCACGTTGCTCACGGCGTCATAGCTGTAGGCGTTGTCCATGATGGTGCCTGCCTTGGCGTTCACTACGAGGTTCTGCAGTCTGCGGCGGGCAGGGTCATACGTGTAGAACGTCTCCGCTCCGTTGCAGTACTTGAGGTAAGTGCGCTGCTCGAACTTGTCGTAGCCGATCTTGCTGACATAGTCGTAGCCGTAGGACTTGTAGCCGCGCACATAGTCCACCTGTCCGCCGAGGTTGTAGCCGTAGGTCACCTTCTCCTCATCGGGATAGATCATTTCCAACAAGCGGTTGTGGCTGTCGTACTTCCACTGCGTGACGTAGGTGGCCACTGCCTGGTTGGGCACGACCAGCGTGCGCACGGTCTTCAACACCTCACCCATCTTGCCGTAGTAATTTCTGATCACAAGATATTTTTTTTACTGAAAAGAGAGCTCTATTAAATATTCCAACTTTTAAAATTGGCACATTATAATATCCTACATTAACATTATCCATTACAATGTCTTTCCAAATTAATTGATTATTCTGAACACCCATTAACTCTAATGTATCGGGTCTCAATGGTATTATTTCTTTGCCAATAATGGCATTTGTTTCCTTTACTAAAGGAATATTCTGATAGCGTAAATTATATATGCTATCTCCTAATAATTTAATATTGGACTCATTTCTATTATAAAAAAAATCACCAATATAAATACAAGAAGAGTCTGGATAACTAAATACATATTCTTGCTCTTCTATTGAAGAGTATGAATTCAAATGATATCCTTTAGGAATTGTTATTTCGTACATTTTTTGTTTTATTCTAATTTTAATGCTGTCATATTCTGTTTTTGCCATTATATCCATTGATACAAGAGATATGATTAATATTGGCAAAAATATTGGTAACACTTTTAATCTCATACTACTTTTTTATAATTGTATAATCCGTACGATGGAATGGAATTTACCATCGTACGGATATTTAATTAACGCTTATACCATACTGGCAATATTGGTTTATTTTTATCAGAAAGCATAGAAGGTCCACTGCCTTTAACAAAATTACCATCTTGATCCATATTAGTTATGTAATGGGTTCTTAACGGTCTACCAAGCTGTTCTCGCAATATATTTTCACGAAATACGGCTTGCCACTCACTACGTTCAATTCCATTCTCGGAACGACTGTCTAAAAGTCCACGATTAGCATCTAACGCATGGAACATTTCATGTGCCAAATCAGTCTCCTTACTTACTTGACCTCCTTCTGAGGTTGCCAATACGGCACCATGAGAATTCCAGGATATTGTGCCCCCAGAACCACCAGAAAGGTCAATGCCGTTATTAAGCAAAGCTTCTTTCTGTGCAGTAGCTGATGGATCATTTTGAATTTGTTGGGCATACGCCTTTGTAACATTACTTGCTTTAAATTCACTTGCTCCATCTTTTATGACAAAATTATTTGATGAAGATTGGAGTTCAGAAATCATACTTGCCCCTTCTGTACCTTTACGAAGTACATCTAATGCAGAAACCACTTTTTTGGTGAAGCCTTTCAATTTATCGGTATATTGTATGCCGTTTTGTCTATATAACTTTCCATCAATATACAAAAGAGAAAGATTCTTATTATCAATCCTTAAACTATCTCCTCCTATATCCAAGATTCCTATAGGATTATTAGCAGAGAAACAATAAGTGCTAATATTAGGATATTTTTCCTGGAATCTATCCACGCTCATCCACAAGCTCAACCTTGGCTCATAGTACCTCGCACCATAGTAGTACAACCCCGTCTCCTCGTCAAACTCCTTCGCATTGAAAAGATAAGGTGTGTTCCACGTATTGTTGCGTTC
>JALFRV010000154.1 GCA_022778905.1 Prevotella sp. | reverse complement strand
ACTCATCAACAGTGGCAAGTATGCACTGTCTACCGCATCCAAGAACGGTTACAGCGGCTACGAGCAAGTGTTCATGGGCGACAACGACTATAACACCAACGCTATGCGCGAGATCATCTTCCCGATCCGTCAGGATGGTGTGAAGACTCAATCTTATGCCGGTGCAACCTATCTGGTCAGCTCAATGCGTATTTCCGGTATGCCTTATTCAGCTACCGACAACTACTGGAGCTGTAACTTCGCCCGCCAGTCATTGGTACAGAAGTTCTTCCCAACGGTTACAGACTGCCCCATAGCAACAGAGGCACTGAAGAATCCTACGGAAGAACAGGTCATTGCTAAGGATATCGCCACAGGTACGACTACAGCCGACGTTATCGCAAAGGCTAAGGACGACCGTGCGTTGTTCTACTCTGGCTGCGGGGGTGGCATCCGCACTTTCACTACCAAGCAGATCACCGGATTCCTCAATGGCTTGTCGATCGTGAAATGGCAGAACCGTCGTTCTGACAATACAGATCCGAACAACCGTACTTTTGCTGATGTTGATATCCCACTGTTCCGTCTGGCAGAAGCTTATCTGACCCGCGCTGAGGCACAATATCGCTTAGGCAACAGCAGTGCAGCCATTGCCGATGTGAATGTACTTCGCAACCGCGCCCATGCTGTGAACATCACCTCTATCGATGATGATATCCTCATCGACGAATGGTGCAAGGAATTCTACATGGAAGGACGCCGTCGTTCAGACCTTGTCCGCTTTGGTTTGTTCACATCCAGCAAGTACCTGTGGGACTTCAAGGGTGGTGCTGCAAACGGAACTTCTGTTGACGCTCATTTCAACATCTATCCTATGCCGGCAGATGAGGTTACGGGCAATCCTAACTTGACACAGAATCCAGGTTATTAATCTGTCCTTCATGTGAGAATGAACGAAATCAACTTTCAGAATCAAACATGTAAATATCATTATGAAAAAGAAATTATATAATATAGTCGGCGGTTTTGCCTTGCTTGCAGCCATGGCACTTACTCTCACGTCATGCGAGAACGACGATGACAGCAATCCTACCTTGGACCTGAGCCAGTCGTCAACCTTCGTACTGAACACGCCTGCAACAGCTGCCAACAACACTTACGACTTGGCAAGCGCAAACAATATTGTTCTGACTTGCTCGCAGCCTAACTATGGTGGCGTACCTTACGTTACCCGTTACTATGTGCAAGTTTCGCTCGACCCTACATTCGGGACGAATACCGAAGCAGCTTTCAAGGAACTCTCTACATACTACACCACAGCAAGCATGAAAGTAGATGCTTCCGAAATGAACGATGCTGTAGTAAACCTCTATAAGGAAGCAAATCCTGATACCGACTATCCTAACGAGGCTCGTAAAGTGTACGTTCGTCTGCGTGCCATCATCGACGGTACAAACCTGGGCGAAAGCTTCTCTAACGTTATCACCTTGCCTTCTGTACTTGCTACTTATGTGGCTCCAAAGGCTGAGTTCGTAGACCAACTCTATGTTGTAGGTGCAGATATTCAGGAAGCATGGAGCAGCTGGAAGGTTGTTCCGCAGATCTATGGCCTGAAGGGCAACTACTATACCATGATCTATGTTTCTGCAGGCGGTACCTTCAAGTGGGGAACATTCAACAACGATTGGCGCGGCTACAACCGCTTCCGCACAGTGACCGACGAAGCCGGCTCAGGCATCAAGGCTGAAGATGAAGACAACAACAACCTCAAGATTGAAAAGGCTGGCTGGTACGTGCTCTATATCAGGGGCGAAATTGTCGGAAACAGCATCCAGTATGACCTCACGGTCTACCCGGGCAATGCCTACGTCATCGGTAATGCCATAGGTTTTTGGGACGACGCAAGCGATGCATTGAAGATGACAGCTCCAGACAGCAAGGATGGTCTCTGGGTTAGCCCTGCTTTCACCGCTTCTGCTGAGATGCGTGCTTATGTGAAGGTTCCAGGATTCGATTGGTGGCGTACAGAGTTCACCCTCTTCGAAGGATCTCTCTATTGGCGGAATGTCGACATCCCCGACAGCTGGGCTGGCAATGTCGGCGCTGCCTACTCTGTAAGTCCGAAGCCTGGACAGAAACTCTACGTGAACTTCAATCAGAATACCGGTAAAGTAGAATAACCTAAAAGAACACTAATTATGAATAAGAAAGTATTATATAGCTTAGCAGTAATGGCGAGTTTCGTACTCGCCAGCTGCAACGGCGAATACGACGACTGGGCAAGTCCACAAGCAAACGACCCAGAGGCTGCTGCCGCTAAGTATGGTGTTACCTTTTCACCAGGTTCAGAGATCAACTCCACCATGCCCGATGCTGATGGTGTAGTACATCTCATCACCATCAACAACAGCAACCAGAATATCAGCGGCTTTACAGTGAAGTCGCTCACTGTTAACGGTGAGGCAATCGACGCTCAAATGGATGGCAATGATATTACTGTAAGTGCAAACGACCTTGCACTTCTCATTGAGAAGCAGCACAATTCACGTGCGTCTGTTGCTCGCGAGGTAAAGATCGTGACAACAGCATCAGCAAACCTTTCAAACGGTGAGGCTGTCACCATCGACCTTACAGGCGAAGCTACGGGCTCATTAACACCAAAAGCTACACCGACTATCGACAGTAAAGGTTATTTCATGCTTGGCGACTTTGCTAACGTAGGTTGGAATCTTGGTACTCCACTCTGGATGACCGACAATGGTGATGGTACTTACACTGCAACTGTAAATACCAATAGCACCGGCAGCAACTGGTTCAAGTTCTATGGAGGTTCGTTCTATAGCAATTCCGACTGGGACACAGTCAACAAAGGGGTGATGGGCTGCAAGGAAAATGGCGACGACGCACTCAGTGGTTTCGTGGTTTATACAGGCGATGATGCCGCTCACGCCCCTAACGGTGTTCAGACATTAGTTATCAGCGGACAGGGTACCTTTGAGGTTACACTCGACATGAAGAATCTCGTTTACACTGTCAAGCGTGCTGAAGCTAAGTACTATCTCATCGGTAATATGCAGACCAAAAACTGGACAATCACTGATATCGATTGCATGTTCTATGCACAGGGTGGCAACAAATATTCTTATACCACAAAGTTCAATGGCGCCTGGGACCTCAAGTTCGTAGACAGCAAGGGCCTTGGCAATTGGGATGTTGCATGGGGTACATCGGTAGATGGCGACAACAGTCCAAGCGGCAGCCTCATCAACTCGAAGTCTCAGTCGTTTGCTGCACCTACAAAGGGTGAGTACTACACACTGACAATCGACATGAACACGCAGACTTACTCCTGGATCAAGCTCACCGATCAGGCTCCTACCGCATACAACAGTGTATCACTCATCGGTGATTTCAACAATTGGAAAGGCGATGTGGACCTGAAACAGGAAGTGAATGCTCCACACAACTGGTATGGTCGCGTTACAATTCCTTCCAATGGAGCATTGAAATTCCGTGCCAACCACGGCTGGGATGCAAGCTGGGGTACTTCGGCAGCCGACAAGAGCAAGGCGATCGGAGACCTTTATTATCTGAGTTTGGGAGGTGAGAATATCACTGTTCCTGCCGGAACATACGATTTCTACCTCAACGATATCACAGGCAACTGGAGCATCGTAGCGATAAAATAATGCTCAATCTATAGATTCCTATAAATGAGAGGCACACTATGGGAGGCCACTGAAAAAGGATATTTTTTTTAGCCCCCCCCTGCATGAGGCTTCCAAACAAAGGTTCGCCAAGTCCTTATCCGAGGATTTGGCGAACTTTCATATTATGCCGACAAAGATTGATATGGGATCAAGGGTGGCGACTATAGACTATCATATACCCATTGCAGCCTATATAATCAATAATGAGCCTGCACCGGCTCAGCTGGAGGATTGATATTTGCGGTAATAATCACCATTGCGCCTCGCATTCGCAATATCTTTTTACGGACAAACACAGTTAAAATATCTTTCGTATCACCCAGAAACGGTTGACACAAAGATACGAAACATTGCTGATCAGTCAATTATAAAATGGGCGTTCTTTGAGTTACGACCTCAGGAAAAAGATCGTGAACAAGCTTACAAGATGCATGCTCTTTGTTTTTCCATGCAGGTATTAAGGATTAATGTTCTACAATGGAAGACGCTCATGGGGGTAACAAAAAAATAACAACAATTACGTTAAAGGATGTAGCCTATATCGAACTTTCTTTCTACTTTTGTCGCCCGTAATTAACTCACTATCAAGATTGATAAGATGATTGATGGACACACAAAAGTATTCGTCATAGCCGGCATCACGCTATCGGCTGTGCTATTCATGCACGGCCTGCCTAAACTCTCGATCGGGAATGTAGACCTTCGCGAAGTGAATATCTTGAGCGACATCGCTCCCGGATCTATCCCCCCAAAGGCCACAGTAGCATTGCCTAAACGGCCTAAGCCAAAAGTCTCCCCCCCAAGAACGTTCATACAAACCTTACTGTCCAAAGGGAGTAACTTTGATCAACGACTATTCGATCGGAAAGCCGGGTGGCATGGACCACTTCTACCGGCAGTTGGCAGCTATCAAGAAATTGAACCATCCTGTCAGAATAGCCTATTTTGGCGACTCGTTCACTGAAGGCGATATCCTGACGGCAGACTTGCGCGATCTGCTGCAACAACGCTTTGGAGGCAACGGCATAGGATGGGTAGACTGCATGAACGGAACCAACGGATTCAGACCCACCATATGCTTGAAGGCTGTAGGATTAACGGCACACGTAAGTTCACAAAAGCCCTTCGACGCTAACCGACAGGGAATCAACCAACGATACTATTCCGCTGTTGGGGGAGCACAGATCAGCTACATGGGTACCAGTTATAAGAAAGGAACCTCTCATTGGCAGAATGTGCAGTTCTTCTTTTCATCGCCCGGTCCTACCACTATCGAAGCCTTTTCAGGTAAACAATCCCCACGCACCTTCACATTCGATGGGGCACCCACAGTACAATGCTTGACGATCAAGGGCGATTCGAACCACTCAACCTTTAAGATTCTGAAGCCGTCTGCAGGATCGGTTTACTATGGGGCTGCATTGGAGTCCGACCGAGGTATTGTGCTCGATAATCTGAGTCTGCGAGGTTGTTTGGGTTATACCCTCAGTTCCATTCCTTCTGCCACACTCAATGCCTTTGCCCGATTCCGTCCATACGACCTGATCATTATCCATTACGGTACCAATGTTGCGGTGAGCCAAGAGTCAGAAAAATTCTTCCGTGCATATATAGACAAGATGAAACACATGATTGCCCAGTTGCGGGGGGCATATCCCCAAGCCTCAATTCTCGTGATGAGCGTACCCGACCGCGATCAGCGTACAGCATCGGGTATACAGACATTGCCTGCCATCGAAGATTTATCTGCCTATCAGGAAGTATTGGCGTCCGAATGCGGAGTAGCCTATTACAATCTTTTCCAGGCGATGGGTGGTGCCAACAGCATGCGAAAGCTGGTAGACAAAGGGTGGGCGAACAAAGATTACACACACCTGAAATTCGATGGTGGGAGGTTCGTAGCACAGAAAGTGTACAACTCGTTGATGGTGGGTTACGAGAATTACAAAAGCAAGAAACGCGCAGGAATCATAGAATAAGGAAAAAGTATGGAACTTCCAGTCATCATCAGTCGGCTCATCGATGAGCTCACTTACAATCCTACAAGTCCGATCATTTTCAACAGTGGTCTGTTTCTCTTTCTTTTTACGGGATTTGCGCTGGTATACTGTCTGTTGCAACGACGCGACACCACACGTATTCTTTTCGTGACTCTTTTCTCCTATTACTTCTATTATAAAAGCAGTGGCTTTTATTTCATTCTGCTTGCTATCGTAACAACCAGCGACTACTGGTTGGCACGCGGAATACACGCATGCCGACAGCGCTCAACTGGAATCCAATACGCCCGAATACTGATGACCCTAAGCCTTTGCATAGACTTAGGCCTGCTGGTATATTTCAAGTATACCAATTTCTTTGCCGGCATGCTGGCAACTGCAATTGGTCGTAATTTCCAACCTTGGGACATTTTCCTGCCGGTGGGCATCAGCTTCTTTACGTTTCAGAGTCTGAGCTATACGATTGATGTGTACCGTGGCAAGCTGCAACCATTAGATCGTCTGCTCGACTATGCCTTCTTTGTTTCGTTTTTTCCACAATTAGTGGCAGGACCCATTGTCAGGGCGAACGACTTTGTACCGCAGATACGACGCAATCTGCAAGTCAGCTCCACGATGCTGGCATCGGGTGCTTTCATGATAGTCATCGGACTGTTCAAGAAAGCTGTTATCAGCGATTATATCAGTCTGAACTTTGTAGACCGCATCTTCGACAATCCTCTGCTATATTCGGGATTGGAGAACTTACTGGGCGTCTATGGCTATTCCCTTCAAATCTACTGCGATTTCAGTGGCTATAGTGACATGGCTATCGGGCTTGCGTTGCTACTTGGTTTCCATTTTCCCAAAAATTTCAATGCCCCCTACACCAGCAGCAGCGTTACTGAGTTCTGGCATCGATGGCACATCTCTCTTTCGTCTTGGATACGCGACTATGTATACATCGCTTGGGGTGGAAACCGAAAAGGCAGCGTGCGGACCTACATCAACCTGATGGGTTCGATGCTGCTGTGCGGACTGTGGCACGGAGCCAGTGTCCATTTCGTGGTCTGGGGCGGAGTTCATGGCTTGGCTCTCGCTTGCCACAAATGGACGCGCAAGCATATATTCCATCACGACCGGCATTACCGCTCTACCGGATGGAGAAAGATTGGAGCTACTTTCATGACTTTTCAGTTTGTTGCCTTCATGTTCATGATATTCCGTATGAGTTCCTGGCAAAACATATGCGACATGCTACGCCAGATACTACTCCACTTTCATGCCGAACTCATTCCGCAGGTGGCAGGCTCTTATAAGTATGTATTAGCCCTTATTATATTTGGCTGTCTGACACATTTTGTTCCCGACCGGTTGTGCACCCGTGCGATTGTAGCCTTGAAACGCGGAGGAGTGGTGGCAGACATTCTTGTGCTCCTTTCTGTCATCTATATTGTCATCCAAGTTAAAAGCAGCGAGATACAGCCTTTTATCTATTTCCAGTTCTGAGCAGCCGGCTTTGTGTCTGCCCATCCTGTCAACAGAGGTCCATCGTTGGTCGGCACTGATGAAGAAGGGGGAACGAGGCACGATGCATAGGATTCGCTCACTTCTTGAAAGCTTTTTCTTTTATTGGTTATCCTGCTTTTGAGTATTTCCACTACCTCGGGGCTGCAATGCCGTAGACAATGCGTTTCCATCTGCAAGGTAAATATCAGACCAAGACTGACTTATGTTGCCTTGCCAGTGCACTTTTCTGGCATCGTTACCCCCAACTCATATAAGTGTATTGGGCAACATATGTTCATCGGTCAGCGAACATATGTTCTTCGGGCAACCAACATATGTTCATGGGCCAACGAACATATGTTCCTCGGGCAACCAACATATGTTCTTTGACTATGCCTGATTTCACTTCACACAATTTGGCGTATTATTACCGAATTGGTTTACATATTTATTACTTTGTTCCTGAAACGCTTTACACTTCCGGTTTAACCCGGATCGGTCATTAGCGTCCGGACTGATTTTGTCCGATGACAGGGCAGATTGCCTGACGGGGATCTGAAGGCGTAGCGGCCTGCGTCAAGGAAGCCCGGCAGGAAAGATGTCCTGCAAGCGGACGAAAGCAGTCGGAAAGCAGGAAAGGACAAGAATAAATGTGCTCCAGCGGTCTAATGGCCGGTCCGGGTCTACCTTGTTGATGATTGCACGGGACAAAGAGAAC
This sequence comes from Prevotella sp., assembly GCA_022778905.1. Taxonomy (GTDB): domain Bacteria; phylum Bacteroidota; class Bacteroidia; order Bacteroidales; family Bacteroidaceae; genus Prevotella. Next base: position 6,756 of record JALFRV010000154.1, on the reverse strand, counting down.
GCTTTTCCTGCCAAGTCATACTTTCGCTGCCAACGAAGAAAGGTGGCAATGTCATACTTATGACTGACAAAATATTTCGACTTTCCTGAGGAATAATAATCACGTAATACTTCAAGGATGAAAACCTAACCGTGAAAATTGTGTCTTATTTTTTTTACTTTCCGTTTCAATCTTAAGTGTTAAAACGGTGTAAAGGAAATCTGTTATAATTCATTGTTACTTGCTTTCAGAAAAGGTTCCCCTCCCCCTAATGCCTATTGTACATGTTGGATACACCCACAAAATTGTCCACAATTGAAATATGCAGAATATCGATATCAGACATGCAAACGATTGCACAACAGAAAAATCAAAAACAATAGCAAAACATAACTTATTGTTGCGAAATAAGTTGTATATTCGCTCCGGATTTATACTATTAACTTTATGAAACGATTCTATTCTCTAATAATTGCGGCTACGATTTCCCTTTATGCAATGGCTCAGGGGTGGCCAGCCAATTACGGTGGAGTCATGTTACAAGGTTTCTATTGGGACTCTTTCGATGATTCCCAATGGTCGAAATTAGAATCGCAAGCCGATGAACTGTCGCAGTTCTTTAATCTGATATGGGTTCCCCAAAGTGGTAAATGCCTCGAGACATACAACACCATGGGCTATACACCTTATTATTATTTCAATCAGAACTCCTCATTCGGATCAGAGAGCCAGCTCCGTTCGATGATCAGCACTTTCAAATCCAAGGGATTGGGTACCATTGCCGACGTGGTGGTGAATCATCACAACACCAATGGATGGTTTGGATTTCCGGCAGAAGTATATAATGGCGTAACCTATCAGTTTCTCCCGACCGATATCACATCCAACGACGATGGTGGAGCAACGGCTACCCAGGCAGCCAAAGACGGCGTTGCACTCAGTCAGAACAAAGACGAAGGCGAAGACTGGAGCGGAATGCGCGACCTTGATCATAACAGCGCAAACGTGAAGACCATCGTGAAGGCTTATGAGAAATATCTGCTCAACGACCTTGGCTATACCGGATTCCGTTATGACATGGTAAAAGGATTCAGTGCATCGCATGTGGGCGAATACAACACCGCTGCAGGCGTGGAATATTCTGTAGGCGAATATTGGGACAGCAACAGCAACATTGAGAACTGGATTAACGGTACCGGAAAGCGGTCGGCTGCTTTCGACTTCCAGTTCCGTTACAATGTGCGTGATGCTTTCAATAACGGCAGCAACCTCACGGCACTCAACTCGACGAACAATCTCATGCACGACGCCAACTATCGTCAATACGCAGTGACATTCGTAGAGAACCACGATACTGAATACCGTTCAGCCTCCGCACAACAAGACCCACTCAAGAAAGATACCTTGGCTGCCAATGCTTATCTCATGGCTATGCCAGGCACACCCTGCGTGTTCTTCAAGCACTGGAAGGCTTACAAGCAAGACATCAAGGCGATGATTCTTGCCCGCAAGGCTGCAGGCATTGTCAATACCAGCACCTACACCAACCTGAAGAGTACTCCCACGGAGTTTATCAACAGTGTTACGGGCAACAAAGGCAGTCTGATCGTGCGATTCAGTTCTCTCACCCCCATGCCTTCGTACAGCAACGACAGCTACGTGAAGATATTGAGTGGCATGCACTACGAGTACTATCTGTCGAAGTCGACCAATACCGCATGGATCGACAAGGCAAGCGGCAACTATACCAGTACCTTCAAGGCTACACTCACGGCCGTGACAGCAAGCACAGGCGCAAAGCTCGTCTATACCACCGACGGCACTACCCCATCTGCAACAAACGGAACGGTTGTGTCAAGTGGAACGTCCATCGATATCACCACCGACTGTACCTTAATGGCCGGATTGCTCCTCAACGGAACGGTATCCGGCATTACAAGCCGCGACTATACCATCAGCATTTTCAATCCATACGAGATAAAGATCTATGTCAATGCCGACAACTCCGGCTGGAACACAACGGCAGGTATCAACTTCTGGACCTGGGGAGGCGATGGCTCACACGCTCCGAAGAACAGCAGTTGGCCCGGCGATAAAGTCACATCTACAGAAACGGTCAACGGCAAGAGCTGGTTCGTGAAATCGTTCACCGTCAACAGTGCCGATGATTTCGTGAGCTTCGTGGTCAGCACAGGCACCGGATCACCACAGACTGTCGATGTGAACGGCATTTTCCAAACCTCTTACTTTGAGATAAGTGCAGAAAAAGACACCAATAGCAAATACTTGGTGAACGATGTAACCCCGACAACCGGCATCAACAACGTCACCTTCAACCAGCCCCTGAACAGTGCCATCTACACGATCGACGGTCGACGTGTAAATATTGACTCACCCGAACAGCTGGGCAAAGGCATCTATATCAGAAACGGAAAGAAATTCGTGGTTAAGTAAAGCAGAACTACTAAAGGCAAACAGATGGACAGTGCCGCAACAACAGCAGTGGCCTTTATAAAACAAAACTACGCAAAATGAAAACGACAATCTTTACATTCGCCGTAACTTGTTTAAGCATGCTACCCTTCGTCTCGCATGCACAGAAATATATAGGTGGCGACATCTCGCTGCTGACAGCCTACGAGCAGGCCGGCGTCAGCTTTCTTGACCAGGACGGAAAGGCTGTGGGCAACCTGCTCACCTATCTCCGGTCGGAGGCTGTGGGATGGAATGCGCAGCGTGTGCGCCTGTTCGTCGATCCGTCTAAAGCATCAGAAGAGGACAAACGCTCGGGTGTTTGCCAGGACTTGGAGTACGTGGCGGCCCTCGGCAGACGAATCAAGGAGGCCGGTCACAAACTGATGGTCGATTTCCATTATTCGGACTCCTGGGCTGATCCGGGAAAGCAATACAAGCCGCAGTCATGGGCTTCGGCCACGCCGGAGGAGATGGCAGATACGGTCTACCGATACACGAAGCGCAGCTTGGAATATCTGGCCAGCCATGGCGCAACACCGGATTTCATCCAGCCAGGCAACGAAATCTCCTTCGGAATGCTGTGGCCGGAAGGCAAGGTCGATGCTTATCACGACGCAAACTGGACAACATTGGCCTCCTACTTGAAAAGTGCCGTCCGCGCATGCCGCGAAATCTGTCCCTCAGCCGGTATCATCCTCCACACGGAACAGGCCAAGAACATCACGACAACGATCAATTACTACGACCGGATTGAAGCTTCAGGCATTGATTACGACATCATCGGCCTCAGCTACTATCCCTTCTGGCACGGCGACCTGACCAATTTAGACCATCTGCTGACGCAGTTGGCCACGCGCTTTGCGTCTAAGAAGGTCCAGATCGTGGAGACTGCCTACTATTATCAGTATCAACCCACGGAATACATCACCGACTTCTCCGGTGTCTGGCCGGTCAGTCCGGATGGACAGGCTGCCTTCACCCGATCGCTCATAGATGTGCTCAATCGGCACGACAACGTTAACGCGCTCTACTGGTGGTTCCCGGAAGAGAACGGAAAAAACAACAGTGTGATCGGAAGCTGGATCAACCGCGGGCTCTGGAACAACAATACGGGCCGGGCAAATCCGGCACTTTATGAACTGAAAAGATTCCTTCCGACAACCCAAGGCATCGGTTTGGTCTTTCGGAAAGACAGCTATAGAGAAAGCGAAAACTGCTTCGCGCTGAACGGGCAAAGCCTTAACAGCGCACCACTCAGCGGCATTTACATCTGCGGAGGAAAGAAAATCGCAGTGAGATAAATAAATATCAGGATTTCATGACAAAGCCGGTGCTCCCTCGTTTGAGGTCTCACCGGCTTTCATTTGTCTTCCACGGAGCGTCATCCGTTGTCTGTATCCTTGACGATCTTCGGTCCCCGGACCTTATCCTTGACCGAGATGCCGCTCTTGATGACGATATTGATGCCGTCGCTCAGCCCCGTCTGCACCTGCCGTCGCTCATAGGTCTTGGAATCGCCGCTGCCCTTGACGACATAGACATAGGTGTCCGAACCGCTGAACTCGATCGCGCTCTCCGGGACGGTCAACACGTTTGAGGCCGAGGCAAGCACGATCTCTGCCGTCGCACTGTAACCGCTGCGGATCTGACTGCCTTGATTGGCCTGAACGGCAGCCTTGATCTCAAACTGATTGGCGCCATTGCTCTCCACCGCTTTCGGCGATACGTACTCCAAAGAGGCCTGCAGTCGCAGGTCCTGAAGAGCGCCGATGGTGATTTTCATGGGCATTCCGGTCACGAGCTGCCCGACTTCCGTCTCATCAATATTGCCACGGAAGATCAGATCGTTCATATTGGCGACCGTGGCGATCGTCGTTCCATCATTGAATGTATTGCTCAGAATGACCGTGTTGCCAACCTTCACCGGCACATCGAGGATCAGTCCCGTGATCGTAGAGCGCACAAGCGTCGAACTCGTATTGGCATTGCTTCTCGACACACCGTCACGCACGACCTCGAGATTGTCTTCGGCCGCACGCACCTCTTCACGCGTCTGATTGTAGTTCTGGCGTATCTTGTCGTATTCGTCCGCACTCACCAATCCCTTGTCAAACAGCACTTTCTCACGGTCATAGTCTATCTTCGCCTGTTTCACGTTGACGTTGGCCAAACGCAATCTGGCCTGTGCGCTGCTCAGTTGGCCCATGTCCGGTATTACCTTCACCTTAGCAATGATCTCTCCGGCCGTGACCATCTGCCCGGCCTCCTTGTAGATCTCGGTGATGATGCCCGATATCTGGGGCTTCACGTTCACCTCGTTTCTCGGTTCGATCTTGCCGGTCACCACGGTCGATTTCTTCAGATCGGTCACCTTGGGCACAAACTCTTCGTAGGCCACAGGCTGCGGCTGCGATTTGATCCACAGGAACACGAAAGTTCCGATGAATACCAATAGCAACAACGCGGCAATGATAAATTTCAAATACTTCTTCATTTTATTTCATTCATAATTGTTCGCTTTATCCAATCCGACAGGCACCCCTGCATTCAAGCCTCACCGGCTGTCATCCTCCTCCCTGATGAGGATCCATGCTGAAGGATGCCTCCCGCATGGCCTCATTCGTCCTGGATGGCATCCACCGGTTTGACGGCCATGGCCCGGAGGGCAGGTGCAAGTCCGGCTAACACGCCTAACAGGCTCAAGAGCAACACCGCACCGACAGCCGTCCAGAATCCTATCTGGAAGTGGGCCGTGACGATTCCATCCGTCGTAGTGCCCATTTCCAACATCTGGAGGATGACGACAGAGAAGAGGATGCCGCTCATTCCCGCCACGGCAGTCAGGATCATGCTCTCCGAAATGATTTGTCCGAGGATATTGCGGGGCGTTGCGCCGATAGCTCTTCGGATACCTATCTCGACCGTACGTTCCCTCACGGTGACCATCATGATGTTGGAGACGCCGATGGCTCCGGCCAGCAGGGTACCGATGCCGACGAGCCAGATCAGGAAATTGACGCCTTGGAAGAGGCTGTCCATCATGCCAAACATCACTTCGGTGTTGAAGACGGTGATCGCCTTCTCGTCCGTGGCATCGACATGATGGGCACGTCCCAGGACCTCACGTATCCTCCCCGATATGCTGCTCATCTTTACACCCGGCTTGGCCGTTGTGCAGATGATGTGCACCTGATCGCCCATGTTATAGTCTGACTGCATGAATGTAATCGGGATCACGACGCTTTCCTCCGCACTCCCATTGATGTTCATGTTGCCGCCGTGATAGTCTACCCCGACCACATTATAATAAATAGAGTCGATCCGGACCAATTTGCCACAGGGATCACCGCCACCCGGAAAGAGCGTTTTATAGATCTTCTTGCCGAGCACACATACTTTCCTTCGCTGCAGAATATCCATCTCGTTCAGGAAGCGGCCATAATAGAGCTTGGGCGTTTCCACTTCCGCATAATCAGGCAGCAGTCCCTTGAGATTGCAGTTGGCTTTCTTGTCACTGAAGGTGACACTGTTTCCCCATGATGTAAGCATCGGCGAGACAACGCTGAGCTCAGGAACCTGAGCCTTCAACCGCTCTATATCCCGATACACCATGGTCCACCGGCGTCCTTTCCGATAACCGGCGTAGGCCTTGGTGGTCGGCTGTGCGAAGATGATAGCGGAGTTCGTGGCAAACCCTTCGAAGTTGTTGGACAGCATTTGCTTGAGTCCTTGACCGCCTCCTATCAGTCCGACGAGCATGAAGACGCCCCAGAAGACACCGAATCCTGTCAGGAACGACCGGCTCTTGTTGCGTGTCAGTGTGTCGAGGATTTCCCTGTATGTATCGATATCTACCCTCATAGGCTATTCTGCTCTTAATGCTTCGATCGGCCGGATATGGGCAGCCTTGCGGGCAGGAATCAGCCCTGCGATCGTCCCGGCAATGATCATGACGACCGTCGCCTCCACACAGACGTCGAAACCCACGGTCGGATTCAGGAACATTGTGGCCGTGAAAAGGCCTGAGTCGACCTGCATGTGCCCGACAGTCGCATCCATATACTGGTTGGCGGCTATGCCCATGACCATCCCGACATAGCCGAAGAAGGTGGTGATGATGATGCTTTCAACGATGATCAGCTTCAGGATCGACCACGGTTTGGCCCCGATGGCCTTCCGGATGCCGAATTCCCTTGTACGCTCCTTCACCGTGATGAGCATGATGTTGCTCACGCCGACGATCCCGCTGAGCAACGTCAGCAGGCCGATGATCCACAAGGCCTTGCGGATGATGCCCATGCC
>JALFRV010000047.1 GCA_022778905.1 Prevotella sp. | reverse complement strand
TCTCATCGACTGGATCCGGGATACGAAACTTGGTCCGGACGCTGAATGGACTTCGATCAATTTCGGACGCGTCAACTCCTTCGGCGCGGAGGCTTCAGCCACTGACAACTTCATGCAGTGGCTGCCGTCCCAGCATGTGCTGCAACGGCTGAAGGTGGCCTACGGCTATATGGACCAGCAGCAGAAGGAGGAGGACGGCATCCAGAGCAAGTATGCCTTTGAATACCTCCGCCATCATTTTGTGGCCGGTCTGCAGCTCTCTCCGCTGGCCCACGTGCTCCTGAACATCAATTACCGCTATCAGGACCGTGTCGGTTCCTACACGGATGTCAGCGGAAACGTGGTCCGTTACAGTCCTTACGGCGTCGTCGATGCCCGTCTTTCCTGGGACAGAAAGCGCTGGCAGTTCTACATCGAGGCAGACAACCTGACCGGAAAGCACTATGTCGACTATGGCAATGTGCCCCAGCCGGGTGCATGGATCACAGCCGGCTTGCGCCTGCAACTGTAGGCCCTCATTCTCAATCACTTGCAGAGGGCTCTGCAAAGCTATCCTCCGGGCTGCCCGGAGGATAGCTCTTGCCCGCCCGGAGGATAGCTCTCGAGGCCCGAAAGGATAGCTTTCGGCAGGCCGGACGATACATCCCTCCCCGGCGGCATTGCGGGATGCCGGATCGGGCCCGTTTAAACCCCAATCGGCCATCAGATTGCAGCGGCACATTTATTCTTGTCCTTTCCTGCTTTCCGACTGCTTGCGTCCGCTTGCAGGACATCTTTCCTGCCGGGCTCCCTTGACGTAGCCCGCTACGCCTTCGGATCCCCAACAGGCAATCTGCCCTGCTATCGGACAAAATCAGTTTGGACGCTAATGACCGATACGGGTTAAAAACCTTTCTGAGCCGGCGTTTCTGCAGTCGGGACATATGAAAAGCCTTCCCTGAACATTGCGTCCGGGGAAGGCTTTCACTTTGTCTGCAGTAGCCGCATCCGGCTGTCCGCTATTTCAGTTTGAAGGAATTTTCGATGCTTTGGATTTCGTCTTGGAAGTCGTGGTCGATCTTCAGACGGTTCTCAACCTGTGCACAACTGTGGATCACGGTGGAGTGGTCGCGGTTTCCGACGAGTTTTCCGATGCGCGATGCCGGCATCTTTGTATACTTCTGGGCAAGATACATCGACACCTGACGGGCCGTCACGAGATCGCGCTTGCGGCTCTTTCCGTTGACGGCAGCCGTGCTCACGTTGAAATGGCCGCATACCGTCTCGAGGATATCATCAATGGTCAGGGGCTTGTCATCCACTTTGACGGCACGCTTGATGACGCGCTCTGCCAGTCGCATGTCTATGCTGCTGTTGTAGACGACGGAGTAGGCGAGCAGGCTGTTGATCACGCCTTCCAAGTCGCGGACACTGCCGTTGGCTGTCTGGGCGATAAACTGGATGACTTCCTGAGGGATCTTGAGGCCGTCGCGGCGGATCTTGCTGTTGAGGATATCGATGCAGAGTTGCACGTTCGGTTTCTCCAACTCGGCAATCAACCCGCAGGAGAAGCGGGTCAGCAGTCGCTCGTTCATGCCTTTCAGGTCTACCGGCGGACGGTCCGAAGCCAAGATGATGCGCTTGCCGTTGCGGAAGAGATGGTTGAAGATATGGAAGAAGGTGTCTTGCGTCTTGGCCGCCGTGATCCATTCCTGGATATCGTCGACGATCAGGATGTCAATGGTCTGATAGAAGTTGATGAAGTCGTTGGTCGTGTTTTGAAGCACGGCATTGGTGTACTGAACCTGGAAGAGGCGCGCGCTGATGTAAAGTACGCGCTTCTGCGGGTAAAGCTGTTTTGCCCGCACACCGATGGCATTGATCAGGTGGGTCTTTCCACAGCCCGACGGTCCGTAGATGAACATCGGGTTGAACTGATTGTTGTTGGGGTGCTCGGCGATAGAGAAGCCCACCGATCGGGGGAGTTTGTTGCTGTCGCCTTCAATGAAGTTGTTGAACGTCTGGTGAGGATTCAGCTGCGAATCGAGCTGTGGCTGGGCTGCATCCAATAGGGTTGGCGGCTGGTTGGCCCGTGTCTGCTGTTTCGGGGCCAATGATGCGTCGGACGTATCAGCCTCAATGTTCTGTGAGAGATTGTGCTCCTTGTCCGTCACCACACGATAAGTGAGCCGGATTCCTTCGCAGAATGTCCGCTTCAGCACTTTGCTCAGCAAGTCCACATAGTTCTCTTCCAAGTACTCATAAACAAAAGGACTGGGTACCTGAACCAACAGCGTCTTCGTCGAATCTTTGAACGATTCGAAGACGATCGGCTTGAACCAGGTGTTATACTGCTGTTCGGAAACATTCTCGCGGATGAGCGCAAGAGCATTGTCCCAACAAGCATCAGGACTCACTTTCATCTATAAAATTATATCGTTTTAGTCTTTCGACGATTCAATTTGTTATTGCAGATGCAAATGTCGCAAAAATATCTGAATGAGGCAAATCGCATGTTTTGGATAAATTTCTGGGAGATGCCATAAGTTCCGTGATTTACGCACTTTAGCGGATATGTCATCAATCTGTAACAGATATGTCGATTTGTGTATGTATAAGGTTTTGATTTTGAGTTGTTTGTGACATGTTGATTGGAACGATTTACTTTAACGGTGAAACATCCGATCCTTTTGCCCGACCCATCTGATAGAAACGGATTTTCGGAAAATGCCGTCTCCGTGGAACATATGATGCATTAATTTAGACTAATTCTATTTTGTGCTTTTTCCGCGAATACTTTCCCCATGGTCCGGCATGGCTATTTGTCTTTCCTTCCGAACACAGAGAAGTGGACATACCGCTTCGGATGCTCCCGCACATTGATCAACAGGGAGTCGGCACTCATGACGGTTGCGTTCAGCCGATGATAGAGGGCGTCGTCGTTCATGAGCAGTCCGAGGGTGCCTTCGTTGCTGTTGAGCCGCTGCGTGAGCGTCTGCACGTTGGCCAAGGTCTGGTTGACCTGTGCCATGGTTCCGGCCACATCGACGGCCGCAAGATTGGCGGTGAGGGTCGAGGTGTTGCTCAGGATTCCGTTGGCTTGGGCGAACAAGCCCGGTACTTGTTTGTTGAGTCCGGCCAACAGGGTGTTCAGCTGCTTGGAGGATGTCGTCAGGTCTGAGGTCACGTCACGGATGTTGTGCAGTGACTGCGCGATGGCGGGATCGGCGAGCAAGGTGTTCAGGCTGGTCATGATGGAGTCCAGCTTGGGCAGGATCTTCTCTACGGAAGGCACAAGGGCAGAGACGGTGCCCATCAGTCCGCTGCTGGTGTTGCCGATAATGGTGTCTCCGGGATTGACGCGTTCGCGCGGATTGCTGGCCAAAAGAAGATTCATCTTCACGTTGCCCATGAGGTCGCTGCTGATTTCGGCAGAACTTCCCTTGGGAATACGCAGGTTGTTGTCGACGCCGAAGCGCACGACGATGTCGCCGTTGCCGTCGTAATCATAGTCTATACCTTTGACGACGCCCACCTGATAGCCGTCGGCGAAGATCGGATTGGAGGCCGACAGGCCGCTGATGTCTTTGAACTTGATGAAATAGATATTGTCGTTTGAGAAGACGGACATTCCCTTCAGAAAATTCATTCCGAAGAAGAGAATGACGATCCCGCAAATGGCGACCATTGCAATCTTTACTTCCTTTGAGAAAAACTTCATACTGATACTCCCGATTATACTGTTTTTTTACCTGCCTGACCGTGCATGCTCATCCGTTGCGCGGTCATCTTCTGGCCTTGAACTCCTGGATGGCCTGGTTGACATTCATCTTTTCACCGTTCTTGAAGGCAATGATGAAAGCCTGTGGGAACTTGTCTAAAACCGACTTGCGCAATTTATAGATGTCGTTATAGTTGTTGGAGGAACCGAGCGTGTACTTGTACAGGCCGCCTTCCTGAAAGACCTCGAAGTCGCTGACGCCGTTCAACTGGCTGTCCCCTGCCTTCAGCAGCCGGCTGCTGGCCAATATCTGTACCTTGAAGACCGGCTTGCCCTGATCGGCAGCAGGTGCGGCCGGTGCCTTGGGCTGCTCCAGTTGCGGTTGTACGACAGTGTTTTCCGGCTGTGCCTTGACCGGTTCCGGTTTTGCTTCCTGAGGCTGATAGGCTTCCTGAACGATGGCCGGGATTTCCGGAGCCTGATTCTTTTCCGCCTTGTAAGGAACGACAATGCCTTCGTCGTATTTCTTTTTGTAATTGTTGAAAGCGAGATAGATGCCTCGGGCAATGTTGTCCACCGTGGTGCTGCTGTTGAGCGACTGTTCTTCGTCTGCCGTGGTGATGAAGCCGAGCTCAATGAGACAGCTGGGCATGGAGGTCTCTCTGAGCACGAGGAAGCCGGCCTGATGGACGCCCTTGTCTGGGCGGTTGGCCACCGCACAGACATTTCCCTGAATCATCTTGGCAAGGTCCACACTCTTCTCCATGTTGCGCCCTTGGATGAATTCGAACATGATGTAGCTCTCGGACGAATTGGGATCGAAGCCCTGATAGCGCTGTTTGTAGTCCTTCTCGATAAGGATGACGGCGTTTTCACGCTTCGCCACGTCAAGATTGTCGGCAGCCCGGTGCATTCCGAGGGTGTAAGTCTCGAAACCGCGGGCAATCTTTCCGTTGGGCAGGGCATTGGTATGGATGGAGATAAAGAGATCTGCTTTGTGGCGATTGGCGATGTTCGCGCGCTCCTGAAGTGGGATGAAGACATCCGACTTGCGCGTATAGATCACCCGGACGTCAGGATTGTTGCGTTCAACATAGCTTCCAAAGGCAAGCGCAACGTTGAGATTGATGTCCTTCTCTTTGGATATTGCCCCTAAAGCACCGGTGTCATGGCCTCCGTGTCCAGGATCGATGACGAGCGTGAAACGCCGTGGCGCCGCAATGGCTGTCACGGCCATGAGCGCCATCAGCAGCATCAATGACAGGAAACGTTTCTTCATCTCTTTCAAATATCTTTGCAAAATTACTGCTTTTTGGTCATAAAACCGCGAACTAAGGTTTAGTTTTATCATTTATTAAGTGTAATTCGATGCCGGCTCCGTCACAATCTGCGCCGATCGGCGGATTGAGCTTGACGAGCTTGATGTTTATGGCCGATAGGGTGGGGAATGTCCGGGCGATGTGGTCGGCAATGCGGTGGGCCACATGCTCGATCAACCGGTCGGGGCGCCTCATCTCTTCGCGCACGATCCGGTAGACCTCAGCATAGTTGATCGTGTCGTTCACGTCGTCCGTCAGCATGGCTTTGCCGGCGTCAAAACGGATGCGTAGACTGACGGAATAATCGTTGCCTGCCACCTGCTCCTGTGGCATCACGCCGTGGAGAGCGTGAAACCGCAGGTTGGTCAGGGTGATGTAACTGTCTTCAAGTATCATGATGTCGTGTTGTTGATTATGCACTGTCGTTTTGTCTCTTCCGTTTCCCGCCGACTTCTCACAGTCTTCCTGCTGCCCGTCAAATTTGGTCCGAACGCTTTTCGAATGTCCTTTGCACCTTTAGCTTTTGTCAGTCCTTTCGGTGGAGAAAAGATACGGGCGGTCGTCCGGAATGGATTGGACAAAGATAATCATTTATTTTGAATATCCGTCTTTCTGCGCCCATTTCCGTGTTCGGTTCCTTTTGACAGAGGTGGTTTGTTAAAAGGACATTCTCATCCACCGGCTTATAGCACAGTCATCTCCGATCCAGCCATCTGACAATCTTTCAAATAAGGCCCCCAAGAAGTAAACATACCGCAGCCTACATGTGATATTCAAAAACAAAAACTGCAGCTATCGTATTATCATCATGTTGTAACTGCAGTTTCTTGTGTAATACATAAAGGGTTACAGCTGTTATTTTTCACACAGAGTCACGGAGCACACAGAGGAGTCGGATCGCCGATCCGATAGAGAAGGGGGTATGCAGGATGGCTCCGACAATGCCATTCGTTGTGAATGTTGGTTTTGGATATGATAACAATCTCTGTGCTCTCTGTGGCTCTGTGTGAGAAAAAACATACCGAATGGTACCTCTCAACAGATGTGCATAGTCACCAAGTTAACTTGGGACAGTCTGAAAAGTGGGTGGCAAGCGTTCCAATTTATGCGCATAATTTCATCAGCCTAAAGAGAAAGAATGGTATATCAGTCATTCCTCTGAATTGCGCCCTGAATGCCTTGACCTTTGCATTGAACGACTCGGCGGATGCATTGGTAGCCCGGTTGACAAAGAAGTTAAGGACTGTGTCGTAATGGTTCTCGAACGTGTTGATGACGGTATAGAAGTCATCAGTGCCCAATTTCTCTACCTTATTGAACCATTTTGCCAGTTTCAGCCTTGCCGCATCAATCTGGCTCTTACAGTTGTAAATATCCGTCAGTTCCATGGCCAGATCATAGGCTTGACGCAGTTTGGGATAGTATTCGAAAATGATGTCCGCCCTCAACTGCTGACTCTTGGTCCATTTGGATTGATGTCTGGTGAGAATGAACTTTGCACGTGCCAGCAACTGCTTACGCGTATCTCCATTGGCGTATCTGAAGGCTCTGTACTCCTGCCCTATCTTTTTGGCTGTTCTTATCTCCTCATTCTCCAGGTCGCGCGCCATCCAGCGATACGAGATACGCATGTCGTCCAGTGCATCATAGTAAAGTTTCTGCACATGGAACCGGTCATTGGTAATTCTTGCCCTGGGGAACACGGTGCGGGCTATGAGCATCATGGAGGAGGACAGGTCAAGCGTTTGATGCTCTCGGCCCTGGACTCAATCCGCTTCTTTTTAAAAAGCGACGAACTCAGGGCTCAACTTGCTTCCCTCAGCCGTCAGGTCATCATAATTGTAGGTAAAGATGGAACCGGTGGAACTGTCGCGCCACTTCCGGCGGCGAACATGCAAGAAGACCGACTTGCCACGGATGGGAAAGCCCTATATGACCTTCTCATTGGAGAACCCATAGGAACGAACCGTTCCTTTCTTACTTATAATCCTCCTTCTCCATGAACTTGCGAAAGTAAAGTTATATATACTGTTACAGGGAGCATATAGAGGCGGTTGCCGTGGCTGTATATCCCCCCGTGCAGGGTGACAGATAAAAAATTGCAGGGACGCGCCCACGCGTCCCTGCAATGAGTAATGTACGGATGTCTTATCCGCAGCGGCTGGCTCCGCAGTTGGTACAGATGAGGCAGCCTTCCTGATAGATGAGGCTCTCGTGGCCGCATACGGGGCAGGTCTGTCCCTTGGCCTGAGTGCCGTCGACGATGTATTTCTTCAAGGCGCGTTCCACACCGTTCTTCCAGGTGTTGATGCTCTCGTCCTTCAGCTGGAGTGAGCCGACGAGCTTGATGACATGGTCAATGGGCATGCGATAGCGGAGCACGCCGGAGATCAGCTTGGCATAGTTCCAGTACTCGGGATTGAATTTCTCGGAGAGTCCTTCGACGGTTGTCTTATAGCCACGCTTGTTCTCAAACTGGAAATCGTAACGATGGGTGCCGTCTTCGTTGGTCTGTTTGATGATCTTGCCTTTGGTGATCGTCTTGGGTAGCACGATTCCCTCGTCGTCATCCTGCAGACCGGTGAAGATCTCGTAGGGATAGCCGTCTAACAATCCGACGAAAGCCACCCACTTGTCCTTGTTGTTCTGGAAGCGGACCACGTCGCATTCCAGTTCTTTCGGGCGTACTTCGACTACTTCCGGGCGCACGCACAGTGAGTTGGCAAGCTCCTCGATGTTGTTGTCCTTCACCTGTTCCTTCTCTTCCTTCTTCTTGTCTTTCTTGGAGACGGATACCATCACGCCTGCCCTGCTGCCGTCACGATAGATCGTGCATCCCTTGCATCCGCTCCTCCATGCTTCGACATAGAGTTTGTTGACCAGTGCCTCGTCTACATTGTGGGGCAGGTTGACGGTGACAGAAATGGAATGGTCCACCCACTTCTGAATGGCTCCCTGCATGCGGACTTTCATGAGCCAGTCTACGTCATTGGCCGTTGCTTTATAGTAAGGTGACTTTGCGACGAGTGCGTCAATCTCTTCCTGAGTATAGCGTTTCTTCTCATCGAAGCCGTTGATCTTCATCCACTCCAAGAATTTGCTATGATAGACGATATATTCTTCGAACGAATCGCCAACCTCGTCCACGAAATCGACATGCACGTCCGTATCGTTCGGATTGACCTTGCGACGACGCTTGTAGACCGGCATGAAGACGGGCTCAATGCCGCTCGTGGTCTGCGTCATCAGCGAAGTCGTGCCCGTGGGGGCGATGGTCAGACAGGCGATGTTGCGACGACCATATTTCTGCATGTCGGCAAAGAGTTCGGGATCCGCCTCCTTGATGCGAAGGACGAAGGGATTGTTCTCCTCGCGCTTGGCGTCATAAACGCCGAAAGCACCACGCTCGGCCGCCATTGTCACTGAAGAGCGATAGGCGTTGAGCGCCAGGAGCTTGTGCACATTGACCGAGAAATCGGTTGCCTCCTGGGTACCGTAGCGAAGTCCCATAGCGGCTATCATGTCCCCTTCGGCCGTGATGCCTACTCCGGTCCGACGGCCAAGACCGCTCTTTCGCTTGATCTTCTCCCAAAGGTGGTACTCAGTCTGTTTTACTTCCTGGAACTGAGGATCACTCTTGATCTTCTCCATGATCTTTTCGATCTTTTCCATTTCCAAGTCTACGATGTCGTCCATGATGCGTTGTGCCAGCTGGACGTGCTTTTTGAACAGTTCGTAGTCGAAGTAGGCGTCCTTCGTGAAAGGATGGACGACGTAGCTGAAGAGATTGATGCTCAACAGGCGGCAGGAGTCATACGGGCACAGGGGGATCTCGCCGCACGGGTTCGTGCTCACGGTGCGGAAGCCGAGGTCGGCATAGCAGTCTGGGAGACTTTCACGGAGGATCGTGTCCCAGAACAGTACGCCCGGCTCGGCGCTCTTCCATGCGTTGTGGACAATCTTTTCCCAGAGTTTCCGGGCTGATATTTCTTTCTTTACGAAGGGCTTGTCACCCTCGATGGGGAACTGCTGTACGTAGGGCTTGTCGGCTACAGCGGCGCGCATGAATGCGTCGTCAATCTTCACACTTACATTCGCTCCGGTCACCTTGCCCTCCGTCATCTTGGCGTCGATGAACGCTTCGCTGTCGGGATGCTTGATGCTGACGGACAACATCAAGGCTCCGCGCCGTCCGTCCTGGGCCACCTCTCGGGTGGAGTTGGAATAGCGTTCCATGAACGGAACCAACCCTGTAGAAGTGAGGGCCGAATTGTTTACAGGTGATCCTTTCGGGCGGATGTGACTGAGGTCATGGCCTACGCCTCCCCGGCGCTTCATGAGTTGCACCTGCTCTTCGTCAATTTTCATGATGGCACCGTAGGAGTCTGCATTGCCGTCTAATCCGACCACGAAGCAATTGCTGAGGCTTGCCACCTGGCGTTCATTGCCGATACCGGTCATCGGACTGCCTGCCGGGACAATGTAGCGGAAATGATCCAAGAGGTCGAAGATTTCCTTGGCAGGGATGGGATTCTTGTACTTGTCTTCGATCCGGGCGATTTCGTTGGCTATACGCCAGTGCATGTCAGCCGGGGATTGCTCATAGATGTTCCCGAAACTGTCTTTCATTGCATACTTGTTTACCCATACTCTGGCAGCCAGTTCGTCTCCGCCAAAATAGTTTAAGGAAGCTTGGTAGGCTTCCTCAAAGGTGTATGTCTTTAAGTCTTTCATTTCAATTGTTGTTCAAGTTGTGTGTGCAAAGCTACGACTTATTTTTGAATAAAGAAAGTTTTTGGATGTATTTCCACGTAACAATTCTATTAAAGTTTTCAAAAAAGAAAACACGGGCTGCTGTAAACGTTCAGAAAATTTTCTTTTTTGTAAACTTATTGGCAGTTGACAGCTTGTCAGTTTTGCTGACAGGCGCATTTTGTAACGGTCTCGCTCACACGCAAAATGCCTTTGTTCTGTGGGGTGCGAAATGATGACTGAAAAGAACCTCCCCTCAGGTGGCGGAGAGACCATACCGACAGGCCCGAGTGCCAGTAGGGACGGATCTGCGTCTCCGCCCGCAAGGGGAACCGGGGGTAATCCTGCACAAGGCCCGTGCCCTGCGTTTCATCAAGGGATCATCCCTTCATCCCTATCATATCCTCATCCCTATCGTCCTTCTCCCAAGAATCCCTGTTGCCTCAAGGCAGCCAGCAGGCCATCGCTCATTGCCTCGTTGTCTTTACGCGTATAGCGGATATCAGTAAAGATCTGTGCCAAAGTCTCCTTGTGGTTGATTTCGACAAAGTGCTGATTCTCGGGCAGCGCCTCTTTCTCCTGATAGAAAGCGTCGATGCGTTCGGGCGTGTAGTCCTGGTAAGTCTCCTGATGGATCATGGCCGCGAGTGGCAGGCGGTCGGATAGGGCAGGGTTCTCATCGGGCCATCCCATGGTGATCGTTGCGATGGGCATGACGAGCCGGGGCAGTTGAAGAATGTCGATGATCTGCAGCGGCATATAGACCGTCGTCCCGAGGAAACAGGTGCCGAGCCCTTCTTCTTCGGCTATATTGCAGAAGGTCTGGGCGTAAAGCAGCGCATCTGTGGCCGCATTGATGAAGCTCAGGAAGTTGTCATAGCCCGGCTGCGCTTTCCGTCGTTCCGCCCAGAGTGTGGTGCGGCGGAAGTCTGCGCAGACAGTCAAGACAACGGGCGCTCCCTCCACCATCGGCTGGTTGAAATGTGCGGGCGCTAATTTCTTCTTCATTCCGGCATCACGGGTGATCACGATGGAATAAAGTTGCAGGTTGCCCATGGTCGGTGTACGTTCAGCTTCAGCGAGCAGCCTGTTCAGCAACTCATCCGAAACTTCTTTGGTGCTGTATTGACGGATGGTCCGTCGAGTGGTAATTGATTTCATCATAGTTGTCATTTTCAGGCACAAAATTACGCATAAATTCTTGGTCCGAAGATAGAATCATCAAGAAAAAGTCGGTCTTTGGACCCTGATTCCTTCCGAAACGTGTTAAATATGTGTTATTTTAATATAATTGACGATTTGGCCCTTGACTTTGAAACTAACTTTCAAAAAAAAATGTAACTTTGCACTGCAAAGGACAAATATGACGATTCTGCGAGACGGAAGCGTAACACAGACACATTACGAGAGAGCGGTATTTACGATTGTCGGTGGGTACATGAGCAAAGCTATTCATTCTTCTCTATACGGTCCTGTTGTGCAGTCCGTCTTGGAGGCGGTTTCCGGCAATACACGTCTTTGCATCTTGACATATCTTCAGGTCCCGTTTGGAAAGGCGGGTAGGGGATGTTGTAGACGCAAGGCGCAGGCTGGGAAGATCACTTATGATCCCCTCTTAGGTTGTCGCGGAACCGAATCGAAATGTTTCTTTTGGTAAGACCAATCATCAAGCATATTTGAAAAAACCACGCATATGAGTAATTATCGCATAGCCGTAGCCGGCACTGGCTACGTGGGCCTGAGTGTATCCATCCTTCTCAGTCAGCATCACGAAGTAGTAGCGGTCGATGTCGTGCCCGAGAAAGTCGATCTCATCAACAACCGCAGGTCGCCCATACAGGACGATTACATCGAGAAATACCTTGCGGAGAAAGACCTGCATCTGCGTGCCACGCTCGACGGAGCCTCAGCCTATAAGGATGCCGATTTTGTGGTCATAGCCACACCTACCAACTACGATTCTGAAAAGAACTATTTCGATACACGTCATGTGGAAGAGGTCATCGAACTCGTGGCAGCGGTCAACCCCCAAGCCATCATGGTCATCAAGTCCACCATCCCCGTGGGATATACCGAGAGCGTGCGTAATCGGTATAACAACGATAACATCATTTTCGCCCCCGAGTTCCTTCGCGAGAGTAAGGCGCTCTACGATAACCTCTACCCCAGCCGTATCATTGTAGGCAGACCCGAGAACAACGAACGACTCGACAAGGCGGCTCACTGCTTTGCCGAACTCCTCGTCGAAGGAGCCATCGGCGCACAAGGCTCCGAGGCGAACCCTAACCTGCAGGCATCAGACAATAAGGGTATTCCCGTATTATTTATGGGACTGACAGAAGCCGAGGCAGTGAAACTCTTTGCCAACACCTATCTCGCCCTGCGCGTGAGCTACTTCAATGAGCTGGACACCTATGCCGAGGTGAAAGGACTCGATACCCAGAGCATCATCAAAGGTGTGGGACTCGATCCGCGCATCGGTTCGTTCTACAACAATCCATCCTTCGGTTATGGCGGCTACTGTCTGCCGAAAGATACCAA
Organism: Prevotella sp.; assembly: GCA_022778905.1. GTDB lineage: Bacteria > Bacteroidota > Bacteroidia > Bacteroidales > Bacteroidaceae > Prevotella. The sequence continues at coordinate 933 of JALFRV010000047.1, read as the reverse complement.
ACAGCTGTTGGCAAACTATGCCGACGTGCCCGAGAACCTCATCCAGGCGATTGTGGAGAGCAACCGCACCCGTAAGGATTTCATTGCCGACCAGGTATTGCATAAGGCGGGCTATTACGATTATTTCCATCGTGGTGACTTCAACGAAGCCAACGAACGGCAATGTGTGATCGGCGTCTACCGTCTTACGATGAAGAGCAACAGCGACAACTTCCGCCAGTCGAGCATACAGGGCGTCATGAAGCGTATCAAAGCCAAGGGTGCCGAGGTCATCATCTACGAACCCACCCTCGAAGATGGCACCACCTTCTTCGGCAGCCGTGTGGTCAACGACCTTGACGAGTTCAAGCGCGAATCCCATGCCATCATCGCCAACCGCTACGACCAGGTGCTCGACGATGTGCAGGATAAGGTATACACCCGCGACATCTTCCGTAGAGACTAAGGGGTAATCACTCAAACATCTCACACAGAGCCACGGAGCACAATTTCGGAAATGATCACACAGAGCCACAGAGTACACAGGGAATCAGCTATAATTATCTCACACAGAGCCACGGTGTACAATTTCGAAAATGATCACACAGAGCCACGGAGTACAATTTCGAAAATGATCACACAGAGCCACGGAGTACACAGAGAATGATTCTAAAGATGCTAACAAAAGCTCATCATTCCCTGGCTCAACGAGCCGATACTCTGTGTACTCTGTGACTCTGTGTGAATAATAACTCCGTGTGAATGAAGTCTCCGTGCCCTCCGCGCCCTCCGCGCCTCTGCGTGAATAAAAACCTCCGCAAGAATAAAAATCATCTGTGTGAAAAGTAATGGAAGTTATGACTGAGAATGAGTTAACTGGCAAGATCATTGATTGCGTCTATAAAGTTTATTACGGCTTAGGACCAGGACTCCTTGAGAGCGTATACGAGAAAG
>JALFRV010000006.1 GCA_022778905.1 Prevotella sp. | reverse complement strand
TCCTTGATTGGAAGATGTCCGCCCTTTGGACGATGCCTGTATTTCATCTTATGCCGTGTGTTTTCAGCAAGTTTCCCTGTTGTGTCATTGTGGATGATGTTATAGATGGACTGGTGGGACACCTCTATCCCCTCATTCATGCGCAGATACCCGGACATTTGTCTTGGAGACCACTGGTCGTTGGTAATATATTCTTTAATTCTCCAGACTAATCCGTCGGAGAACTTGGCATTCGCTGCCGTTCTCTTTCTGCGCTGCATGGCCATATCATGCGACTTCGTCCAGATATACTTTCCTGATGGCGTACTGTTGCGTTTGATTTCACGTGACAGTGTTGACTGACTGATGCCAACAATGCCGGCTATTTCTTTTCTCGCTGTTTTCTTTTGGAGTAAGGCAAAAATTTGCGACCTTTGCTCCGAGATTAATTGATGATACATTCGCTTCGCAATACAAAGTCAGTTAATCTTTGGGAGACTTCGGTCTCCCGTTTTTATTTGTATTGCCAGTTGTTTCTTTTTCCTCACTGAGAGATGCAGACAACCTCTCGCTACGCTTCGAGAACGTCTGCATCTCTCAGTGAGGGGTACTCTTTTTTTGCACTTCGTTTTGGAACTTGCATGTGAGGCAGCGATTCGATAAGGATTCTTCAGATAGACTGCACTGGAAATATGGCTTTCAATCGCGATTGTGGCGTTGACGGAATTGGCCGCCGGACGATTTGGGAACGGCTCTTGCCCATTGCTTCGGATGGCTGTTCAGGCAGGAGAAAAAATGGTTGAAAAAATGCTAAAATCTTGCCGTTATCATTTTTATTACGTACCTTAGTGCACAGAATCATCATTCAATGCAAAGATAATGGCTAACGAAAATAACTATTGCGTTATTCTTGCCGGTGGCAAAGGAAGAAGGCTTTGGCCTTGTAGCCGTGAGAAATTGCCCAAACAGTTTATTGATTTCTTTGGAAGTGGACGCACGCAGTTGCAGCAGACTTATGACCGTTTTGCCCAGCTTCTTCCCCGTGATCATATTTTTATCAATACCAATCAGGTCTACGCAGACCTTGTCCGTGATCAGCTTCCGGATCTTCCGGAGGAGCGGATCATGGCCGAACCAATCTACCGCAATACAGCTCCGAGCGTGGCTTGGGCGGTGCATCGCATCAGCCGACTGAACCCGAATGCCAACATCATGGTGTCTCCATCTGACCAGATTGTCCAGGATGAGCGTGCCTTTGGAGACAATGTGGCCGAGGGTTTCAGATTTGTGTCTGCCAATGACTGCCTCCTGACAATGGGCATCACGCCCACGCGTCCCGAACCGGGCTATGGTTACATTCAGAAAGGGGATGCTGCCGGGCAGGATGTTTTCAAGGTCAAATCGTTTACGGAGAAACCCGAGCGGGAGTTTGCCACCATGTTTGTGCAGAGCAAGGAATTCTATTGGAACACGGGCATTTTCCTTTCGAATGTCCGATTCCTGCGGTCAACGATCTGCAATCTCCTCCCTTGTGTGCTGCGTGAATTGGATACGGGCAATCCCGACTGGACTTTCGAGGAGGAAAACCAGTTCATGACCGACCATTTCTCGCTCTATCCGAACCTGTCAATCGACTATGGGATCCTTGAGAGGTCGGAAAATGTCTACGTGATGAAATGTGGCTTCGGATGGGCTGACTTAGGCACCTGGCACGGCATCTATGAAGCGATGCGGAAGGTGGACAATGACAATGTGGTCATTGACAGCGATGTCATCGTCGAAAACAGCCGGGGAAACGTGATCAAACTGCCTGCAGGAAGGCTCGCAGTCATCAACGGACTCGACGGCTATATCGTCGCCGAAAAGGACAATGTGCTACTGATCTGTCCAAAAGAGGATTCTTCTGCGCTTATCCGCAAGTATGTCAACGAGATACAAATCAAGAAAGGTGATGACTTTGTGTAGTCATCACCTTACTATATAGAGGGCCTTGGCGCGATGGTCAGGCATTCATTTCCATGGCATGCGAGATCACTGTGCCCATGGCGTCAGAAGGCTTTACGTCCGCCTCTCATTGTCAGCGTTGCAGCTTCAGGTCGTAACTGAGTCCGCTTACTGCTTCCTCCAAGTCCTCATTGACCATGCGCAGGGTCGAGTCATTGACCATCTTGAAGTAAGTGGCGGGCTCGTTCACACCTGACGCGAGCTTATAGGCTTTCACCTCCTTGCCGTCAATGGTCTTGGTGACGGTCTCGGCCTTTCCGGCATAGGCTGTTGTCTGGTCTTTGCCCTTCTCGGCTTCGAGATAGGTTTCAGTCATGGCAAACCCGGCCGTAGAGTCATTGGCGATTCTCAGGTCATAGCGGATGCCCGGCCCGTCGGCTGCAGGCAGTTCGCCCACGAAATGCAGTGAATCGGTTGCGGTGGTGTCGTTGCCTTCCTGGCTGACGGCAGTCTTGTTCTGTTGCTGACATGCTGCGAGTATAGCGCAGGCTGTAAGGATCATTACTGTTCTTTTCATTGTCATGTTGTTTGGGTTTTAAGTTCTACTATTATATAACGATAATCTGGCTGATTATTGTACCACGATAGGCATTGTTTCATTCATTATTAACTGCTGATGGCGCAGACGACGCAGGCAGAAAGCCAACCACAATGCCGGCAGCATGGGCGTCATCTGCTGGTCATAACACTTTTACGACTGATCTGATCAGGATTTTCGCATGCGTACGCAGATCATTGTGAGATGAACGGGGATGAGTGATTAGTGATATAATGCATTCTTCATTATTCGCACCAATTATCATCCGCTCGCCATGATGCATCGTTCGGATCATTCCTCTTCCCTGCCCCCCTCATTTCGGAAGGGTAGCGGGGAGAGGCTTTTCATACTATTTGGTGATCTTGATGCTGATGCCTTTGAGTTCCTGCCACCCGGCCTTGTTGGTCAGCCGGATCATGAAGTGGTAGTCTCCCGGATCTATGTCGGCCGGGATCTTGATGTCCTGACGGATCACGAAGTCTTGTCTGCCGGCGGGGATAGGGTAGTCCTGATTGAACACCCAGGCGTTGACGGGCATCTTCGCGTCGTCAAGCTTGCAGTCGGTTGCGCTGGTCCCATGGGTGTGATGATTGAAATTGTTGTGGATCTCGATGTTGTAGGAACCCAACTCCACATCGTCATGAAAGGCAAACTGTACGGGGATGACGGTGCCGCGCGCATATTCCTGACAGTCGACCGGGTTTGCCACAATGTTCTTGTCACTGATCACGGGCTTCGTGATTTCGTCTTCATTTCCGCTGCATGAGGCGGTCAGCACCGCCGCAAGGGCGAGGCCCATCACTACTTTGATTGTTTTCATCTGTCTTTATTTCATTTACTTCTATAACTTCTCAACTTCCAGTGCACCTTACTCGATGACGAATCCTTCCACTTCCCCGGTCTTTGTCCGTCCATCCTTGTCGGTCACTGTGAAGTGGACGTGATATTCGCCCTTTTCGGCAGGCACGGTCACTTCTTCCTCAAAGTTGAACGAGCCGGTCCGGCCTTTGTAGGCATCGAACGTGAAGGGATATTCTTTTTTACCATGAAACTCTACCTCTATTTCCTTGACGGCTGACTTGACCGTGACGCCGGCCTTGACTTTCACCTTCTCACCGGCCTTGGCCTTGTTGGTTCCGGTGCCGATCAGCAGGCCGGAGATGCGCGGTGCATCCGGGTCGGGAGCAGTCACGCGGAACTGCGTGCTTTCTGTCTTGCTGTTGCCTTTCATGTCTGTGACCGTCATCCGCAAGGTATAATTGCCCGCTGGAAGCGTTCCGGGCAGGTCAATGTGCTCATGGAAAGTTGCGTTGATCACGTTCACGTATTGCGGATGGTCGCTGTAGTCAGCCGCTACCTGCACCTTGTTGCCCGCGTCGGCGATCTCCACCTTGACGGCTTTGATCTTGGCCAGCGCGATCACTTCCGCTTCTACGTGCAGGTCACTGCCTGCCACGGCTTCCTTGCTGTTCTCCAATCCTACCTCCTCGAGTTTTATGCTGATGTCATGGTTATTTTCGTGGTTATTGTTGTCATCCTTGCAGGATGAGATTGCACATGTACACATAATGGCGAGCGCTAAGGCTCCGATAAACTTTCTGGTTTTCATAATCATGTTGATTTGTGGGGCGCATACGGCCCCGGGGTTGTCTGTAATTGTTTAAAAATTCATTCCGAGCATCAAGGCCACGTTGAATCCCGGTTCGGGGACATCGATCAGCCGATAGTAGCTGGTGTGGTCGAAATACTTCCGGTTTAAAAGGTTGTCCGCATTCAGCCCCACCTTCAGCGCATTTCCGCAGATCTGGAATGTCTTTCCGGCCGTCATGCCGATGGTGCAATAACCGGGTGTAGGTTTCTCTGGCGGCACGATGCGGTCCTGCCGGCCTACGGCGTGCGCGCTGATGGAGACATATCCTTCCCTATATGGCTTTCTTCTATCAAAGGTGTATTTCAGTTCGGCGTCGGCGGACATGGGCGGCGAGAAGGGCAGTCCATAGCCTTTCTTCCCGCCCGAGCATTGCCGTGCGTAGAGATATTCGCCCTGCAGCTGTGCTTCGAGACAGGGGAGGATCCGATAGGTGGCCCTCATCTCAAAGCCGTATCTCAACACGCGGTTCTGCGTGTAGTGGTAGACCTGCAGCCCTTCGTAGTAGTTGGGCGTCGGGTTCATATAGATATAGTTGGGAAAATAGTTGAAATAGGGCGACAGCTCCACTTCTGCCCGTCCCCTTTTCCATATGATCCCCGCATCCATCTGGTAAGACTCTTCCGGCGAGAGCTCTGCGTTGCCGCGCTCATAGCGGAAGATGTGGTAGTTGACCCCATCCACGCCGAGCTCCTTCGGGATCGGTACGCGGAAACTCTTGCCGACGTTCGCCTTCAGGATCCAGCTGCCCTGCGCATAGGTGAGGCCTGCCGACCAGGTGACACTGTTGAAGTGACGGCGGATGTCAGCCGACCGCTGCTTGTAGACCGAGTCGCCTCCGGCCACGGGAGTCATGAACCAATCGCGGTAGCTGTGAATGCGCGTGCGGGCATAGTCGTAGCGAAGGCCGGCATTGACCGTCAGAGCCTGACTGAACTGATGCTTGTCGAAGACATAGATGCCGGCTGTTGCGGTCTCGAAATCTGGCAAGATAAAGCCCCATCCGCCACGCCGGTTGTGCTGGTATTCGGCGCTGACGCCGGCGTTGAGCGTGTTGGCTTTGCTCAGGTCGAGGTGCATCCCGAGCTTCGCGGTGTAGGTGCTCTTGTTGAAGCGGCGTTCGAGTGTGCCGTCCGGTTGGGGCATATAGCCGTGCGAGACGGGCTCGGACATCTCCTTGCGCAGGTTGTTCTGATAGGCCAGATTGGCCTCCACGACCATCCTGTCGTTCTGCCACACCGTGCGGCTCTTCACGCTCAGGTGGTTGACCCACTGGCAGGGCAGGTCGATGTCGCGCCGCGAGCGATCGTAGTCGATCTGGGAGAGTCTCACTTCCAAGCCGTGCGCATTGGCGAAAAATCCGCTTTTGGAAAACGTGTCGGACACTTTCAGGTCCGTGCGCACCCGATAGCCCATGTAGCCCATCGTGATGCTGCCGTCGCGCTCGTAGCCGGCCGTGTTGCGCAATCGCTGGTCCTTGAGCTTGATGTCATACGAATAGTATTGGATGACATCCGTCGGCACGCGGTAGTCGGCATAGTCTATGCTCGTGGCGTTGGCACGGAAGTAGAAGCCGTTGTGCAGTCCCTCGATCTTGGCCGACAGTCCCACCGACCCGTTGTTCGTCCTGCCGAAGAGCGTCACGCTCCCTTGCAGCGACCGGCCGGGCACATAGTTGCTGTAGAGATTGATCACTCCCCCGATGGCGTCTGATCCGTAAAGCAGTGCGGCCGGACCTTTGACGATCTCCACCCGGTCGATGGCAAACTGGTCGATCTCCAATCCATGGTCGTCGCCCCATTGCTGTCCCTCGTGCTTGATGCCGTCCTCGGTCACCGCCATGCGGTTGAAGCCCAATCCGCGGATCGTCGGTTTCGACTGGCCTGACCCTATCTGCATGGCTTTCACGCCCGGGATGCCCCGCAGGCTCTGCATGAGACTTCCTCCGAAATGGGTCTGGAGATAATTGCGGTCCACCTGTATGGCGTTCTGCGAATATTTGATCAGATTGTGCCTGAGGGCGTTGCCGTAGACATCGACGCCGTGGAGTGTCACGTTCTTATAGATTCCCGTGGAATCCTTGGGCGCTGTCATGGCGCTGTCGGCAGTCTGCTTCGGAGGCTGTACAGGGATATGGGACGGCCGGGCCGGAAGGGCTGCAACGGCCGGAAGGCATACGAGGATGCCTATGATTCGCTTCATTGTTCAAGTCTTTAGTGCCTGCAAAGACCACCCCTCCGTGTCCGGCAGACCGGGCATGAAAGGCAGTTGCCATGCGGCGCGTGCAACGATGCTGTAGATGGATGAAAGATATGGGGCATGGAGCAGAATGTCCCATGCCGCGCGGAAGATACAATCGTCCTCGCCGGAGCTATCCTTTCGGCTGCCCGGAGCAATCCTTTCGGGCAAGCATTGTCACAGTCCGTCCGGGATGAAGGTATCAGCAAGCTTTCGCAGGAGGTGCGCGCAGGCCCGGAGTGTCTATGCTGCAGGCATAAGGCCTGGTCAGATAGCACACCGGAATGAGGTCGGCGTACACCACGGGGGTGACGTCTGGCGTAAAGAATTGATGTACAAAAAGCGGTTGGAAAGCGTAATGGCAGATCGGACAGTCGGCATTGCTATGGTTGAGCTGCGCCCCGTCGGCGGGAGTCAGACCGTAGACGGCAGGCTGGCCGCTTTCACATGTGTGAAGCGCTTTCACTGCTATCTGCGGCAGGAAGACCGCTATGAGCAGCCAGCTGAGCAGGATCTTGCGTGTCTGATGAGATTTTTGAGTCACTTTCCGTTCCTTGATGCTGCAAATATAGCAAGTTTCTTCCGGTTCGGGAAAATTAATATCCTAAATAGTCCTAAAAAAAGTTGCCAATTCTGAGATGCCCTCTGCGCGCGCAGTCTGCCGTCCGTCATTTGCCTTCAGGTCCAGCCTGTGCCCGGGAAACCGTTCTGCGGGCAATTCCGGATGCGGACGCTGCCGGGGCTGAAGGCTGCGAATGGAACCGTCCGGCCTGCTTTCGGGAGAGATAAGCAAACCGCTTCAATATCTCTTGATTGATGGCAAAATGATGGTCAGACTAACAAATATCCGTAAGTCATGTCCCGCAACCGGGCGGCATAGACATGATGGGCTGAGGGAAAAAATCACCGGCGGCATTTGCAAGTATCAAATCATTTCCTTATTTTTGTCATCCAAGAAAACCTAAATTTATAATTATGATAGAGAAAACCCTTGTGTTACTGAAGCCCTGCACCTTGCAGCGCGGCCTCGTAGGCGAAGTGATCAAACGATTTGAGCAGAAAGGATTCCATCTCTGCGGCATGAAGATGATGCTGCTTGACGATGCCATTCTGAGCGAACATTATGCCCATCTCGCATCGAAACCGTTCTTCCAGCGCGTGAAGGACTCCATGATGGCCGCACCGGTCATTGCCATGTGCTGGGAAGGAGTGGATGCCGTAGAGGCTGTCCGCAAACTGACGGGCGTGACCAACGGGCGTAAAGCCGAACCGGGAACTATTCGCGGCGACTTCTCCATGAGTTTCCAGGAGAACATCGTACATGCGAGCGACAGCGCCGAATCGGCAGCCGTGGAGCTGGCCCGTTTCTTCAAGCCCGAAGAGATCTTTACTTGGAAACAGGCATATTTCGATTTCCTTTACGCCAACGACGAGTTCTGATCCTGCTTATCCTTAACGCACGACAGAAGGAAACGTCCTGCCGGCCCCTTTCAGAGTCTGCAGGACGCTCCCGTATGTCAACATGCCCTCCACGCAGGAGACAAGCTGACGGCATGCGCATGTGTGGAGATCCACAGCGGATCCATCTCTTGCAAGAAACCACACAATTGTGCTAAATATTCTTCAGCTTTTTAATAAATATTGGTTCGATCAAATCTCATAAGACCTTCTAAATAATACGGGACATAAGTAGCATATTTTTGGGAAGTAATATCGGCATTGGATATCTTTATCAAGCCTGCTTCAAGTGTATCTGCAATGATACGTGAGGCAACAGCAGGCTGTGTCTTGTTAAGGTTGAATCTTTCACGAACAGATTGATTGTTCATTGTCAAGCCATCTTCGTTTAACAGACAAGCATGCTGGTAACAGGCTTCAGTTTTCTCACCTTTAGTCATATCTCCCATATCTTTATGCGGGAACAGGGTTACTCTTGTACTCGTTTCCTCTTTTGCTATCCGTGGAGCAGGAAGGTGCATAGCTTCTATTGCAGCAGCAGCTCTATCAACATATGCTTTGAAGAATTTGTTATGCAAAAATCAACTTATTGATATTCAACGCAACTATTCAGCGGTAGCAACCTTCTCTACAGATGTACATAGTCATCTCAGCAGATGTGCATAGTCACCATGTCAGCTTCACCTGCCGAGGAACATATGTTCATAGGCCAACCAAGTTAACTTCATCGGTCAACGAACATATGTTCATCGGCCAACGAACATATGTTCATTGACTATGCCTGATTTTATGTCTGATTATGCCAGATTTTACTTCACACGGTCTGGTATGTTGCAACTGAATCGGTTTACATGTTTTTTACCTGGTTCCTGAAGCGCTTTACCCTTCGGGTTAAATTCCACGACGACTACCGCTGAATCGTTACTATTCAACCGTTTAAAATACAAAGAATTTACTTTGCAAATAAAAGTATTTCACGTCTTTGATTCTCTTTCTGTATCCGGATCTGCATCCTGCAGATCTTTGATATCCTTCATCAGCAATCGATCTATTTGATCGAAATGCACCATAGAAGGCAAAGGTCAGATAGGCTTCCAATGGCAGACAGCCATGTCTGTGACACTCATCTGTGCAGTAAACAATCGAGTGGGAACTTACAGGTCTGCAAAGAGCATCCGGATTCAGCTCACTCAACGACACATTGCCATCTGTTCCGCCATGAGCTACTTATAAATGCAGAGATAAACAATATTTGATGAATTGCACCATGTGCATAAATGTTTATTTCAAACTTATCACATGAAATCGCCCGTGCAATACTTTCCCGTCGCCCGGGCGTTTTTCCTACACGACACGTTATCTATTCCAAGCACTTACTGACAGACAGGCCGCACGCTGATCTGTTGGCTGATTCGCCTGACACCTTGCCAGGGATTGAGGAGCGGCAAGCCTCATCCGCAGTTTTTTGTCAAGTTTCATGGTGAGGGGGAAGATGGCTTTGGATCGCCCTACTCCAACTTTTTGCCAACCGACGAATCCACGGCGTACGAGCGTGACCCGATGTGAACAACGGTCGGCCCGGTGGAAGCGGCATACCAGACATCCCCGACCTGCCAGACGGAGGCATACACCGGCTGCCCGGCTGTGATGCTGACGTCATCCGTGATGATCGAGCGACCGTTCCCCAAATAGGCAGCGGTGACCCGACGGCCATGCCGTGCGACGACGCCGAACATCCCGCTGAGCCGGATACCGGCTGTTTCCACGGTCTGTCGGTCAAGTTCCGCACTCAGAATCGTCTCTGTCTGCTCCTGGCGGCGACGCACGGTCAGCACCTTGCCCGACCGCGCCCGGAGCGTCTCGACGGCTATGATGTCGGGCTGCGAATCCCTGACTGACTCGTAGACGGCGCAGAACGGATGCTCCCTTCCGTTCACGCCTGTCTGCCTGACCATCAATGCGGGGGTCGGATGAGGCGGCATCGAGACGTCGCCAGGGGTCAGACCGCGAACCATCGTGGTAGAAGGGGCATCCATGCGGAACACTTCCCGATGTCGGTCGCCGGTCATCCACAGCCGCGAGATGATACCTTCGGGCAGGCCCCATTCGCACTGAAAGCCATCCGCGGTCTGTGTCCGGCTGACGTTGCGGAAGAAGCTGTAGCCGCCGCTGCGCGCCCGATCGATCGAGTCGACCGCCGTCCACTTCAACCCTTTCCCTGTCATCTGCATCCCGTCACCCACATGATGGAAGAGCCAGTCGTTGCTGTCTTGATCCGACCGGAACAGATCGACGTAGTAACCGCGCTCGTCCGACGTGCGGATCAACGCCACCGTGCGGCGCTTCTCGGCTGCCGTGACATCGGCGAAGTTGATCCAGGGCGACACTGCCCGATCCGTGGAGAAGGAGTTCCGCGCCGGCATGGGCTCCATGGCATTGACTTCTATGTCGCCCTCCGTGTAACCAGGGAGAATGGTGTTGGCACCGGTGCCCGACTGATGATACTGATAATCTTTGCTCCAATAGGACTCGTAGGCCGCCGCGTCGGGCACTAAGGCGTATCCGTGGCCGTAGAGTTGCAGTGCCAGCCCGTTGGGCGAGAGATGATAGCCTTTGCGTCCGCCGTAGAGATTGGCCATCAGCGGCCCGTTCCGCATCACGATGAAGCGGTGATGGGGCGAATAGCTGGCCCGGCCTTCAGCCGTCGGTCCGGCGTCCGGAATAGGATCGGCAAACGAGCAGATACCTGTCCAGTCGGCATCTTCGCGCCGGTATTTACCCATGGCGATGCCCTTGTTGAGCGCTCCGGCGACCTTTTTCAGGCCGTCACTGTCGCACCGCACGGTGTAGTAGGTGAGCAGATTCTCCAAGGTGAGGAAGTTGGCCGCACCGCCGCGCGAGTCTCCGAAGACCACCATGTTGGCCCGGCCGTCCATCCAGGGCAGCATGGCCAAGGCCGCTTTCTGCAGCTTCGGATTGGTCTCCACGATGTCGATCCCCATCCGCCGCAGCATCACCGACCAGTCAAGCAGCATCTGCACCGTGCTGAACGAATAGCCGGGCGACTCGGGCCAGAGACCGGTGACGGCGTCATAGTTCTTCAGCATGTCGGGCAGACAGACGTGATGGTCCGTCGACTGGCGCAGGAGATAGTGGAGATAATACTGCCGCCCGTGCCCGTCAGCATAGGCGTTGTCGGCATCGAGCACGAGGATCGGGCGCAGGATCACGTTCCATCCGTTGACATTCCAGTTGCCGTCGCGCCCGCCGCGGATCAGGCCGAGGTCGATGAATCGCTTGAACACCTCTTCCGCCACGTCCTTCTCGCGCTTGCCGATCTGCTTCAGATGGGGCGCGGGATGGGCCTGCAGATAGTCGAAGAGGAAATCGTAGACGGTGGCGGCATGCAGCGCGAGGTCGTCGTGTATCTGCTCATAGTCATAGTAACCGAGTATGCCGCCGGGCTTCCAGCCGCCTTCGCCACCGCCCGACTTCCCCGGATCGAGGATCGGATTCATGTAATAGGTCCCCACGAGCCAGGTGTTGAAGATGTCGGCGGCAAACTTCGCGAATTTCTCCTCACCCGTCAGCCAGTAGACGAACGAGGCTTTCTCGGCCAGTGTCAGGATCTCCACGTTGTTGCCCCGGATCATGTGCCCGCTCTTCTGATAGGGCACGAGCACGGGTTTGGCATCGGGATGCAGCCTGCTGACACCCATCATGTCACCGCTCTCATTGTAAGGGATGCGGTCTTCCAATGGCACATTGGCATACTCGTTCCAAACACGCATGCCCGGCATCCGCACTGTCGGGACAGGTGCGTTGCCCTCTCCGCGCTCCCAGGTCTGATCCTTCAGGTAGCACTGCGTGTAGCGCGCGCCGTCTTTCCAGTACATCGCCATCCGCGAGACGATCCAGAGCGAGTCTTCCATGTGCCGGTCGGCATAGCGCTCCACCTCGTTTCTGATCCGTGCGAAGGCCTTTCCGGCCCAGTCTGTCTCGCGGATGCGCCGCCGGATCACGTCCCGCTCCGATGCCGAGGCATAGAGCCGGGGATGCGACAGGGATGAAGGACTGACGATATCTGCCACCGTCCGCGAGATCACCGGACTGCCGTAGAACGACGAAAAACCTTCCCGGGAAGAGCCGCCCTGCACGTGTGCGATGAAGAAACCATAGATGCCCTCCTGCCGGTTGAGCCACGGATAGGCACCCGCCCACCCGGGCGAGCTCACCTGCAGGGCGCGCCCGTCGCCGTCGACCAGTTCCCGCCAGAGCCCCAATCCGTAGATGCCGCGATGGCGCAGTCCCCATCCGCGCTCCACAAACTCGCCTGCTCCGACCTCCGCATCCTTCACCTGGTCAGCCTCCATCTCTGTCACGGAAGCGGCCGAGAGCACGCGCCGACCCTCGAAGACACCCATGTGGAAGATCATCTTCAGAAATCTCATGTAGTCATTGAGCGTCGTGCAGAGTCCCCCACCGAGCATCGGCGCATGGCCGCCGTCCGTGTTGACGGGCGTGAAATGCGAACGCCTCATTCCCAAAGGCGCGGCGATGTAGCGCTGGAACAGTATCTCAAACGGTGCTCCGGCGGCCAATTCGGCCATCCGGCCTGCGATCTGCATCCCCAATCCGCCGTATTGGAAGCGGCGTCCCTGCCCGAACACGGTGTCCAAAGGCAGGATCTCGGCCACCGAGCGGGCCAGTTCGTTGTGATTGTCAACGCGCGGACGGGGCTGATAGGGCAGCACGCCCGAGGTGTGCGACAGCAGATGGCGGAGCGTAATCTTGCCCTTCGGGTCGTTGCGGTAGCTGGGTATCCAGCGCTCGGCCGGATCATCCCAGTCGAGTGCTGTGCGGTCCACGACGGCCGCCACCGTCGCTGCAGCCACCCATTTGCCGGCCGATGCCACGTAGACCTGCGTCTCGCCGTCTGCCTTCCCGTAGTTTTTGCTGAAGATGATCCGGTCGTCCTTTGCCACGGCTATAGCCCCGCCGGGATAGTAGCCCCGGCTCATCCAGCCGCTGATGATCGTATCCAACGGTGTGAAATCATACGTGCCGGCCGTCTGTGCATGAACGGTCAGAATCAGAGACACACAGAGTGTCAGAAGAAGAAACAGTCTGCGCTTCATCGTGAACGTTTTTTCACCCCTATCGGCCGACAGACCGCAGGGGCTCGTTTATACCTATTTATATATGCCGCCCAACTGCTTTCATCCGTTTGCCGGACATCTTGCCTGCCGGGCTTCCTTGACGCAGCCGCTGCGCTTTCAGTAACCCGGAAGCCGGTCTGCATGACTATCAAGCAAAAACAGTTCGGTCTATGATGACCGATTGGGATTTTAAAAGAATACGGATGAGCGCACCCATTTACGCAGTGCAGGTATACAAAAATCGAAGCCGCGACACCCCTGAAACAGGCACTTCTGCCCCGCCTTCCGCAGAGGATAGCTTTGGAGGCTCCGGAGCATAGCTCTTGGCCGCCCGGAGGATAGCTCTTGACGCCCCGGAGCTATCCTCTGCGGAAGGCGCCTCTATACTTCGCTTTCCCGACTGCAGATATGCAGCCCCACGATATGGCCTGTTGTCCACGCCGCCTGCAGGTTGAAGCCGCCCGTAATGCCGTCTATGTCAAGCACTTCGCCCGCAAAAAAGAGGTGCGGACAGCGCTTGCTCTCCATCGTGTTCAGGTCGATCTCGCTCAGGGAGATGCCGCCACAGGTCACAAACTCTTCCTTGAACGTCCCCCGCCCGGTGATTTCATAACAGTCGTTGGTGAGGAGTTCAACCAACCGGTTGAACCCCTTCCGCCCCAATTCGGCCCATCGCTTCCCCTCATCAAGGCCGCCTTTCGACAGCAGGTAGCTCCACAGGCGCGACGGCAAGGCCTGCGGGCGCTGCGATCCTAACTGTCTCTGCGGATGAGATGCGCCCATTCGGACCAGCATCTCTTCCACCTCGGACCGCTGCAAGGCCGGAAGCCAGCAGACCGACATCGCCGAGCGGTAGCCGCATTCGTGCAGATGGCGCGCCGCATACGCCGAGAGCTTGAGGATCGCGGGGCCACTCATGCCCCAATGGGTGATGAGCAGCGGGCCCGAAGCCTGAAACTTGGTCGACGGGATGCTGACCGTTGCCTCGCCGACCACGGTCCCCATCAGGCTCCGGAGCGCCCGGTCGGCCATGTTGAACGTGAACAGCGACGGTACGGGAGCCTCCACCCTGTGCCCCAACCCGTCAAGATGGCGGAGCAACGAGGCCTTCGGCGCACCGCCGGTGGTGACGGCCACACGATCCGCACGTACCGTCTCGCCGTTGCCGAACAGCAGTTCCCAGGCGCCGTCGGCCGTCTGCGTCATCCGCTCCAAGCGGCATCCGGTCCGGATCTCGACACCCGTCCGGCGGGCTTCGCCCATCAGACAGCCGACCACCGATGCCGACTGCTGCGACCGGGGAAACACACACGCGTCGGCCTGCGTCACCAACGGCACGCCTTTACGCTCAAACCAGGCGTAGGTCTGCCGGTGGTCAAAGTGACGGAACCATCGTTTCAGCTGCCGGTGCCCGCGTGGATAGGCCTGCCGGAGATCCGTGATCAGCTCGAAGGAGTTGGTCAGATTGCAGCGTCCGCCACCCGTGATGAGCACCTTGGCCAGCACGTCCCGGTTTCGTTCGTAGATCACCACCCGCGCCTCCGGACACTTGTCCTTGGCCGTGACAGCCGCAAAGAAGCCGGCTGCGCCGCCTCCGATGATCGCGATATGCAAGGGATTCTTCGTCATGTGCATCAGGATTGTGGGGATGAAGTCAGGATCCGCGCGTCCCGCAGCGTTTCCTCTCCACCGGCCGCGCGTCTCCTCCCGCCTGCAAAGATAGGAAAATTTTTCAGCCCGCAGCCATCCTTTCCCCGAATAATCTTCCTGCCGTATAGCATTGACAGCCATACGGCACAGTGTGTACCTATCTGTTTATTCACCAGCGGAAAGTGCCTGCTCACATATGGAAACTGACCTTAAGCTGATCCGCACTTGAAGAACGCGCGTTATATAAATAAAAAAAATATTAATAAAAATTTGCAGTAAAAAGATATTCTTTCTATATTTGCAATATATATAACTCTAATTAACACAAAATGCCTATGTAAAGCGGCTCTGGTCATCAGGGCGTTTACAAGGATGAACAGGTACGGGCAGATGACACAGAGCAGAAACAGCACCAGAGAGAATTTACGGATAGATGGCTTGTTTAATTGTTTATTAAACCCACCGGACATTATATATATAGGAATGGACTTAGTATCATAGCATCAGATTTATCAAATGCTACCTTGCGGGGCATCAGCACCCAAGACGCGCCTCATGAACATGAAGCCCCGGCTTAGGCAGAAGCCGTCACGCACATCAGATTGAATATTGATCCGAATATATTATCACCAATTGCAAACCTAAAGTAAAGTAAGATGAACAAACATCGGTTTCTATTACGAAGCGCGCTAAGTATCTCTCTGCTGAGCGCACTGCTATGCAGCTGCAACGAAGAGGAAGATGCCGGCATTGACGCGAATCTCCAGATTTATGGCATGACCTATGAGGTGGGAACAGGCATTGTCTGGCAAAGTAATCCTTACAGAACCTACGAAAGGGTTCCCTTCTACTGGGATGATACCTTTGACGAGAACGGACAGCAGGTTGTAGAACGGGTAGAAGGGTTCTATGCTTCTGAGCAAGCAAAGGAAAGCGGCAACTTCATGATATCCATTTACCAATCGGGCATGAACTTCAATGAGCAGTTGAGCGAAGTGGACGGTTGGGGGGCCGTAGCATGCTTCCACCTCGCATCCAAGGAACCGGAACGCTTGGTCCCAGGTAATTACACGATCGGCGGAGATCAGACTCCCGGAACTTTCAAAGGCTATGCTTCTTCGTCATATAACGGTAAGGTCGGCGGCGGAATTGCCACCATCACGGAAGGTACGGTGAAAGTAAACGAGACGCCCGGAGGCTACACTGTCAGCTTTGACTGCAAAACCGACTTCGGCGGGATCGTAAAAGGCTACTGTAATGTGCCGCTGAGATTGGTGAGACTGCCGCAGGTGAGCTCCTTGGAGTTCAATGACCTCCACTTGGAAGGCCTGTTGAAAAAATACATCAAGCACTTGGCTACCAAGGCCGAGCCTGATGTCATGCCCTTACCACAATGGAACTTGAATCCGACCGGATTGGACATCTTCTCCAAAGCATTCCTTTCACTGGCCGGCGGAACAATTTCAAATGCCAATGGCAGCAAGTCCACACCAGACATTGCACTCTCCTACGATGACGACCGACAGGAACTGATGTTTGAATCTCCGCTGCATATGCGCCGCTTCTTTGGCCTCAAGGCACGCCGTGACTTCTACACCTTCCCCTGCCACACCATCTATATGAAAGCTCCGGACTCTTTTACGGATGCCGATTTTGACAAAGTGACAGAGACTGGACTTACTGCTGATGTCAAGGAAGAAACAGTGAGGATTCCGATCGGTGACAACTTCAAGCCATGCTATGTGTTCTTCCGCACAGGCAGAGGCGCCAAAGGCGTGATCAGAGTCAGAGGATTCAGGGAAGCAGGAAAGACCTATACTCCTTATCCTTACAGCCCGATGCACGTCATCACCGAATCAAGGCCAGCGTCGTTGACCATTGACGTGAAATGCCCGGCGGTGATCTATAACCCAGCGATAAAATAAATGCAAGTTGTAAGACAGAAAATAGATTACGTTATGAGAATACATTTTAAGATGACAACTATACTGCGTTACCATTCGTTGAGCCTGTTGCTGACCGTCAGCTCATGGGCTGTTGCAGCTCCTGCGACATCACATAGAACGGATCCTGTCAACACTGTGCAGCAGAATGACACGCGTGTCGAGATACAAGGTGTGGTGGTGGATAATGGCGGAGATCCCCTGCCGGGCGTATCAGTGTGGCTCATCGGCACAAAATACAGGGCTATCACGGATGTTGATGGCAATTTTAGGCTGCCCATACCACGAGACTTGAAAAAAAGAGAACTGCAGTTCACATTTGTGGGCATGGAGCCGAAGACCGTGCTCGTGACATCGACAGACAAACCGTTAAGGGTGATCCTGGATGACAACGCGCAATCTATCGACGAGGTAGTGGTTACCGGTATGGAAGTGATCAAGAAGGACCACATGGTCGGAAGTGCCAGTGTGGTCAGCGCAAAAGATCTCAGAATGCAGGGCATTTCATCCATAGACCGCATTTTGGATGGAATGGTGGCCGGTCTGAACAGTACCACTCTGTCAGGCGCACCAGGCAGCCGCGCGAAGATCACCATTCGTGGAGAAAACAATCTGAGTGGCCGGTCTGAACCATTGTGGATCATTGACGGCCTGCCCATGATGTCTGGTGTCCCTGTGAGCAACACGGGCGACTATGCAGGATCGATCATGCAAGACGGCGTTGGCAACATCATGCCCGACGACATCGAGTCGATCAGCATCCTGAAAGATGCTTCCGCAACCGCCATCTATGGAGCACGTGCTGCCAACGGTGTCATTGTCATTACGACCAAAAAAGGATTCAGGTCGAAGACACAGGTCAATTACAATGGTACATACGAGATCAGTTCGGCTCCTTCACATCGCATCGAGTTCATGAATTCCGAGGAGAAGCTGGCCTATGAGCGCTCCATCGTCGATGCCTTCGGCATGGATTACGCCAACATGACAGGACGTGGCGGATACCTTTACAAACGCTATACGGAAGGATACTTGTCGCAAACCGAGTACAACGAGACCCTGGACAGGCTGAAAAGGACCAATACGAACTGGTTCGACGAATTGTTCCGGACTGCACAATCACAGCTCCACAGCGTCAGCCTGAGAGGTGGAAGCGAAGAACTGACTTACTACACATCGTTCAACCTGCAATCGAAAAGCGGTATTCTGCGCTCTAACAGATTCCAAAATGCAGGAGCACTGATGAAAATGGATTATAGACCGATAAAAAATCTCATTCTTGCTTTGAATCTATCTGCAAACTCTCGTAAGAACAGAGATCACGCTTCGATCATTGATCCTTTCAAATACGCTATGTTTGCCAATCCTTACGAGCGTCCGTATGATGAAAACGGAAACTATGATCCTGACTTGAGCTATCTGCCCAACAACAAGACGACCGAAAGAGCATCAGGGTATAAGTACGATAAATTCAACATCTTGCATGAGCTGGATCAAACTCGGAAATATCAAGACGGCATAGACTTCGACGTGACATTCAACCTGCGCTATACATTCTTGCCGGGACTGTCGGTTGAATCCATTTACCGCCGAGGCGTCAGCTACAATACGACGACTACTGAAATCGAACCCGGGACCTATACCTCTTGGGCAGGAGAAAGCCTGAGCAGCAGAGCCTATAAGGACATGTTGCTGCCTGACAGATACGATGACGGTTCATTGACCGAAGCCTCTGGCAAAAACCGGAACTGGTCATGGAGAAATCAGATTGATTATTCATTTAACTTTAAGAATGACCATCTGTTCAGTATTCTCTTGGCAAACGAAATTATGTCTAAGAAATATAACAACTTCGGCTACACCTCTCCATACTATTCGGGAGACTATCGCATCACAGGCCTGCCTATGTATGATAAGAAGATCGATTACGAAGATTTGAGAGCACAGCTGGCTGCGTTATACAATACACGCGACGGACAAGACCGCAGCATTTCTTATCTGGCTTCTCTGCGCTACGGATATAAAGACCGTTACGTCGTCAACTTCAACTTCCGCTCTGACGGAGCAGATGCTATTGGAGACGCAAAGAGATACACGCCATTGTGGTCAATTGGCGGACGTTACAACATGCACCATGAAAAGTTCTTCGCGAATCCCATCGTCAGCGAGCTTTCATTGAGGGCTTCGTTCGGATATACAGGAAATATAGATCGCACAGCATATCCGTTTTCAACCATCAGTTTTGGTAGCGATACATTCATGGGCAACCATCTGGTGAGCAGTTTCACTTATCCCAATCCGTCCATAAGCTGGGAGAAAAAGAAAGATATCAATCTCGGACTCGAAGCTTCGTTCCTCAAGAACCGGATCAACTTGACTATTGATTATTACAAAACACGCACTGAGAATATTCTTGAGGACTTGCAAATTCCAATCTCTCTCGGAAGATGGACAGTGAAAGCCAATGGTGGCATCGTCGAAAACAAAGGCGTTGAACTGTTTGCCAATGTCAGATGGATTGCGTCAAAAGATATAGCGTTCAGCACATCTTTTAATCTTGCACGCAACAAAAATGTCATCGTGCGATCCAATCACTCATATGCGTCGTGGCGAGAGCTTACCCGAAGCAACGCAAGTCAAGGAGGTGTTATCAACATTATCGGTGAGGAGACCGGCAGTATCTATGGTTGGAAGTTTGCAGGCGTAAATCCCGAAACAGGCAATCCGCAAATTTATCTGACAGAGGATGGGAAGAAATCGTTCTGGGGGATGATAGACGGATGGACCGGCATGAGCGAGAAGCAACAGCAGGATTTACTGAAAGCGCTTGGAGGAGATATCAACGGAGATCCCATAAAGGTGGATTATGCACGCGGAGAGAACCTTCAGAATGGCTACATCAGCGCTTCCATGACTTATTTAGGCAGAAGTAATCCGTTGATAACCGGCGGATTCAGCACTTCTTTCAGATATAAGGATTTAGAGTTTATCACTTCCTGGACTTTCAAGACAGGTCATCTGGTACCCAATTTCAATGATTACCAGAACGCACCGGTCAATGGAGAGTCGGCTGAACGTGTCGCCTTGGGATACAGCTCTGACATGGCAGTGTCTTCGACCAACCGAGAAAGAAAATACAATTATTACTGGCAATATCCGGGTGACATAACTTCCGTTCCACGGTTCACTACGGCAAGCAACGACTTATGGGCATCAATGGTCACCGACACACAATATTCCAAAGGTGATTATCTCCGCCTTAATAACTTGTCATTAAGCTATCGGTTCCGCCAGCCGTTTGTCAAGAACATGGGACTCAACACGCTCTCTTTGGCTTTTGTTGCCCGCAACCTGTTGACTCTGACCAAATACCCAGGGCTGGACGTGGCCACCGGATCAGCCTTTGCTTACCCCGTGTCACGCGACTATAGCTTGAAATTATCCTTTGGTTTTTAATTAAGAACTTTATTACGGTATGAAATATATTAATAGATTTTTGATGGGATTCATCTGTTTCTCAACAGTTGCCTGTGGAGACTTCTTGGATCTGAAACCGCGAGATATGAAAGTCGTGAGTACGGTAGAAGATTACCGGGATATTCTTGCAACCTACATGCGCCTAGTCAAGACAATAGACCCCTTGCAGGAACCGCTGGTATTCGGCGAAGCCTACAGCAGTCCAAAGTTTGTTTGCGCTGGATTATGCGGCATCTATACTGGAGAGACAACGATACAGACCACATCGGGAGCAGCATATTACAATGCCAACTCCGGCGCCTACACACCTGACGGAAAAGCATTGCTGAATTGGATGTCTCCTGACAATGAGTTATGGAACAGGTATTATCACTTCCTGAGTCCGATCAACCTCATCATTGAAAATATCCCGACAGCAGAAGGGAAAGACGAGGACCTTCGAAACTATGTCAAAGGTGAGGCCTTGGCTTGGAGGGCTTACTCGTATTTCAAGTTGCTCCAGTTCTATGCGCCTTACAAGCAGAACGAGTATGGAGTGCCTATCACATTGACAGCCATCAAGGACATCGGTACTGCAAAACCTGTCCGGCAGACACAGAGTGCCGGGTACGCACAGGTCTTGAAAGACTGCAACGAAGTTCTGGATCTGCTTACCAAGACGGCTACGCGTCCCTGGAACCTCATCTATCGTGAGGATTTTATCCATGCAATGATGGCGAGCGTATATGCTTGGAAAGCGATGTCGGGCGCAGCAGAGGACACTGACTGGGCAAACGCCGAAAAGCAGGCTACGTTGGCCATGCGGCAGCGCCAACTCACGCATGAGTCATCTATCCTGAAAATGATGTTCGACTGCTCAAGGACAAACCGACAAGTACCCTTTGAGAACGACGAATATTACATCCGGCTGAAAGAAGGTTCATGGCGACAGCTGCTCAATGAGAGTTTCAAGACCGCCTACTATTCAGATTCCAACGACCCAAGAGTAGACGGAATAGCGAAGCCAGAGCACTTGGCCATGTTCAAAAATACAGATATCCGACGCACCGCATGGTTCATGGAAGACGGCCGCAGCAACAAATACAACCTACTGCAGGATGCATATGGCGCCATACTCATGCCTTTCCGCTTGGCGGAAATGTATCTTATCAAGGCAGAAGCACTCGTGCGCCAGGGCAAGAATGCCGAAGCTGAAGCCGTGATGAAGGAATTCTGCGGCTCACGTTACACACAAGAGCAAACAATTCCCACAGACGGGCAGAAGCTGCTGCAGCTGATCTTGGACCAACGCTTCTGTGAGTTCTATCAGGAAAACGACATGAGATGGTTAGACATGAAACGTTTAGGAGTAAGATTGGAACGCATCGTGGAAGGCGAACGCTATGTGCTTGAGCCGAATGATTTCAGATACACTTTCCCCATACCCAAACGCGAATTGGAGCTGAATACGAACATGGTGCAAACTCCAGGATGGGAAAACGTTAACTTTTAACGGATAAAAGATACAACTATGAATCATAAAATATCAACAATACTCAGAAGCGCATTGCCGTTAATGGCTCTCACTTTCGCCTCATGCGCTTTAGATGAGGAGGTCTTTCAAGATAACGTCATCAACGTAGCCGACGTGGACAGCGTAGCAGTAGTACCCAATCACACGATGCTGGTAGCAAACGGATCAGCACAGATTGATCTGGCTCCGCGCTTCTACAATGCCGGAGGACAGCGGATGCCTGACACGCGCATCAATGACGAGATGTTGGAATATGTGTCCGATGACGGCATGACGCTCAGTCGACTGTTCTCGACTTCAGATGCCAAACTTATCGGAAAGACCATTACTGGTAGACTGCGCGTAAAGGGCAAGCCTACCGTATCCGCTCCCTTCAAGTTCACTGTCGTTGCCCCGGAAAGTGAAAAGTACGCACAGAAAATCAAGATTCCCGTCATCTTCCACATCATCCAGACGACGGAAGACATCGAATCCTTCGGCGGACCTTACACCAAAGAGAATGTCGCCCTGCAACTCAAGCGTCTCAACGGCATTCTCAACGGCCAGACACCAACACCCGTCAGCGTCAACACAAACATCGAATTGGTGCCCGCCTTGTATTCTCCGGACGGCACGCGACTGCATGAAGACGGGATAAACCGAGTCGTCGTAGACAACATCGATACCACGAACGTGTTTCGGAAGTTCCTCTCCGCGCAGAAACTGCTATGGCCTGCCAAGGATTACATGAACATCTGGCTGATCTCTGACCGTTATAGCAAGATCGCAAACTTCGACAAAGTGAGCGCCAACTGTATGCCGAGATTCATGAATACGGGAGCCATGAATGCCCCGGAAGGATTGAATCTGGCCGGATATAACAATCAGACAGAAGCCGTGGAAGATATCGGTATCATCTACAAACTGCAGGAACTCCTGACGCCTCAACGTGCATATGAAGACGAGACGCTGTCCAACGACATTGCCTACTATGTCGGCATGTATTTCGGTTTGTTGCCTACGTTCACGTGGAATTGGGAATCTGCCGGCGACGACTACTGCATGGACACCATCGACTACTATGGCGACAGCGAAGCCTACAAGGGAAACAGCACATGGTACAAAGAGGCCAACGGCTGCTTCTTCCGTGCAGACAACATCATGGACGACCCGACCGGGACCCACACGTCCGTGTCACGCGACCAGGCCATCCGCATGCACTGGGTTCTCAACAATTGTGCTTTCCGCGCTCAATGGAAGTCGTCCTTTGCCTTGAACGGGAAATAGAAACAACCGGACAAGACGTCACCATGGCCCAGGCGCCCGCTGACCGAACCCGCCTGCCGTGACGACCGATCAAAAAGCTTCCGCTTGCCCGTCATGAGTGCTGACAAGCACGATGGCCAGGCGGAAGTTTCCGCTATGCCAAGCAAGCGAAAAACTTAACAGGGAGAATGGTTACGTATCATCCGATTATTTTGTATCTTTGCTCCTCATTAGCATCAACCGAATGATTTAACTGAAAAAAGATAGTCAATGAAGAAAGTTTTGTTTATTCTGGCCAACTTATTTATGACGCTCACAGCCCCAGCGCAACAGCCTGGCACCTACACTGTCCAAGGCCGCACAGAAGGCATCGCCAACGGTGACACCATCGCCTTGTGCATCCTCAACAACGGTTTCCTACCGAAAACGCCATCTGCAGTAGCTGTCGTCAGAGACGGAAGCTTCGCCTTCAATGATACGGTGACGGGAATCAAGGAAG
>JALFRV010000285.1 GCA_022778905.1 Prevotella sp. | reverse complement strand
AATCCTCTGGAATGGTCCTGTCGGTGTGTTTGAGTTTGACAATTTCGCTCATGGAACAGAGCAGATTGCACGTTACGTGGCTCAGGCGACACAGGAAAACGGTGCCTATTCACTCGTAGGTGGCGGAGACTCGGTCGCTGCTGTCAACAAGTTTGACCTCGCAGATCAGGTTTCCTACGTCTCCACAGGTGGCGGCGCAATGTTAGAAGCGATTGAAGGCAAGGTTCTGCCGGGCGTTGCCGCGATCGAAGGATAAGCATTTCCGCACGAAATAAACAATGGCGATGTCTGCAAAGGCGTCGCCTTTTTTGATGCCCGCAGCTTGTTGCGGAGCATCTTCATGCTTGCCTTGAAGCCCGCTGAAGCGAACAGTCAACATACGACGGCAATCGTCTGAAAAACAATTACTTATAATCTTTATACAAAAGGCTGTTATTGCGCGTTCTGCAGAGCTATGCTTTGGAGCCTCGATATGATAGCTTTGGGCGCTCCAAAGCATAGCTCTTGGCGGCCAAAAGGTATCATATGCGGAAACCGGAGTCATGATGTCGGAAACAGACTGCAAAAAGACGACATGCGCGGATCTTTCGTCCAAAATAATCTGAAGTAAATTTCCACCGTTTCAGAAAATATCCGTACCTTTGCAACCGAAATTGAAGAAATATCATGGATTGGTTAATTAATCTTTTTACTGTTACAGATTCCGTAGCCCATATCATGGTGCTCTATGCGGTTGTGATCTCCATTGGCGTGTTGTTAGGTAAAGTGAAGATCGGCGGCATCTCACTTGGCGTAACCTTTGTCTTATTCACCGGCATCGTTGCAGGTCATATCGGCTTTACGGCTCCGGTCAATATTCTGGGCTTTGTGCAGGACTTTGGTCTGATTCTGTTTGTCTTCATGGTCGGCCTGCAGGTTGGTCCAGGATTCTTTGAGAGTTTCCGCAAGGGTGGCATCACGCTCAACATGCTTGCGCTGAGCATGATTCTCCTGAACATCGGTGTGATGCTCGGATGTTACTATCTTTTCTTCGACACAAGCAATCCCAGCAACCTGCCGATGATGGTAGGTACGCTTTTCGGTGCCGTAACCAACACGCCGGGACTCGGCGCTGCCAATGAGGCGTTGGGATCCGTGTTCCAGCATGGCACTCCCCCACAGATCGCGAGCGGCTATGCCTGCGCTTATCCGTTAGGAGTGTTAGGCATCATCGGTGCGACCATCGCCATCCGCTACATATGCAAGGTAAGAATAGCTGATGAAGATGCCAAGTTGCAGGCCGAAGAAGCAGAGAATCCGCACGAGAAGCCGTTTTCGATGCACCTGAAGGTAGACAACAACTATCTTTCCGGAAAGACACTGCAGCAGGTATCGGAGTTCCTGAACCGCGACTTGGTTGTATCGCGCATACTGCACGATGGCACTGTCTCGATCCCGAACAAAAATACGATCTTCAATACGGATGATGAATTATTGGTTGTCTGTGCCGAGTCTGACGCCGAAGCCATCAGAGCTTTCATCGGCGAAGCGATCGACAGACCGTTCCCCGAAGACAATGAGAAGCAGCCCCTTATTTCCAGGCGCATCGTCGTGACCAATCCTTCCATGAACGGAAAGACGCTTGGCAAGATGCACTTCGCAAGCGTCTACGGCGTCAACGTGACCCGTATCACCCGTCAGGGTATCGACTTGTTTGCCAGCAGAAGCCACCATTTCCATGTCGGCGACCGCATCATGGTGGTCGGTCCAGAGGACAATGTCAACCGCGTGGCAGACATCATGGGCAACTCTGTTCGCCGTCTCGATGCACCGAATATCGCAACGATCTTCATCGGAATCTTTGTCGGAATCCTCTTCGGCAGCATTCCCGTGATGATTCCCGGCATGCCGGTGCCCCTGAAGTTAGGTATTGCGGGCGGTCCATTGATCATTGCCATCCTCGTCGGACGATTCGGCCACCTTTTCCACTTAGTGACTTATATGACCACTTCCGCGAATATGATGCTCCGCGAGACGGGACTTGTTCTCTTTCTCGCATCTGTGGGTATCAAGGCCGGAGCCGGATTCTGGGACACTGTCGTGCAGGGTGACGGATTGAAATATGTCTACACCGGATTCCTGATCACGGTCATCCCCATTCTCATCATCGGCACTTTGGCCCGCCTGCGCTACAAGTTCAACTACTTCACGATCATGGGTATGATTGCCGGTTCCTATACAGACCCACCCGCATTGGCCTATGCCAACTCGGTCTGTTCAAAGGAGGCTCCCGGCATCGGTTATTCCACGGTTTATCCGTTCACGATGTTCATGCGAATCTTCACGGCCCAGTTGATAGTCCTTTTCCTATGCGGCGGATAGAAAGGACTGTCGTCCGATCGCGGATCAGACAACCGTTCGCAAATTGATGCTGCGACTCGGACAGAAAGACAGGATAAAAGTCAAGATGAGTGACCGCCGGTTCGCTTAGCGCAGATCAAATTGGACCTGCTTCCGGACCGCTCAATCTTATCATTTATATGAAAAATGCACAAGCTGCGTAAGTTTGTGCATTTTTTTGTGTATTATACTATCTTTTTGTTATCTTTGAGGCAAGAATATTAAAGGTGATATAAAGATGAAAAGAGCAATAGCCTTCATTTGTTACCTGACAGTCGGTTCGGTCCCGATACTTGCCCAGGGCGCTCACAACATCGTGATCAATGAGGTCCTGATATCCAATCATGGCAATATCTTAGATGAGATGGGGCAAAGACACAGCTGGGTGGAATTGGCCAACAGGACCTATTCGACCTATGATGTTCGGGGCATGTACGTGACAACCGACCGGGCGGTGTTGAACAATCAGATGAGCGTTGCCGAGCGCAAGAAGCTCATGAGTGCCATCCCAAGCGAGGACGAACGCACCCTGCTCCATGCCCGTCAGCACCTCCTGCTTTACCTGAACTCCAATCCCGCCAACGGCACCTTGCATCTCAACGCACCCACAGACACGGCCCGATCCAATTGGATTGCCTTGTATGATGCAAACGGCACAGACTTGATCGATTCTGTCACGGTTCCCCCACTCCCCCCGGATATGTCCTACGCACGTGTAGCCGCAGACGGAAGAACATGGATGACACGAGGCCGGCAGGAAGTGACACCGGGCATAGACAACTCCTTCCAGACAGAAGAACCGAACGTCTCGAAATGGAAACGGGAAGACCCCCACGGCCTGGTCCTGTCATTCCTCTCAATGGGAATCGTCTTTTTCTGCCTCGCCCTGCTTTATGCCTTCTTCCGCCTGTTAGGAACCTACATGGAGCAGAAGATGCGTCTCAAGGCGGCAACGGAGAAACACCCGTCGCTGATGGCATTGCAAAAGGCCGGTCAGATCATGGCGGACACGGGCCATAAGACAAATGTGATCCTCAAAGACGGCCTTAAGACAAAGGGAATTGATAAGGAAATCTACGTGGCATTGATCTCAATGGCGCTCAAGGAGTATCTTGAAGACGTGCATGATGTGGAGAGTGACATCATCACGATCAAGAGCAAGCAATCGAATTGGAATAACCTAAAAAGATAAAACACTATGGCAAAATATCAATATAGAGTGCAAGGTATCGACTATGATGTTGAAATCGCAAGTGTGGAAGGCAACATCGCAAAGGTCAGCGTGAATGGGATCGACTTCGAAGTGGAAATGATGAAGCCTGCAAAAACAGTCAAGAAGACCGTGGTTGTAGCAGTCCCAAAGCCGGCCGGACCTGCGATGGCCGACGTTGTGACCGATATGAAGCGCGACACAGGTGTCCGCACGGCTTCTCCCGCATCAGGTACGCCAGTTCTTGCGCCATTACCCGGAACGATCACTGCTGTCAAAGTCGGATTGGGACAGCATGTCTCCAGGGGTGAGACCGTAGTTGTTTTAGAAGCGATGAAAATGCAGAACAACATAGAAGCCGAGGCAGACGGTGTGGTCACTTCCATTCCGGTCAGCCAGGGCGAAAGCGTTATGGAAGGCAATGTGCTTGTCACCATCGGTTGACCGCATACGGCTTTCTTTTCATATAATATAAGCATTGATCGACATGGGATTCTGGGATTTGATTGCAACCAACTTGAATGAGTTTCTCTCCTATACCGGCTTCGCGAACGCGACGATAGGAAACATCCT
Organism: Prevotella sp.; assembly: GCA_022778905.1. Taxonomy (GTDB): domain Bacteria; phylum Bacteroidota; class Bacteroidia; order Bacteroidales; family Bacteroidaceae; genus Prevotella. Next base: position 5,535 of record JALFRV010000285.1, on the reverse strand, counting down.
GATGATAATAGTCGGTGGCGGGTTTATATTCCTCGCCATCAAGAAAGACTTCGAACCGCTGCTCCTCGTTCCTATAGGACTTGGAATTATCTTGGGTAACATTCCGTTCAGAGCAGACGCGGGTCTTGAAGTCGGGCTGTATGAAGACAACTCCGTATTGAATATCTTTTATCAGGGCGTAAGACAGGGATGGTATCCTCCCTTGGTTTTTCTGGGGATCGGAGCCATGACCGATTTCTCGGCCTTGATCAGCAATCCGAAGCTGATTCTGATTGGTGCAGCAGCGCAATTCGGAATCTTCGGCGCCTATATGATCGCCTTGGCTTTAGGCTTCGAGCCTAATCAGGCTGCCGGAATAGCAATCATCGGAGGTGCCGATGGACCCACTGCGATCTTCCTCTCATCCAAACTGAGCCCCAATCTGATGGGAGCTATAGCCGTTTGCGCCTACTCCTACATGGCGCTCGTGCCGGTTATCCAACCGCCGCTGATGCGTTTGCTCACGACCAAAAAGGAAAGAATCATCAGGATGAAGCCTGCCCGACAGGTGACGCAGACCGAGCGAATTCTCTTTCCGATTATCGGATTGCTGCTGACAACATTTATTGTGCCGTCCGGATTGCCATTGTTAGGAATGCTCTTCTTCGGCAATCTGCTGAAGGAAAGTGGCAAGACCACACGTCTGGCAAAGACTGCAGGGTCTGCGCTCAATGATGTTGTCGTCGTGCTGCTTGGGTTGACAGTCGGATGCTCCACGCAGGCTTCGGAGTTCCTCACCTTCAATACGATCAAGATATTCCTGCTTGGCGCTCTCGCTTTCATCATCGCCACGGCCAGTGGCGTGATCTTTGTCAAGCTGATGAATTTGTTCCTGAAAGGTGATAAAAAGATGAATCCGCTGATTGGAAATGCCGGAGTGAGTGCAGTTCCGATGAGCGCCCGCATCTCCAATACACTTGGATTGGAATATGACCGGCACAATTTTCTGCTGATGCACGCCATGGGTCCAAATGTGGCAGGTGTGATCGGCTCAGCAGTAGCGGCTGGTGCGCTGCTTGGTTTTCTGTCGTAAACGAACGACAGTTACCTCACATTCATGGTCAGCTTGCCTTCGTAGGAAATCGTTACTTCTACCTGATAGCTTGTCGGACTGTCCGGGATGCAGATCGAAGCGATATATTGAAAACCTTCTGTATCCACTTTCTGCAGGATCATGTCACTCAAGATGCTCTGGCGCAGGATTTCTTTGGGTACCTTATGGGAGAAATCCTGTTTGCGGAAATCGGAAGAAAAGATTCGCGATGCGCCATGAAAGATACTGACGTGGATGATATTATCATGGTAGACATTATCAACCGCAACCCCATCATCGGTATATACCGACTTGATAACCTTATAGGTTGTCGGATTGACTTGTACGTAGCAGTGATAGCGGTCGTCGTCTCTTTGGATCACAGTATCGCGCTTGATCAGTTGGTTTTGATTCAATGACACAGGACGGTTGATGGCATCGAAGACATCAAGATCATTGGGATCCCTGCTCAAGACCAATCGGACGACATCACCATTCTGGTTCTTAAAGACGAAAAGATGCGGTGTTTGCTTGATGATCTGGTATTTTACCTCATTGGCATCGTGCAGAACCAGCGTGTCGTGAATAATCTGGAATGCGACCGGCTGACTCGTTGAATCGGCGAAGAAGATTGTATCGCCCTTCGCACGGAGTGCAACCGTCTCTTCGTCTTCATTGATCCAGACACCCTGAAGCATCTGTTTGGCCGCCTTATCTTCTTGCGGCAGTGCTTGGACAGCCTTTTCTTTCTTGCAGCCAACAAGAAATGAGAGGCCCGCCAAGAATAGCAATAATTCTCTCTTCACGTTCATTGCCTTCAATTAGAAACGATATGCAGGGCGAACAAAGGATAATTCTAAGTTCAACTCACTGATCATATTGTCTTTCCATATTATTGTTTAAGTCGCGGTAGAAGACACCTTCGGCCTGTGCAGATGAAGCTTATTGTCTTCAAAGCCGGCGTCGGCATGCTTTCAATCAAAGAGGTCTGCCTCTTCCAAAGGCTTGCCTTCCAGATCTTTCTTGGATAACAGAATGTCCTCGGATGCTATCGGCCAGGCGATGTTGAGCGTCTTGTCATCCCAGCAGATGCTTGCTTCGTGCTGGGGGGCATATACATTATCTACTTTATAAGTGAAGACCGCTTCTTCGCTCAGGACAAGAAATCCATGCGCAAAGCCGCGCGGAATGAACAGCTGGCGTTTGTTCTCGTCATTCAACTCCACCAGAACATGCTGTCCGAAAGTAGGCGAACTGCGACGGATATCGACTGCGACGTCGACGACGCGACCCTTTATCACGCGCACCAACTTGGCCTGTGAATACGCCCCTTTTTGATAATGCAGCCCGCGCAGTACGCCAAAACTTGACTTGGACTCATTGTCCTGAACGAAGTCCACAGCCCCGATGTGCTCTCGGAATTCATTTTCCTTCCAAGCTTCGAAGAAATATCCGCGCGCATCATTGAACACTTTTGGTTCAAGAATATAGACACCGTCGACATTGGTCTTTATATATTCCATTTCCTTATTATGGTTTGATAACTATGACAAAGATACTAATTATTATTGAATCCTAAAAAGAGTGATGCCCTTTTTTGTTTTTTATTTCCGATTAAGCTTGTTTTTCTCAGATAAAACGATTAATTTTGCATGCGTGATTGAATTAGAAAGACATATCGAGATACTGCTTCTTGACTATGATTGTGTGATCGTTCCCGGTTTCGGGGGCTTCATGGCCCATCATGTCGAGGCTCTTTATGATCCTGCCGAAGAGATATTCCTGCCTCCGGCACGGACCATTGGATTCAATCCGCAACTGACTATCAATGACTCCCTGTTGGCTCAATCGTATATCGAAGCATACGACATCAGCTACCCCGAGGCGCTCAAGCGCATCAGGGACGAAGTGAATGAGATCAGGCAACACCTGCAGAACTTCGGCAATTACGAACTGAATGACATTGGAGTCATCTCGCTCAACGATTACGGAAAATATGAGTTTAAGCCTTGCGAGGCCGGAATCCTGACACCGGAGCTCTATGGATTGAGCTCCATTGAGGTCCCCACCCTCGCTACGACCATCAAAGTGCAGACGGCGCCTATGACAGAAAAGGAAGAGACGGAGCCGTCCAGCCAGCCCGAAAAGGTTGAAATGACACTTTCAAATACATTTGGAAGCGAGACTTCGGACAAAGAAACAATACCCATTCGGATCAGCTTATTAAGGAATATAGCTGCCGCCTGCATTGCCGTGATCGTATTTCTGTTGATCCCGTCCCAATTGGGTAACAATGGTACAACATCCCTTTCCAACATACATATTGATAAAAGCGCTCTGACGCGCATCATGCCTAAGGATGTCGTAACGGTGCCGGTTGCCCTCGATAAGGTCCTTTCATCCAAGAAGCCCGACAGGTCCAAGAGGGAGGCAGCAGCTCCATCAAATAAAGAGTCTGTCGTAACCGAAGTGGCAAAGACCTACTTCACCTTGGTTCTGGCAAGCCGCATCACCTCGCAGAATGCTGCTGACTATGTCAGACAGCTGCATAGTAAAGGTTACGCCTCAGCCAAAATCCTGCAGCGGAAACATAGTATCAAGGTTGTATACGGCAGCTATCCGAGCGCAAATGAAGCCTACAATGAGCTCAACAGGATGAACAAGAACAAGGAATTCACTGACAGTTGGGTATTGAAAATTAATTAAGATGAAACGTGTACGTTGTCCCCGTTGTGGCCATTTCCTGACTTTTGACGAAACAAAATATCGTGCCGGCCAGTCCTTGGCATTCGACTGCCCGGGCTGCAGCAAGCATTTCCGGATCAGGCTGAAGTCACCAGGTCCTGTCAAAGAGGAGCTAAAGGAGCCGGAAACAGACGAAGTCGCCCAACCGGACTATGGATCCGTTGTCATCATTGAGAACGTTTTCCACTATCAGCAGGAAATCCCGCTCCGCTTGGGGGACAATGTTCTGGGCCGCTATATGAAAGGCAACGAGATCAACTGTCCCGTTGAGACCACCGATCCAAGTATAGATATGACCCACTGTGTGGTCAATGTCTCCCGCAACAAGCATCATCAGCTGAAGTACGTGCTGCGTGACGGCCCCAGCAACACAGGCACTTTCGTGGACAATGAAATTCTTCGGGACAATGAGCGGCGCATCATCGGCGACGGCACAATATTCACCATGGGCGCCACTTCCGTCATTCTAAAAGGGCCAAAGGAATAAATATGCACAGATGAAACAGATTGCCGGTTAATACATGTCAGTTTTCTATTTTTCATTCTGATTTTATTCCATTATCTCATATTTATATTGTATCTTTGCAGTGTTTTATCAATCAATAAAATTCTGCGGATGAATTCAAAAGCCATCATGCTTCTCCATTGCCCTGATCAGCCGGGGATCATATCTGAGGTAACCAAATTTATCACCGACAATAAAGGCAACATCGTCTACTTGGATCAGTATGTCGACCGTGAAGACAGTATTTTCTTCATGCGGATAGAATGGGAGCTGAATGAATTCCTGATACCGAAGGACAAGATTGAGGATTACATCAAGACGCTCTACGCGCAGAGATACCAGATGACTTTCAATCTTTATTTCAATGATGAACGTCCACGTATGGCCATCTTTGTCAGCAAGATGAGCCACTGCATCTATGATCTCCTGGCCAGATACAAGGCAGGAGAATGGGCTGTGGACATTCCCTGCATCGTCAGCAATCATGAAGATCTGCGCTATATTGGTGAACAATTCGACATCCCCTACTATGTCTGGTCCATCGACAAGGATCATTCAAACAAGGCGGAAGTGGAAGCTGCCGAGCTGAAACTGCTGAAGGAGAAGAAGATCACCTTTATAGTACTGGCCCGATATATGCAAATCATCAGTGAAAAGATGATCCAACAGTATCCGCATCACATCATCAATATCCATCACTCATTCCTGCCGGCGTTTGTCGGGGCACGTCCTTACTATCAGGCTTACCAGCGTGGCGTAAAGATCATCGGAGCCACCAGCCATTACGTGACGTCTGAATTGGATGCCGGTCCCATCATCGAACAGGATGTCGTAAGAATCTCCCACAAGGACACGCCCGAGAGTCTGATGCTCAAAGGGAAAGACTTGGAGAAGATCGTATTATCGCGCGCGGTGACCAAGCACATAGAAAGGAAGATTCTGACTTATAAGAATAAAACCATCATCTTCAGTTGATGAAAATTGCAATCGTAAAATATAACGCAGGAAACATATACTCGGTCGTCAACGCCCTCAACCGCTTGGGGATCGAACCGGTCATCACTGACAATCAGGAAGAACTGATGTCGGCAGACAAAGTGCTGTTTCCGGGCCAGGGAGAAGCCCTGACCACGATGACCTATCTGCGCGAGCACCATCTCGACAAGATGATCCGCGACATGAGACAGCCCGTATTGGGCATCTGCGTTGGGCA
>JALFRV010000241.1 GCA_022778905.1 Prevotella sp. | reverse complement strand
TGGAAAACATCATGCCCGATCTCATGTCCGCAGACCATCTGCATGACCATTTCCTCCATTTTCGAGTTCAGAAGAATATGCCGTTCCTTATGCCGGTATGTATACATCCCCAGAAGATCGTTCAGGTTATCAAGGTAATGCACATAGATACCAAGCTCACGGGCAATCTTCAAGGTGTCCCTTGTTCCGCAGCTTCTCACGATGTTTTGCGCCTTGTTGTAGATTTCTTCGGAGCGGATAATCACGGAACGCTCACCCCCTCGGTGTTACAGGTTTCCAATATAATTCTATCAAAGCACAAGTACAATAAAACGGACAGACGCATCAAGTCCCTGCTTCGCCGCTGCCATTTTTGTACTTCTTGGGGGTGTACTTCTCGACATTGCGGGCTTTGGACTCCCAGTAAATATCCTGCAATGCCTTCATAACCGCATCTTTATCCTGCTCGGAGAGTGTACCGCCAGCAAACAGGCCGGACATCCCATCAATCAGCTCCTGAGCCTGCTTCATGCCGCGAGAACCGTACTGCTCAGATGCTTCCACTACAAACTCTTCATCATCTGTCAGAAGGTAGTTGACATCCACACCGAAAAAGGCAGCGATCTTTCGATATGCGTCTTTCGTGCGGGGAAAAGAAATACCATTTTCATATCGGGTGATCATGCGCCTGTTGATTCCCAGAGCATCGGCCACTTCCTGCTGTGTCATTCCTTTTTTCTCTCGTTCAATCTTGAACTTCTCTCCGAATGTCATTTTGGTAATCACTCCTGTTCACAAAAAGTTTGCGACTTTTAATTGCTCATATCTATTGACAAAGGCACTTCAACTGCGTATAATTATTGTTGAGCAATTCAACTGCTCATATTTTACCGTGAATTGCTCATCATGTCAAGTAGGGTGAGCAAAAATACAAGAAAAAGTTACAAATCAAGGTGCTTTTTCGGCGGACAAGCTGCCGCAGCATCTTAGATCAGACTTTCGGCGGCATCAGCCGACAGTAGAAAGACGGGAGTGAGTTTGAAGATGGAGATGCAGTGTAGGAAAGCGTATGTCTCAGTCAATCTTGATGTCGATGAGGAAGGCACGATCCGTCCCCGGTTTATCCGGTGGAGGAACGGCCGCATCTTCGAGATTGATGAGCTTCGTTACAAATGCCGCGCCACATCCAAGAAGGTTGGCGGGGGCGGCATCCGTTATACCGTTATGATTCATGGAAAGGAGGCTTACCTGTTTCATGAAGGTGATAAATGGTTCGTAGAAGCAAAGGAGGGCTGCTCGTGATTCTATCCCATATGCAGATCGAAGAAATAGCATCAGCCGTGACCAAGGACTTCAATGAGTTCTTTTTCGGGAAAGATGCAGACAATGAGAGGTCAACTGCTCAGGCAACACCGATTGACCAGTTTGCCAAGGATTATCTCGGCTTGAGCGTTTCATTCGCGCATCTATCCTCTGACGGAAGCCTATGCGGGCTAACCGCTTATGCCGATACAGAGTACACCATAGAGGAACAGGGCGTTAAGCGGACAATCCCGCTGAAAGCAAATCAGGTTCTTTTGGATATGAGCTTTATTCAGCCCGGACAGGTTCATGCTTTGTGCGGGAAGCGCAGATTTACCCTTGCCCATGAATGCGCTCATCAAATCCTGTTCGGGATGGAAAGCGATAATGATAAGAGAACGCACGAAAGCAAATATGCTCCCAGAGCGGCGTATTCGCTCCGTGATCTCAAGACCCGGGAGGATTGGAATGAATGGCAAGCAAATGTGTTAGGCGCTGCCATTTTGATGCCCCAAAAGAAAATCGACATTGCCATGAGGCAATTTGCCCGTGGTCGTGTCCTCAAGAACTACGAGGGGAGGTTTAATTATAATGATCGTTTATCCCTGACTCTGCTGTGCCAGTCTCTTGGTGTCTCTAAGTCCGCAGCCATTATCCGGCTGAGACAACTCGGTTACATCGAGGACCGTCCCTTTGCGGAGTATGATGATCCCTTGGAGGTGTGGTTGTGAGCAGAAACATCCGGGTTTCCGAGCCTTCGCCGGAAATGCAGATAAAGATACAGAGGGCGCGACGCGCCATAACAAGTCAAAAGATGCGCATGGTGAAATGCCCCTATTGTGGGCATAATTCCATCGCCGTATTTGAGGACACAAGAGGCCATGTCCAAGCAAAATGTAAGGCTTGTGGACGTGAGACAGTCTTTGATGTCCTCAGCATGAGAAGGTTAAAACTCCGTCTGAAAGGCCGGAGATAATAACATACAACAAAATATTATGATAGCTGTGCTGTGGAGCCGCTGATTGGTGAGTCTTCC
>JALFRV010000216.1 GCA_022778905.1 Prevotella sp. | reverse complement strand
TGATGCCTCTCGCGGAGGCAAAGTAGTTTTTCACCGTTCCGTCAGCCTCTTTGTCCCCGTCAGTGTTGCGGATATAGAGTGCTCCTTTGGGCCTTTTCAGTTTCGACAGTGGATTGATGAGCAGCGCGGAGTAGTCCTTTCCTTGTACGCTTTTGGGTATATCCCGTTTCAGTCCTGCCAATCCTAGTACGGTGGGCATGATGTCCGGTGACGACAGAAGCAGCGAGTCGACTCTCGGCGAGAGTTTTCCGGGATAGCGAACCATGAAAGGAATATTCATCGCTTCAGCGTAGGGTGAGTTCTTTGGATCTTCTACACTCTGGCTGCACATGGTCTCTCCATGATCGGAAGCAAAGACCACGATGGTGTTGCGGTCAAGTCCGCTTTCCTTCAAAGCGTCGAGTATTTGCCCAAAGGCACGGTCGACGCCGGTCACTGAGGCAAAATAGTAAGCTGCAGCGTGCATTTTTTTCATGCTTCGGTCAGCATTGGGGCGGATCAGGAGACTGTCGACGGGGCGGTCTTTGTAGAGCGCATAGTCCTCTGCCATACAGTCGTTGAGCGAGTGATAGGGGCTATGGGGCGGATTCATTGACACCATCAGGAAGAACGGACGACGGGCGTCACGCTCACCATGCTCGTTTCGGATATAGGCAGCCGCCATCTTCGCCTCGTGGAGAGGTGACCATTCGTGCGGCTCATGCTTCAGTCCGTCTGTATCCCAATAGTGCGGATTCTTATGCTCATCAAAGGTTCCGTAGGAGTACCAGTAGTTGAATCCGTGCCGACGTTCGGCAGGTGTGTATGCGTCCCAGACCGGATCGGACGATTCGACGTAATGTCCGGGATTCTGTGGATCGTTCTTTTCCGGTCGGTCTGTGTGCAGTTTGCCGATGTAGCCGCAATCGTAACCCGCCCTGCTGAACACGTCACCGATACATTCCGTCTCCGGACGGATATAGCTGAAAGGTCTCTGGGAATTGCAATTGAGAGATACGCCGCTCCGGTTTGGGTACATTCCCGTGAGCAGACTGCCTCTATGGGGGCTGCTCAGCGGAAAGTTGCTTTGGGCTGACGTCAGTACCACTGCCTCTCTGGCAAACGCGTTGAGATGCGGAGTGACCGTGAGATCCCCCTTGAATCTCACCTTATCAACGTAGCCGGGCATGCGCCAGATTCCCAACGCGCTGTTTCGGAACTGGTCAGGAAAGACATAGACCACGTTGGGAGTCGCCTTCTGTCTGTTCGATGCAAACAGGATCTGAGGCGTCAGGGCCAGCATGCCGGCCAGGACTTGTAATTTTCTCATTTTCTTCTCAACAGCGCTTCCAAGAAATAATAGTCTGCATAGTTGAGCGGAACATCAATCTCACTGTTATGAGGGATGCTGCCCACGGAGTGCATCAGCAGAAAACAGCCGTTCTTTCCTATAGGCGCCCGATAGGCAGGGGAGGAGAGCGACAGCATGATTCGGTCGGCGAGGGTCGCGTAGCCGTTGTCGGGGAGATACCCATTCAGTTCATACAGCGCAGAGGCAATGCATGCCGCGGCTGAAGCGTCACGTGGTTCGTTCGGGATGTTCGGTGCATCAAAATCCCAATAAGGAACGAGATCGTCTGGCAGATTCTTATGTCCGAGCATATAAGACAATGTCTTCACGGCACGGTCAAGATAGCGTTGGTCGTGCGTGTAGCGGTAGCAGACGGTGTAGCCGTATACGGCCCAGGCCTGTCCTCGGGCCCAACCGCTCTCGTCGGCATAGCCTTGGGCCGTTTGTTTGTGCAGTACGGCGCCGGTTTGTGGGTCATAGTCGATGACATGGTAGCAACTGCCGTCGTTCCGGAAATGGTTTGCCATCGTGGTGTTGGCATGTTCCACGGCTACTTTCCAATAGGTGCTGTCGCCGCTCAGTTTCGTTGCTTCAAAGAGTAATTCGAGGTTCATCATATTGTCAATGATCACCGGACATTTCCATCCGCGCTGCGATTGCCATCCGCGATCCACGTTCCACGACTGGATAATGCCAGCCCCGGGACGGAAGCGGGTGCAAAGCGACTTGGCTGTCTGTACGATCACCTTCTTATAAGCGTTGGTGGGGTTGAGGCGGTAGCCATTCAGGTAGCTGCTTCCGATCATGAATCCTACGTCGTGATGCCATGTAAGGTATTGGATCGAATCCAATGCCTGCGTATAGCGACGGGCCTGTAGCATCCACTTCTTGTCATTGGTGAGCTGGTAGAGATACCACATGTTGCCGGCAAAGAATCCCGAACACCAGTCGTCCTTGGGTATGAGAACCATCCGCCCCATCTTGTCAATGGTCTTGGGATTATTGATCTTGCCCTTCGTACCAATTTGATCGAGCATGAGTGAATACTGTCTGGTGGCGTAGGTCACGTCTTCATTGAAAACCTGATCCGCCTTTGCGAGCTGCGCGTGGGAGCCTGTTGGAATCAAAAGCAGCGTTCCTGCTGCAAACATCAATTTCTTAAGGTTCATGTCAGTTATTTGTTTAGTTCAATGTCATAGCTTAATCCGTCCTTGCAGATGATCTGCACGGTCGTTGTCTTTCCGGTCTGTGCGACCATCTTGACATTCTCGTTCTCCTTGATCTGCCACTTTCCGAGCAGTGTTACCGTCACGGGAATTTCCATGCTGGCATTCTTGATCCATGGCCGACCGTATATGCTGCGTTCTACACGCTTACCGTCTTTATAGACGTCATCACTCAGTCCGCGGTACAGTGCGATGTCGGGTTGAGCGACCGTAAGCACCATCTTGTCATTGCCCAGTTGCCGGATCATGGCCAAGCAGGTAGTGTCTGTCGAAAGCAGCGGACCGCCGGGAAGCAGTGATTGAGGCTTTTCAAAAATGACATACGAGATCGATTTCGTGGCGTCAGACCGTACGATGTGGGCGTTGCGGCTCTTTTCGATTACAGTGTAGGTAGGAGCTGCTGCAAAGGCAGTCATCCTCTCGGCCGTGGTCTGTGGCAATACGGCATATTCGTATGAACCATCTTTGGGAGCTGTTCCATGGTCGATGAGTAATGAAGCCCACATCCCTTCATTGGGCGCGTCTGTGTCATTGTCACGTGACTGCTGACGTGTCAGACCTGAGAAAATCGTCTTCTGCGGGGTGTAATAGCCGGTTCCCATAGGATCAATCCAGCATTTTCCACCGCCAAGTCCTTCCTGACTGACAGCCTTCCAATAGTTCTGCGACTGCTCATCGGCAGCTGCGATCTGGAAAATGGTAGTCTCTGTGTGATTCTCCGTATCGTTGTCCTCGATGTCGCTGCCTAAGCAGACGATCACATTGTCGAAGAAGTGGTAGGACTTACGGGCACGGAAAGAACCGTTGTATTTATCATGTTCGTGGAGTTTCATGCCGAAGTTGCCGTTCGATCCCATAGCGGAGAGCCCTCCTGCGAAGGCTTCATCGGAGTAGAGCATTTCCTCCACGCCAGACGAGATGTCGACATTGCGGATCTTGGCCTTCAAAGCAGAAAGTGGCAGATGAATATAGGTGGCTCCCGGAATGCGGTTCCAGTCGAATCCGCCCATTTGCCACCCGCTTGTCAGAGGGGTCACATCTGTGCCGGGTGCGGCCGTCATGATCTGCATACTGCCATACCCAAGGTAACGCCCAAACTGATTCTCGCCGACATAGTGCTCACTGCTCCAGAGGTAACGACTCATACCTCTGACTACGGCAGACCAGTTACTCCGGCGCTGTACGGATACACAGGCATAGCTCAAGGCCATGTTTCCCTGTGGATCCGCTTCTGGCTGTACGCCACGCTTGGTGAATTCGGCATACAATTTCTTGTCGAATGTATAGGACGGATTTTTGCCTAAGCGCATATATACGGCTGCCATGTCGTCATCGAAAGTTTTTTTACGGTCCGGTGTCCCTGCCAATGCCATGTATGCATAGTGTATTGGGGTGAGGTGTCCCTTGCCATCGGGATGTCTTCCAGACATGGATAGCGGGAAGAAAGTCCTGTTGCAGTAGAACCGCATGGCCAGCAAAGCGTTCTTGACAGTCTGATGTGCCAATTCCCCGACAGCAAAATCGGTCTGGCTCAACACGTAAATCATCTGTGTGGCACCGTTCAGTCCGCCTATGGCATAAGCCGGATAATTATTGCAGTGGTGGTAAGCCGAACCGTCAATCTTGAATGCATCCAACAGTCCGGGAGCAGGCCGGCAGCCCCAGTCGAGCCATCTTGAGCACGAACGGATATAGCGCACCTTCTCCGGAGAATCTTCCATGAGCAGGATACTGGCCATGCAACCGATAGAAGCGGTGTTGAAGGTATCCATGTCCATGCCGTTTCCTGTCGGCTTGACATAGAGTTGATTGACCTGCGAGTACCAGGCCATCGTTGCTTCCGCCTCCTCCAACTTGCCTGCAGCCTTGAGGACGTCTTTCATTAGGAAGTAAGCGATGTACATACTTCTTATGCTATAGCCGTAATGGTGTATGTTACCCCAGCACGATCCGTATGTGACACCCTGATCGGTGATATGCTCATACATCAGGAGGAACATGTCTTTGAGTTCCTTCATGTCATCCATGTTGGTCGCATTGTTGTAACCAATGGCTATGCGCTGCATGAGTTGGAAATAGTCATTCATCTCAAAGCCTGTACGTGTGAGGATCTCTTTATCCCATGAAGGAATCATGCGTTCATAGGCTTCAGCATGTCTGACGAACCAGATGGGCATGCCCGTTACATTGCCATTCTTCTCTTTGATCTTATACTTCTTGAATTTTGCGCGCATATCCTCCATCTGTTGGGGATAAAGCTTTGAAGGCGCATAGATGAGCGAGCGGAATCTGCTCTCCATGGTCTTCATCTCCTGCTGCTGCTTCGGTGTCACAGGCTCCAGCGACAGGTCTGACTTCAATTTTGAATTCTTCAGCACTTGAAGCCAGTCGTTTGTCGTATTCTTGTTGACAAAGGGCAACAGTAGGTCAGCTGTCTGGTAGCGTGGGTCCACCTTGATGGCTGTAATGAGGTGGTCGAAATAAAGTCGTCCTTTGGTGGCAGGAGCTATCAGGCGGATTTCGTTCATCCCTTTCTCGGGTGTTCCTTCCATGTCTCGCTCATAGCAAACCCATGCGCCGCGCCATCCCTTGAAGTTTGCGCTCATGGAAAACGAGGTGTAAACTTTGCCATCCTTGCAAAATTCGAACCGGAGGGGCTTGTCTTTGATGGGGCTTTCGTTATAGACCCATACGATGAACGCAGACAGATAGTTATCCCGGGAGTTCTTTTCGTGAGGCTCAAACAGCAGGTCTTTCTTCAGGCTGAGCACTGCTCCCGGCTGGAAATCCCAGGCCAATGACTTGGAACCGTTCTTGTAATGGTCACCGGAAAGGGTAGCCTTTGAATTGTCGGTCTTGATGTATTGCAGGTCTCCATTTGTTTCGAAGGAGAACATGCGTGCATCTTGATAAAGCTGTGCTGACAGGGATTGGACCCCTGCCAGACAGCTAATCATCATTAATATATTTCTTAATGTTTGGACTTTCATCAATGATCTAATTCTTAACCCTGATATTCAGTTCGCGAATCACGCGAGACTCATTTTTGTAATTGCTGTTCGTAGCGACGAAGGTAGCCTTGTAGACACCAGCCTTGTCATAGGTATAGGTGTAGGTATCCAATCGTCCGGAGATGTTCTTGATAGATGCTCCGTAGTCTGGAGAACTCGCATTGGCAATGATCAGGCCTGAAACGAGCCAACTGTATTTAAGCGCTTTACCAGCATTGGAGCTGTGGATGAAGAAGCTCCCTGATCCTGCAGAAGCCAGATTCCATATACCGCTGGTGTTGTTGGTCACAGTTCCATACAGTCTATTGGTAGTCATCCCCCGCTGGTCATCTAAATTGAGGTTCGCCAGCATATTGACTGCCGTGAACCCGAAGTCGCCGGCATAGAGTGTCGAAGTGCTTCCGTCCTTCATCTGGTTCTCAATCCTCATACCCACGAAGTTCACTCTTGGCTGGGCTGCAGAATTGTCATGCGCCATATAGCGGGCAGCGATGGCGAAACGTTTTCCGAGATATGGAGTGAGATCAACTTCTAAATTGGCAGCACTGGCTGCATTTCCGGGTGCAGCTGGCAGACTTGCCGGATCCACCAGATTGTTCCAGTTGAACTGCTCGACCAATGCTGAGTCAGATTTGAAATCATTCTTCAGCAATCCCGGGAAAGAATCGGAGATATACAGGCTCAGCAGGTTTTCGGATGTTTTTGCATTCCCGTATTGGTACCAGACGGCAAATTTGAGTTTGGAGGAAACGACATCTGCCGGATCCACCTGGTCGCGGTTGCGGTATTCGTATTTCTTTCCAGCTTCACCACTGAAGAAAGTAATGAAGTCTGGATCGCCGGCAAATTGGAACGTCAAGGGTTCTCCGCTGTTCACGAAGATCGTATCGCCGACCACCGAAACCTGGTCGTTCTG
>JALFRV010000174.1 GCA_022778905.1 Prevotella sp. | reverse complement strand
GTTGTTTCTCACCATGCCAAGTGTTACTGTCGGCGAACTATTGATAGGGACAATGCCGGTCTGCCTTACGGTGTTCATGGTGGTATATGCAGAGATGCCGCCAAGGTTGCCTGCCTGTCCTGCGCCAGCACGGAGTTTTAGCATGGACAGCGGCTTTACATTGATGAGAAAGTTTTCCTTTTTCAAATCCCATGTAAATGATATGGAAGGGAAGAATCCCCATGTATTGCTGGCGCCTACCATAGACGATCCGTCACCGCGCGCATTCAACGCCAAAGTGTATCTGTCAAGCAGACTATATGTGATGCTCCCCATTAACGAAGCCAGAGATTGGTCTTCATAAGTGCTTTCCGTTCCACCATATGGTCTGACCGCAGCCGCACCCAGATTGTCATAATGAAAGTTATTTGTGGGTATGCCCTTGGCATATACCCAGAAAGCCGTCTTTCGCAGCTTGCGGTATTCGCCGCTTACTCCGGCAGAGACCTTATGTGAGCCGAACTGCTTGATGAAATCCAGAGATACATTGCCGAGCCACTCCTCTTTCTTGAACTCGCCACGGTACACGTTGCCTTGTGCCCATACCCATGTCGGGCAGAATTGCCCGTTCTCGGTAGAACCGTAGAGGTAGGAACCGAAGGCGGAGACCCGCCAGTCAGTATTGATATCGTAGCTCAGCTTAATGTGGGCATCAAAGTTCAAATCCTTGGAGTCGTTTTTCTCTTCAAGCACTATTCCTGGCGGGTTGATGTGCGTTGCGGATTCGTTTTTTAGCCAGTTCCCATGTTCGTCAGTTCCGGCAGGGAAAGTTGGATTCTGGCATGCTGCTGAATAGAACAGCATCTGCGTGTCAAAGATATCATGGTTCTTGAACGACGATCCGAATACTCCGAACTCTCCAGCAAGTCTATTGTTGAAGGCTTTCTGGGTCACGTCAACTTTTGCGACAAAAACGTCATAGTCCATCTTCTTGATGATTGTGTTGTGGTCCATCAAGCCGAATGAGGCACGATAGTTTGACTGAGGTGTGCCCCCGCTGAATGCGAGATAGTGATTATTCACAAGTCCTGTGCGGGTAATGACCTTATAAGTGTCCGTGTTGAACCCTCCGTTATTGCAATAGACGCCCAAAGCCTTTGCGGTGGCAACATATTCTGTGGAATTGAGCATTTCCAGATGTTTGTACATCCGCTCGAAACCTACATTTCCTTCATAGGATATCTGAAAACCACGTCCTGTTCCTTTTTTTGTTTTGACTTCAATCACACCTGACGCTCCACGTGAACCGTACATTGCTGTCTCCGTGGCATTCTTCAATATCCGGAAACTCTCGATGTCTGCAGGGTAGATGGTTGAAAGGGTGAGCACGTCAGAAGTGACCCCGTCAATCAGCACCAAGGGATCATTGCCACCGATAATGGATGTCGTACCACGCACCCGCACGCTATTGAGCATAGCCATCCGGTCCAGACCGTTGGATGTCACGTTGACACCGGCTGCCTGACCGCTCAATATGTCAAGGGCGTTATTGACCGCTCCTTTGCTGGAGTGATTTCCAACTATCTTTATGATGTCGCTTCCGCTCTCAGTGGAATCTCTCAGTTCTGCAGAAACATGCTTTTGTGCGTGAGCCATTGAACAGCAGAGAGTCGCAAGGAGAAGCAGTATAAAGTCTATTTTGCTCTTTGCCATGATCTTTTTCTGTGGTTTTGGTTATGGATGCTTTCCAATAAGCAAAGATATGTTTTTATTGCTGAACAACAATAGGTCAGGTGATAGTTCCAGGCAGCATTAGGAGCCTGTCGCAAGTTAAATTATGCCCACGATGAAGAAGATATGGTGGAATAAAAATTCATGTTAGGCTTTGCTGTTTGAAAACAAAGCATTATATTTGCAAGTGCCGTTATAACGATACTTTTAACGAGAATCATCATGAAACTCTATCACGGCTCGACATCAGTCATTGACTTGCCGCAGCTCGGCAAAGGAAACCATAGGAACGACTATGGCCTGGGACTTTATTGTACTGAACATGTGGAACTCGCCAAGGAATGGGCATGCTCTTCCGGCAAGGATGGCTTTGTGAATGGTTATAACCTGGACATGACAGATCTGACCGTTTGTGATCTTACACAACATCATATTTTGAACTGGATGGCGATTCTATTGGAGAACAGGACCTTTGACCTGTCTGCAGGAGTGGCATCGGCAGCCAGAGACTACATGTTACAGAATTTCCTTCCGGAGTATAGGAATTTCGACATAATAAGAGGATATCGAGCTGACGACTCTTATTTCTCTTTTGCCAGAGACTTTCTGAATAACAGCCTTTCCTTGGAGGAACTTGCTGAAGCCATGAAGCTTGGTGAACTGGGAGAACAGGTAGTGTTGAAAAGTGAGAAAGCCTTCAGTATGCTTACATTTGATAAAGCTGCTCCAGTGGACAGCAGCACATATCATCCTAAATGGGTAAGCAGGGACCAGAAGGCCAGGGAGGATTACAGGAAGATGAAGGAAAGGTCAAATCCGTTGGAGGGAACCTTCATCATAGACATCATAAGACAGCAATGGAGGAATGACGATGAACGCTTACGATAAGGCATATCTGGAGGACGCAATGTCCAATCTGGCAGTAATGCTGGATTATGGCTCCATGGCCTACGGTGACCCGGAACTGTTCTTTGACAGATTCCTGGTCAGTGACATATCAAAGCAGTTCGGTAGCGGCAGTCCCCGATACATTGCTGGAATGTCAGGTATAGAACTGGCTGAAAAGGTCATTGAGGACACAGGAGGAACGCCCGTATATGTCGAGTACAGGCCTTTCGGAAGAACAGCCACATACTGGGCCGGATGGGCATTGGCATACCTGCAGTGGTATACTGGTTATACTTTCGAGAAGATCAATGAATGGGGCGTCACCATATCATTCCTGTTGGACCTCTACCCCACCCATCATGAAGCGGATATATCAAAGATGATTGATACGGCCACAGCAAGAATTGCCGAGTACAAGGGGACATCAGTCAACCCTCTCAAGCGCCAGCGCAAGTCTGCCGGACTTACCCAGAAGGAACTGGCCGAAAGATCCGGAGTCAAGGTCAGGATGATAAAGGCATATGAGCAGGGCAATCAGGACATATCAAAAGCAGAGGCTATGAGCGTCATTAACCTGGCAAAAGCCCTTAAATGTCTTCCTGAAGATCTTCTGTCATAGATGAAAGCTCGTCCGTAATCAGTATTTCAGGAGGCATCTTATAGCGGTGACGGCCCAAAGAGAGAGGGTTACGCCTACGATTCCAACGAGAATATCACCTGCAATCCGCTGCGCTGCTTTGAAATCCGCTATAATCTGCCTGTAATTTGAGAAATCTCTATCCCATATCA
>JALFRV010000169.1 GCA_022778905.1 Prevotella sp. | reverse complement strand
TTAATTGATGTTGATAAGAAGTGAGATGAAGATGACTGAGACCAGAAGACGTCAATGTAGCTGATACCGGGACGAATCAATCAAAGGTCGTCTACACAGTACTCAGCAAGTTCAAATAGACTCTTCAAATGGAAATAAACGAATTGAAACCAAGAACTTCGGCTACCGGACTTGCACAGGACGCTGGCCGTGAATGCTATAGCCGGCGCGTCATTCTCGATGCAAAAATAATGTAAAGTGTACAAATAACGTTTATTTATAGATGATTCTTAATGATCATTAGCCTCTTTTAACCTATTAAATCAATTCTTCCACTCCGGCCGTAGGATGACCGTGAAGATCAGTCCGGTCGCATCTGCCACAGCCGAAAGTCCGCCGGATCTGCGGCGAGGACGGTCTGAAAAGTTTTTTTAACCACCACGTTTTGCTGATACAAGCCATTTTTCCTATCTTTACAGCCAAAAAATAACAACGGATAACAAAGCTACCACGCTATGAAGAAAATCAACCTACAAATGAAGAAGACCCTCATGACTGCAGGTTTCGCAACCACCCTGATGAGCGGCATGGCCGCCGTGCCCCCGGGACAGCCGCTGTCCGCCAACCCCTTGTTGCAGCCGAGCCGACTGCTCTACGCTGCTCCCGACTTCAGCAAGATCACCGCAGCAGACTACCTTCCGGCCCTCAAGGAAGGCATCCGACTGCAAAGGGCGGAGATCGCACGCATCGTCAACAACCGCCAGAAGCCCACCTTCGCCAACACGATTCTCGCCTACGAGAAAAGCGGACTGCTCCTCGACCGCACCTCAAGCATCTTCTTCGGACTCACAGGGGCCCACAAGACGCCAGAGATAGCAGCCACGCAGAAGGCGATCATGCCGCAACTCACCGACCTCGAAAACGAAATCTCGTTCAACCAGAAGCTCTTCCAGCGCGTCAAATATGTCTATGACCACGAGCACGACAAGCTGCAGGGCGAAGACCGAAAACTGCTCGAAGAAGTCTATAAGGGCTTCGTACGCTCGGGCGCACTGCTCTCCCCCGCCGGCAAGGCACGCATGGAGGCCATCAACAAGCGCATCTCCGCCCTTCAAGAAGAATGGGGCAACATGCTGCCCGAGGCCACCAACAACGCCGTGGTATGGGTCAGCAGCCAGGACGAACTGGCCGGACTCAGCGAGGCCGACATCGCCCAGTGCCGCAAGGACGCCGAGAGCCGGGGCGGCAAGGCACCCTTCTGCATCGTCATCGTCAACACCACGCAGCAGCCGATCCTTGCCAATCTCGACAACAGGAACCTGCGCCGCCGCGTCTATGAGGCTTCCATCCACCGCGCGGACGGCACCGGAACATACAACACCTTCCCCATCGTGGCAGAGGTGGCGCGTCTTCGGGCAGAGAAAGCAGTTCTCATGGGCTATCCCAACTATGCCGCCTACTCCTTGGAGAAGACCATGGCCAAGACGCCAGAGAACGTCTACGACTTCCTCAAAAAGCTCATCGCCGAATACCAGCCCAAGGCGCAGGCCGAGACGCAGGCCATCGAAGCCTACGCCCGAAAGACCATGGGCCCCGACTTCAAGCTGCAGCCCTACGACCGGTTCTATTACTCGGCCAAGATGAAAAAGGAGCAGTTCAGCTTCTCGGAGAACGATGTGAAGCCTTATTTCAACATCGACAGCGTGCTCATCAACGGCGTCTTCTATGCCGCCCGGCGTGCCTACGGCCTCACGTTCAGGCCACGCACCGACATCCCCACCTATCACCCTGACGTGAAGGTCTATGAGGTCTTCGACAAGGACGGCCGCTCCATGGCCCTCTTCTACACCGACTACTTCCGCCGTCCGACCAAGCGCGGAGGGGCATGGATGAGCTCTTTTGCCAAGCAAAGCCGCCTGCGCGGCCAGCAGCCGGTCATCTACAATGTCTGCAACTCCGCCAAGGCACCCGAAGGACAGCCCACCCTGCTCACCTGGGACGAGGTGTCGACCATGTTCCATGAGTTCGGGCACGCCCTGCACGGCCTGCTTTCCAACTGCAACTACAACACGCTGAGCGGCACCGCCGTAGCCCGCGACTTCGTGGAGATGCCCTCCCAGTTCAACGAGTCGTTCGCCACCATCCCCGAGATCTTCAACCATTACGCCCGCCACACCGTGACCGGAGCGCCCATGCCTGAAGACCTGAAGGAGAAGATGCTCGGTTCGATCAACTTCCAGCCGGCCTATTCGCTCGGCGAAAACCTTGCCGCCACCTGCTTGGACTTAGCCTGGCACATGCTGCCTGCCGACCGAGTGCCCGCCGCTGACGGCGCGGCCGCCTTCGAGCGCAGTGCACTGGAGGCCGTAGGACTGCTTGACAGCCAGATCCCGCCACGCTATTCGACCTCCTACTTCAACCATGTCTTCGGCGGAGGCTATGCCGCCGGCTACTACAGCTATCTGTGGACCGAGGTGCTGGCCGACAATGTGGCCGAGACATTCGCACGCCGCGGCGCCCTCAGACCAGAGGTCGGGCAGGCCCTGCGCGACAAGATCCTGAGCCGCGGAAACACCGTCGACCTGATGAAGAGCTTCAGCGACTTCACCGGTCTCTCTTCGCCCGACGCCTCCTCCCTGCTCAAGGCCCGCGGCCTCTGACCGCAGACAGGGCAGGCACGGATAGCCCCTGCGCCATCCGCAGCACGGATGACAGCCAACGACGAGGGCAGCACCGACGGTGCTGCCCTCGTTTCCTTATGGGTCAAAACACGATGCAAGGCCATCAATAACCCGGGTTCTGCATGGCTGTCTTCTCCTCCTTGGTCAGCGCGTGACCGTCTTTCTGGATGATATCCAAATAGGTTTGCGGGATCGGACGCAGATAATGGTGCTCGTCAATGTTGGGAGCCGCATCCTTGTTGAATGCCTTGGCACGGCTCACCAAGGTCTTCGTGCGTGCCAAGTCCTCCCAGCGGAGCAGCTCTCCGCTCATCTCACGCGTCTTCTCATTGAGCAGGAAGCACATCGCCACGTCATAAGTCTTTGTCAGACCTAATTTCTTCACGACGGCCTGATCTTCGGCGGGCAGGCTGCTCACCGTTGAAATGTCGTTCACGGTGAGGTCGGACGCATTCGCGTTGAGGCTCCCCATGGGCACGTTGTTGCTCTCATAGTAGGTGCTGCGGTCACAGTAAGTTCCCTTCCCGGCAACCTCGCCGAACACACTCCAGCCTTCCGAGCCTTCCTTCCAGGCCGCGCCACCGTCCACGTGACCTTCACGGTCTTCGCCGGCCTTCCATGCCCCACGCTGACGGATCGTATTCAGATACTGGGTCGCGCGGGCATAGTCGCCCTTGCGGATATAGGCTTCGGCGATGAAGAAGTAGTCCTCGGCAGAGCGCGCCAGAATGCCGTCGCGATAGCCTTTCTCCCATGAAACGGTGGGACGGCTGCCATCCAGATATTTCGAATTGCAGGCATAGTATTTCATCCAGGTATCGCTCTCCATGATGTTGTCACCCTCCTTGGAGCCGGCCGGATAGAGACAGAAGACGTTGGGCACGGCCTTGCCGGTCTCGCCGTCCTTCCATGTGTCCTTCGTCTGTACGGCGCTGAAGCGCGTGTCGCCCGGTCTGTTGAGGATGAACGCGACGCCCCGGTCGCCCGGCACATAGTTCTGCCCGCCGGAAGAAGCGGTCTTCGTACAGTTGAGTTTGGTGCGGTACGACTTCCACAGTCGCGAATCGTTCAGGTGGTCAAACACGTTATAGGTGTAGTAAGTGGTGCGGAGGCGGCAATACTCACGCCCTCCCGCGATGTCACGGCTCATGCCCGTGAGGTCGCGGTAGATGGCTATGAAGTAGAGATGGAAGTCATTGCCGTAGGTAGGACTGGTTGATGCGATGTTCGTAAACTGCGCGGAGAGCACGATCTCGGGCAGTTTCTCATTGTCCCCGTCGACCTTCGTGTAGTTCCAGAGATCCGAATAGTTGGCTGCCAGCGGATGTGCAGCGATCACTTCGCCCGCATATTTGATGACCTGATCAAGATCGGCGGCCTTGGTGTCGGCGTTCCAGGAGTCGTTCAATTCACTGGCCCGCCATAGATAAGCCTTGGCCAGGAAGTGGGCGGCGGCACTTTTGGTCAGCTTGCCCGGTGTGTTGTCTGAAGCCGGAAGTTCGCCGTAGGCGGCCGTGAGATCTGTGATGACCTGCTCGCACACTTCCTTCGGAGTGGCCCTCGTGAACTCTCTCTCGACAGTGGATGAGGTCTTCAGCTTGATCGGAACGCCTCCATACTGGCAGACGAGCTTGAAATAGTCGTAGCCGCGGATGAAATGGGCCACGCCCGAAAGCTCGCTTTTCTTCGTCCCGGTATATTTTTCCAACTTCTCAAGCATCAGGTTCGCATTGTTGATAGCCGTGTACATGTTGTTCCAGAGATCATATGCGTTGGTGGTGTTGATGTTGATCGTCGTGATCGCGGAGCCCAAGTTAGGCACGTAGCTGTTCCACATGGTGTTTGAACCGTCGGATCCACAGATGTACTCATCAGTCCCGTAGTTGTATATGGTGAATCCCCACTCGAAAGCGTACTGCCATCGCAGCCCGTAGTAGAGCCCCTGCTCCAGTTCCTCCAGCCCCTTGTTGGTGTTGAAATATTCAGTGTTCCGCTCCGTCGTAAGATTCTCCTTGAGGAACGAATCGCTGCAGGAGGAGGCCACTGACAGCAACACTGCAGCGGCCATCACACCTGTCCACTTTTTATCATATATCCATTTCATAGTTTTTCTCGGTTAGATTGTTAGAAAGATAAATTGACTCCGAAGGTAAATCCCCTGTTGAATGAGCTTGAGTAAGTGTCCGGATCGGCATAGTCGACGTTGCAGAAGACAAATCCGGGATTGGTGCATTGTGCGTAGAGACGCAGGTTGGTGATGCCGATCTGGCCGATCCAGCGCTTCGGGAAGGTATAGCCTAAGGAGATGTTGCGGATCTTCAGATAGCTTCCGTTGTCACGTCCGAGGATCTCATAGTATACATCCCCGCCTCCTTCATCAAAGATAGGCTTGTTGTACGTGGCCGTCTTGTTGTTCTCGTTGTAGTAGTCATAGGCACGCACATTATAGCGTCCGCCCACCCAGGGATTGCCTCCGGTGTAGGTATAGTCCATGCGTCCGTAGAGCTGGATGGCGAAGTCCCAGCTGCGCCAGCTGAGATTGGTGTTCAGACCGACGGTCCATCTCGGGACCGTATGGCCCACGATGGCGCGGTCATTGGTAGCATCGATCTTGTGATCTCCATTCAGATCCTTCGGCTTGACCATGCCCACCTGGAACTTGTTGCCGTTGGCGTTGAACTTGGCCATTTCCTCCGTGTCGCTTTCCTGCCAGATGCCGTCGCTCACATAGTCATAGATGGCACCGATGCTTTCGCCGATAAACCAGCCGTTGACGATGTCATCCTCCTTGCCGTTGGCCAGTTCGGTGATCTCATTCTTGGCATAGGCCGCATTCACGCCGATGGTCCATTCGAAGTCCCTGGTCTGTACGGGCACGAAATTGAGGGTCAGATCATAGCCGAAATTCTTTGTCTTGCCCACATTGTTGTAGGTTGTCATATAGCCGGTCATGGCCGGGATGCTCTGCTGCATCAGCAAGTCGGTGGTCCGGCTGGTATAGATGTCGAACACGCCGCTGATGCGTCCGTTGAAGAAACTGAAGTCGACGCCGAGGTTCCATTGGCGGGTCTTCTCCCAACCGAGGTTCTGATTGGCCATCGCCAGTGTGCCTGCTGATCCGAGGAGGCTTTCATAGGCTGTGTAACCGGCCGTGGATGCGCTTCCGAAAGGATAGAACAGGGAGGCGATACGGGCTTTTGTCTGATAGGGAGAGATGGCGGCATTGCCTGTCACACCGTAGCCTAAGCGAAGCTTCAGCTGGCTGATCCATTGGACATTCTTCATGAATTCCTCCTGATCCATGCGCCAGCCGAGGGCGAAGCTGGGGAATGCGGACCACTTGTGTCCCTGGGCCAGCTGCGACGCACCGTCCCAGCGCACGCTCGCCGTCAGCATATAGCGGTCGTTGAAGGTATAGTTGACGCGGGCCATATAGCTCTCGAGCGATTTCTCCGTCAGGCCTGAGTTCCAGCTTGTGAGTGCACTCACGTTGGTCGTAGTGAGCGCGTTCCAGAGCGATTCGGGGATTGGAATGCCCTGAGCCGACATCGAACTGGTTTCAAAATTATAGTCGGTGGCAGTCTGGAGCAAAGTGACGCCTACGGCATGACGGCCGAACGTGCGGTTGTAAAACAGCATATTGTCCAAGGTCCAGGAGAAGTCGGTGTTCTTGGTGAGCTTTGCGTAGTTCACGCCTTCACGGTTTACGCTCGTCGCATCATTGAAGACGCCGTAGCGGAAGTAGCGGAAGTCAGGGCCGAAATTGACCTTGTAGTTCAGTCCCTTGAGTGGTTTCCAGATCTCGCCGATATTGACCTGCGCGTAGAAGCTGCCCAAGGCGCGGAACGTCTTGCGCTCATCGACCGACTTGTCCCATTCGCCGATGACGGTCTTGATCTTGCTGTCGGCGCCCGGGTATTCAATGATGTTGCCGTCATTGTCATAAGGCACGGTGAACGGCAGATTGCGGCGCGAGGCAGACAGGGCGTTACGGTCGCCGCTGGTGGTGCCGCCATCATTGCTCATACCATAGTTCTGGAGGCTGTAGGTGGCATTGACACTGGCTCCGATCGACAGCCATTTGAAGGGTTTGAGATCCGCCGAGACCTTACCGGTGTAGCGGTTGTAGTCCTGCCCCTTGATGACTCCGACGTTGTCCAGCCATCCGAAGCTGAGATAGGTGTTTGCCTTCTCGGTTCCTCCGCCGGCGCTCACGGTGTGCTCCGTCGCTACGCCGGTGCGGGTCACGAAGTCTGCCCAGTCGGTGGTCTCCACTTTTGAACCGTCCCAAGTGCCGCCGGCCCAGCCCTTCATGATGTTGGCCCAGGTGTAAGGATCATTGTCCCCGTTGAAGTAGACTTTGTCCTTCTCGACCGTCGGCTGGTCTCCCCGCGGGTTGTTCACCGGATCCCGGTAGTAGTAAGCCCACCGGCGCCAGGTGATATAGTCGCCTGCGGAGAAATATTTGGTACGTTCCACCAAGTCCTGAACCGTGACGGATCCCGAATAGTTGACCTGGAAGCGGCCCTGACTGCCCTTCTTCGTCGTCACCAAGACAATGCCGTTGGCACCGCGCGAACCATAGATGGCGGTGGCGGAGGCATCCTTCAGGATCTCGACAGACTCAATATCCTGCGGGTTCAGGCTCTCCAAGGCGCCATAACGACCGCCTACGGCGTCGAGATCTTCCTCAAAAGTGGTGCCGACCGTGGTGTTCAAGGGTACGCCGTCGACCACATAGAGCGGACTGCTCGATGCGGACAGCGAGCGCATACCGCGTATATAGACATCGCCCATTTCACCGGGTCGGTCGCTCGTACGGATGTCCACACCGGCCGCCTTGCCCTGCATGGCGTCGAAGACGTTGCTGACCGGCCGTTCCGTCAGTTTCTTGGCGTCCACGCTGATCATTGCTCCGGTGACATCGCTTTTCTTCTGCACACCATAGCCGACGACCACTATTTCGTCAAGGCTCTGA
>JALFRV010000058.1 GCA_022778905.1 Prevotella sp. | reverse complement strand
ATGACCATCATCTGCATGCCGAGGCAGATACCGAATGTCGGGATATCGTGGGTGCGGGAGTAGTGGGCGGCAATGATTTTTCCTTCGATTCCTCTTTGACCAAAACCTGGACATATGACAATGCCGTCCTGACTATCCAAGTTTTCTGCAACGTTATCCTCGGTCAGCCCCTCAGAATTGATGAAGGTGATGACAGTCTTGCGGTCATTGTAGGTTCCTGCTTGCGACAGACTTTCGCGGATGCTCTTATAGGCATCCTGTAAGTCGTATTTGCCAACCAAACCAATGCGCACTTCTTCTTTTGCTTTGTTCCTCCGCTCGAGGAATTGCCTCCATGGTCCGAGTGAAGGCTTCTCTCCAATGGGTTCGCCGACTTTTTTCAGGATCGCAGTGTCGAGGCCTTGATTCTGCATGTTGACAGGCACCTCATAAATAGATGGCATGTCCTCGCTTTGTATTACGCAGTCGAAATCTACGTTACAAAAGGCTGCAACTTTCTTGCGGACATCATCGCTGAGATGCCTTTCGGTTCGAAGAACAAGTACATCCGGTTGGATTCCAACACTTTGTAGTTCTTTCACGCTGTGCTGAGTAGGCTTTGTCTTCAATTCGCCGGCTGCTTTCAGATAAGGCACATAGGTCAGATGGACGTTGATGGCGTTCTTTCCAAGTTCCCATTTCAATTGTCGGATGGCTTCCATGAAAGGAGCGCTCTCGATATCTCCGATGGTACCTCCGATTTCAGTAATCACGAAATCATAATGGAATTTCTTTCCCAAAAGCTTTACATTGCGCTTTATCTCGTCAGTGATATGGGGGACAACTTGGATCGTCTTGCCTAAATAATCGCCACGTCTTTCCTTGTCGATTACCGACTTATAGATCCGCCCAGTAGTCAGTGAGTTGGCCTTGGTGGTCTGAATGCCGGTGAAACGTTCATAGTGCCCGAGATCCAGATCGGTTTCCATCCCATCGACAGTGACATAGCATTCTCCGTGTTCATACGGATTCAATGTGCCTGGATCGATGTTGATGTAGGGGTCAAATTTCTGAATGGTGATATTGTACCCTCTTGCTTGTAGAAGCTTGCCGATAGATGAAGAAATGATGCCTTTACCTAATGACGATACGACACCGCCGGTAACGAAGATATACTTAGTTTCTGCCACAATATAAAAGTTTAATAACAAGTTGCAAAGATAGGGCTTTTTTATGAAATCCACAAAGAATTTGAGATATAATCCGTGTTACTCTTTCACAAAAACTGAATGTTGGAAGTTTCTTAACTTTTAACTATTTGATGATCGTAAATCGTTAAATAAGTGTTATCTTTGTAGCCGTAAACGCTTTTTAACATGAATTTCAGATATATAATCGTGTGTCTTTTGACTCTGACAGGCCATCTTGTCGCGTCTGCGCAAGTTATGTCTCATTTGTTCAGAAATCGAGGACAGTCAGGCAAGACTTCGTTATTGGTTGACAGATATGAAGATTCTTTAAAGATTTTCAGGCATCATTTGGATTCCTTGAGTGCAATAGAAGTCTATAAACCACAGATGCCGACAACATCTTACGGCCGTTTTTTTCTTCCTCCTACCTATTATAGGGACTTCGCTAAAAAGGCTTTCAGTCTTCAGCCTGATGACCATACATCCGCTCAAAGCGATTTGAATAACATTTTGATGTATATCTATTTGAACAGGCCGGACCTGATTGCGAACAAGGCTGCCGTATTGTCGCAGCTGGGCTCTGTCGTAGACAATGAAGGAGCCGTGATCAATAAGCCATCCGAGATTGTGAATAAAGTCGCCCCCACTGCAGTGGAGCCGGATGTCGTTCCAATGAACATCGTTGTAAAGAAACCAAATTTCTGGACATATTCTGGCGATTAT
This sequence comes from Prevotella sp., assembly GCA_022778905.1. Classification (GTDB taxonomy): domain Bacteria; phylum Bacteroidota; class Bacteroidia; order Bacteroidales; family Bacteroidaceae; genus Prevotella. Next base: position 4,821 of record JALFRV010000058.1, on the reverse strand, counting down.
TTCCTTCAGTTTCTGCAGAATTATGTATCGAACAATTGGTACAAAGGTGGCGAGAGCAACTTCTCTATGGTCGGTTCGGCAGTGCTTCAGGCTAATTATAATAACAAGCAGAAGGTCAAATGGGACAATAAATTGGAATTGAAATTAGGTTATCAGACATCTCGTGGCGATACCCTCCACCGCTATAAAACGTCTGAGGACCTGATCCGATATACCAGCAAGTTGGGGCTCCAGGCCTCCAAGAAGTGGTATTATACGATTCAGATGATTGCCAATACACAATTCACTCACAGTTATAAGAGCAATGATCCGATGGTCTATTCGGATTTCCTGTCACCGTTGAATGTGAACTTTTCTGTCGGTATGGACTATGATGTCCTCTGGTTCAACAAGCGTTTGACCGGAACGGTTCACCTTGCCCCGTTTGCCTACAACTTCAAATATGTCGAACGCCTCAATCTTTCGAAGCGCTATGGATTGGATGAAGGCAAGCACACGCTTAACGATATCGGTTCGCAGTTTGGCATTGACCTTATTTGGAAGCTGGCGGAAAATGTCAAGTGGAAAACGAGATTGTATGGTTATACTACTTACAAGCGGGCGGAATTGGAATGGGAAAACACCTTCACGTTCCAGTTCAACAAGTATATCTCAACAAATATATTCGTCTTTCCGCGTTTCGATGATGGAGGCGAACGCGACGGGCATCATGGCTACTGGCAGTTGAAGGAATATGCTTCGATCGGCTTCTCCTATTCTTTCTAATTGTTCCGTCAACACAATTCCTTTCTATTGAGTAGACGGGCCGGAAGCCCGGAATTCGTTTCCATCGGCAGAATCATCTATTGTCTGATAAGGTTATAGGTAACGTGGTTATAGCTTGTGTGGAACAAGCGACTTTCTATGCTCTTTAAGAAAAGGCGGGGATTATAGTTGAAGTAAAAATGTTACTTTGACGATTTAATGTGATGTCTCGGAAAAAAGATAAATCACTTAACTTTCGCAAGTTCATGGAGACAAGTAATTTCGAGTAGTTCAAGGAGTTACAAGACACTACTTTTACTCCTAAAACGCTTGAAATACAGCATACGGACATATGTCTTGAACTCATTTAACTCCATGTAACTCCTTTAACTCCTTCAGGGAGTGGAGCCTGCGAACCTTCAGTCAATTACAAGGCGAGGAGATTGGACTTGCCCGGGTCCGTCTGGAGTAAGTTCACAATCGTCATTCTTTTCTCAGGCATCTTTTGCCTTCCTTTTCAGTTTAGGTTCATATTCAAAAACAAGGTTGTTTCTTTCGTTTCCTTCTATAGTCGGAACTGGATTCAGCCTGTTTGCCCTTCTTCGCCATTTCTATTCATCTACGCTTTTGACGTCTTTATTTCTAAAGAAAAGAAAAATATATTTAAATAAACAATTCAAGGGTAACTCAAATGCCATATATGAACGTCTTAGTAAGTAAATAAAACCAAGATAAGTTACATGAAACGTTTTTTCATCCAGATTCTGTTTATTCTTATTTCAACACTTGTCGTTGCACAGGAGATCCCTACAGACCCTAACGTCAGGGTGGGGAAGTTACCTAATGGCTTAACCTATATCATCAGGCATAATGATAAGCCGGCGCGTCAGGCTGATTTTTATATTGCCCAGAAGGTTGGATCCATCCTTGAAGACGACAACCAGCGTGGATTGGCCCACTTCTTGGAGCATATGTGCTTCAATGGCACAAAGCATTTCCCGGGAAAGTCTATGATCAACTATTTGGAGAGTATCGGCGTGAAGTTTGGTGCCAACCTGAATGCCTATACCTCTGTTGACGAAACTGTTTACAATATCAGCAATGCGCCAGTCACACGGGAGACGGTGATTGACTCGTGTCTGCTTATTCTGGCCGACTGGTCGTGCGGGCTGACACTCGATCCGAAAGAAATTGATGCCGAACGAGGTGTGATTCACGAGGAATGGCGTACACGCGATAATGCACAGATGAGGATGATGAATCAGATTCTTCCGAAAGTTTATCAGAACAGCAAATATGCCTATCGCATGCCCATCGGCATAATGGAGGTTGTCGACAACTTCAAGCCACAGGCTTTGCGAGCCTATTATGAGAAATGGTATCGCCCTGACCAACAGGCTGTAATCGTTGTTGGCGATATTGATGTGGATAAGGTTGAACAGAAGATCAGGAAACTCTTCTCGCCAATCAAGATGCCTGCCAATCCTGCAAAGCGTGAATACGTGCCGGTGGAGGATAATATCGAGCCGATCGTAGCCATTGCCCGTGACAAGGAAATGACCGCAACCCAGTTCTCCGTGATGTTCAAGCACGATCCTATTCCGGTGAATATACGCCAGACACGACAGTATTATGCTATAAGTTTTGGCCTTTCGATGGTTCAGGAGATGCTCAATGCCCGCCTTTCGGATATGGTCAGGAAGCCGACCTGTGCTTTTCTCGGAGCCAGTGTGAGCGATGATAACTTTTGGTTATCGAGCAACAAGATGGCTTTCACGATGAATGCAGGATGCAAGGAAGACAGTATTCTGTCAGCCATGAAAGCGCTGACTGTAGAATTGCAGCGCGCAGCCCGTCATGGTTTCACTGAAGCTGAATACGAGAGAGCCAAATCCAACTATATGCAGATGTATGAGATGGCCTATCAGGAGCGCAGCAATCAGAAGACAGATTCTTATTCAAAGGAGTATGTGCGTTTCTTTACGCAGGATGAACCTGTTGCCGGAATCGAGAAAGAGTATGAGATCATGAAAGCACTCGTACCGCAGATTCCGCTTACATATATAAATAAGGTGATGGCCGATCTCTGTAATGACCAGAAGAATATGGTCATGATTCTTTTCTGTCCGGATAAAGAGTCATTTACCCCACCGGCAGAGACCCAGTTGCTGGCTGCCTATCAGGAGGCTAAGGCTGAAAATATCAGTGCCTATGTGGATACGACCCCGAAAGAACCGCTGATGAAGGAAAAACCGGCTCCAGGAAAGATCATCAAGGAGAAAGCGGGCAAATTCGGTTCTACAGAACTGACATTGAGCAACGGAGTCCGGGTGATCATCAAGCCGACTGACTTTAAAGCAGATCAGGTTTCCTTTGTAGCTTTCAGTCCCGGAGGATCTTCGCTTTTCGACACGAAAGACCTTGTGCAGATCACGGTCATGAATGACGTCGTAGGGTTAGGCGGTCTTGGCAAGTTCAGCAATGAGGATCTGCAGAAGATGCTGGCAGGCAATACGGCCTCCGTGGGCGCCAAAGTCAGCGGACTGAGCGAGGGTCTGAGCGGTGGTTGTACCAGCAAAGACTTGGAGACAATGATGCAGCTCATTTATCTTAAGTTCACTGCGCCGCGCAAGGATATGGAAGCTTTCTCAACGTTCAAGCAGCAGATGAAGACCCAATTGGAGCGTATGGAGGCTCAACCTCGTACTGCATTGTCAGACAGCATCAATTATGCAATCTACAATGGCAATCCGCGCAGTGCACGGATCAAGGCCAATTGGATCGATCAGATTGACTATGACAAGTGCATAGAAATGTACCGCGACCGATACAAGGATGCGAGTGATTTCACATTCGTGTTTGTCGGGAACATTGACATTGACAAATATCGCCCCCTCATCAATACTTACCTTGCTTCATTGCCATCCATCAGTCGGAAGGAAAACTGGAGGGACAACAAGGTTGACATTCGGAAAGGGCATTATACCAATGCTTTCTTGAAAGACCTTGAGACCAAGAAAGCATCGGTCTTCATTCTTCGGAGCGGCAATGTGAAATATTCTATGCGCAACAACCTGCTTCTGAGCATGATGGTCCAGGCACTGAACACCATCTACTTGGAAGAGGTACGTGAGAAAGAGGGCGGAACCTATGGCGTGCAGGTTGGGGGATCGTTGAGCTATCAGCCCAGACAGGAGGCCATGGTGCAGATCCAATTCGACACCGATCCCGCCCGCAGAGAGCGCATGACGCAGATCATCAATGAGCAGCTGGATAAGTTCTGCCAGACCGGTCCTTCCGCTGAAAGCCTGCAAAAGATCAAGGAGTATATGCTCAAGCAATATGATCAGAACCAGAAGGAGAACGGCTACTGGATGGGCAAGCTCGTACAGTATTATCAGGATGGATTTGATACGGCAACTGCCTACCGGCAGACGGTCAAGGACATCACTATTGAGGATATCCGGAAATTTGCCACCGCCTTGCTCAAACAAGGCAATGACATTCAGGTGTCCATGAGCGACGAACGACCATAAAATCCTCTAATATATTATTTATTGGGAGCAGACGATGGCAGGCGTGCCTTTTGTCTGCTCCTTTTTTTGCTTAAGATCCATGTGCATTGTATCGGTTCTGTAGCAACACGGAGGGATAGCTTATTTTTATCATATCCCAGTCCGACATTCACAACGGATGGCGTTGTCTGCGTCATCTTGCCTGATCCCCATTCTTCATCGGCTCATGATCCGGCTTCTCCGTGTTCTCTGTGCCTTTGTGTGACCAAATATTCTCTCTCACACAGAGACACAGAGAACACAGAGATTATTATCCTATCCAAACCCTACATTCACAACGGATGGCATTGCCGGAACCATGGTGCCTGATCCTCCTTTCTCAATCGGATCGGCGATCCGACACCTCCGTGTTCTCTGTGTCTCTGTGTGAAAAAATAATTAATCCCCCGCAGAGGCACAGCGTATTTTTGCAGCATGCTCATGAAGACCAGTGTATGCTTACGATATGGCTCTATCAGCTGACTGATCCGGGTTTAACCGGAAGTGTAAAGCGCTTCAGGAA
>JALFRV010000038.1 GCA_022778905.1 Prevotella sp. | reverse complement strand
GGGGAGTGGACGACTATTTCGATGCTTGCTTCCTCTCGTATGAGATGCATCTCTTCAAGCCTGATGAGGAGATCTTCCGCCAGACGCTGCTCGAGGCCGGCATCGAGGCCGGTGAAACGCTTTTCGTCGATGATCTGCCTGCCAACTGTGAGGCTGCCCGGGCGCTCGGGATCCATGTCCTCCACGAGACGACTGGTACCGACTGGATGTCTAAAATCGAGTGACCATGCGTACGATCTATGTCAATGACTGTGGCCCGAAGCCGGCTCCCTGCGTGGCGACCATCGGATTTTTCGACGGCGTTCACCGAGGCCACCGTTTCCTGATCGACCGGGTTGCAGCCGCGGCACGCGCTTCCGGGCTTGAGTCGACCGTGATCACCTTCGACCGCCATCCCCGTCAGGTGCTCCACAGCGACTATATCCCGCAGCTCCTTTCGACCTTTGAGATGAAGCTCCGACTGCTTGCCGCCACGGCAGTCGACAACTGCGCCGTGCTCAGATTTGACGAACGGCTGGCCCGCTTGTCTGCGCGCGACTTCATGGAGTATGTGCTTCGTGACCGGCTGAACGTGCGCAAGCTCGTCATCGGCTATGACAACCGTTTCGGTCACGATCGTGCCGAAGGCTTCGACGACTATGTGCGCCATGGCTGCGAACTCGGCATTGACGTGGTGCTCAATCCCGCTTTCGTCGTTGATGGGCTCGATCTCAGTTCATCGCTCATCCGGAAGCTCGTCACGGCAGGCGATGTCGCGACGGCCAACCGCTATCTCGGCTACCGCTATTGCATCGAGGGGCATGTCGTGGCGGGATTCCAGGAAGGGCGCAAGATCGGTTTCCCGACGGCCAACATCGATCTTTCAGCGTCGGAGCAGCTTGTTCCCGGCTGTGGGGTCTATGCCGTTACGGTCGAGGTCGATCATGATGGGCAACAGCGGGAAGGGATGATGAACATCGGCAGTCGGCCCACTTTCGGCGGACAGACAGTGACGGTCGAAGTCAATATCTTCCGTTTCGCGGCCGACCTCTATGGCCGGACGCTGACGGTCACCTTTGCGGACCGAATCCGGGAAGAACGGAAATTCAAGGATACAGCGGCGCTCGCCCGCCAGCTGATGAAAGATCAGCTGCAGATAGAGCGCCAATTTGAAAAAGAGAAAGAGCATGAAGAATCAAGTTGTTAGAAGCGTCAGTTCGATCGTCTTCTATGTGGTGATTTACTTGTTGATACAGACCGTTGTCACCTTGTTGATCGTCTTTGCGGCCCCCCTGCTGCGAGGCGAGGGTATGGACAGAGCCTTGGAGGCGATCAGAAGTGGCGGCATGTCGCTCGATGGCCAGCTCCTCGGCGTCGCATACGTGTTGAGCAGTCTGCTCACCATCGGCATCTTCGTCAAGAGCCATTGGGCTCCGGTCTCCCGGGCCTATCTTGCCGCCCGTCCCTGGGCAGCGCTCTGCTGGGTCGGTCTGTTCACCTTGGGCACCATCCTCCCGTCGGAATGGATCGTCGAACGCATCAATGTCAGCATGCCCGAGCACATGGAGCAGTTCTTTGAGCAGATCATGGGATCGCCTGCAGGCTATCTCGCCATCGGTATTCTGGCTCCTTTAGCCGAGGAAATCGTGTTCCGTGGGGCCATTCTCCGCACTTTGCTGAAGCTATTTGACAGCCGTCTCCATTGGGTGCCCATCATTCTCTCGGCCTTTATCTTCGGCGGCATGCATCTGAATCTGGCTCAGTTTGTCCATGCCTTTGCCATCGGTTTGGTGCTCGGATGGATGTACTATCGCACCGACAGCATCGTTCCGGGCGTCGTGCTCCATTGGGTCAACAACACCGTTGCCTACGTGATGTTCAACCTCATGCCGCAGATGGCTGACGGAAAGCTGATCGACCTCTTCCACGGAAGTGACCGGCTGATGACTGGCGGACTGCTTTTCTCGCTTTGCATCCTGCTCCCCAGCCTGTACCAGCTCACCTTCCGCCTCCGCAAGTAGGGGGCGATCTTATCGGCCTATGTGTGCGTTGTCATCGTTCTTCCTTTCGTTCTGTCCTCAATAGCCGAAGATAGCCGGCTTGCTGCTTCATTCGCGGCAGTCCGGTAAACGATGGTAAGGCGTAAAAAAAATGCGGTGCTCCTTGAGGGGAGTCACCGCAATGTTTACTGTGTCGTGTGAAAGGTCAATAAGGGGAGGTGGCTGGCAGGGTATTTCCATCGTCCTGTTGTTCCTCCTTTTTCATCATCTTATCCCCTCATCTTCTGTACCTCATTCCTGTTCACTCCACCAGAGATTGGAGTGCTTACTTAGTGACTCGCCTCCATTCATCGACCCAATTCCTCCCGTTGGATCATTATAATGATCTTGGCTGCTGCCAGATGATGTTCCGGTTCCTACATCCGACTGGCGGCTTGTTGCCTGCATGAGTCCCTCTATTGCCACATAGACCACTTCGGTAATGGGTCGGCTATATCTTGATTTCATCATATTTCGTTATGTTTATCGTACAACATATTTCTTACCATTCACGAGATAGATGCCTGCTGGCAGTGTGTCGAGCGACGAAGCGTCGTTGCTCACCTTCTGTCCATTCATGTTGAAGACCGCCGACTGCGTTGTCTTTACATTGGAAACAGGTGTGGGCAGTTCGATGTCTGTTGTGTATCCCTCGTCTTGTGACCCGAAGTAAGATTGCATCTTGGCACCGGCAGTGATGATGAACGAGTCATCTTCGCCTTCATATAGCTGGCCGTCGGATGTGTCGAAATCGAATACCTGCACCGTTGCTGTGTATGGATTCCACTTACCTGTGGTGCCGATCTGGTAGAAGAATACGTGCTTGTTACCCTGTGCACCGAGGAAATAGGAGTATTTTGGCATCGTGATGGATGTAGCTATTCCGTTGTTCACTTCGTCATCCCAATGGGTCAGGTAATTGCCAATGAATCGGTAAGTGTAGTTCTTGCTGTCAGTAACTGCTCCTTCCTGGGTGGCCTTGACGATGGTAGGCAAAGGGCTGCCCGATAGTATCTGATATCCATTGAACTTGATATCTACAGTGGGCTCGACCGTCGGGAATATCATGTAGGCTATGTGTGCCTTGATCACGATACTGTCTGCTCCGGTGGCGGCAGCATACCTGTCGTCTTTAAACTTCAGTGTGATGGTATACTTTTCTTTGTTTCTTATCACGCTGCTCAGTTTGCACACCTCAGTACCTGCACCGAATGTGGCATCAATCTGTGCCTTCGTCATGTTGAATGGCACACAGATGGTCCACCATTGCTGTCCTTTTTTCCCAAACGTCCAGGTCTCTGTGTCGTCAAAATTCACGTTGGATCCTGTCAGCGAGAACTTATGCAGCCCCATGTACTTGTCCTTGTCGTATGTTGTCACTCCATCCCAGAGCACGCCTTTCACAGCATCATTATAGGTATGTTCGTAGGAGTACTGTCCCGGCCACACTTTCTGCGTACCGTAGTAGATATCATAGAAGGCGCGATAGGCTCCCTCGCTAACAGGTTTTATCACTTCATAGTTTCTTGTGATATCGGTATATTTTGCTCTTTGTTCGTTAGTGAGATCCGAGCGCAGATGCATCATGCCGAATACATTTCCGCCATTCACATAGTTGCGGCGTTCAGCGTAACCATACGTTGTGTCGCCGATTGGCTCTGCAGCGCTATAGTTTGTTGGAGAGAAGCCTCCGTTACCTTTGTACGTCGCATCGTCGAAACTGTCAGAGTCCACAACGGGCGCTTCCAATCCGAGGAAATAAATGTCATAGAGATAAGTGAGTGAGAAAGCTCCAGTGCCAATGCTTTTGAGGTTTTTGGGAAATACCACAGTTGTAAGCTTGGTCTGCTTAAATGCTTCAATGCCTATAGTCTCTAAGCTGTTGGGGAAGTTTATGCTTGTAAGCGCGGTGGTTTGATTGAACGCTCTATCCCCGATAGACACCACACCCGACGAAAGTTTTACGGTTGTCAGACTTTCCTTGCCATTGAATGCATCATTGCCGATAGACGTATAGCCTGTCGGTAATGTGACACTCTTAAGGTCTCCAGTGAAACAAGAACCGAAATAGGCTGGCAGGTTGCCGTCGGTGACAACGGGAGCGGTGAAGTTGGTGCAGGCTATGTGGGAATAGCTCTGGGGCAGGAAGTCGTGAGAGGTGATGCTCCATGTGCTACTTGCCACGACGTTGATGGTCGACATAGTGGCTCCACCCAAATTCAAAGTGTTGATGGTCCAGGTGTTATTTACCTGATTCTGATCAACTAAGGCTTTGATGTCGTTGCTGTTGATGTTGCCTTTCACGATCAGCGTAGTGGCACTTTTGATCGCCGTCTTGCCGGCATCGGTGATGTTGGATGTGTAAATGTAGGCAGGCCATCCTCCGATATATTGTCCGATCTGCCCTGCGTCGCCTGTCACTTCGATCGTGACGGTGCCTGTAGGATTCTCTGTTACGGTGACCGTAGCAAGCAGCCGGGTCACCAGCATGAGCGCTGTGAGCGTTGAAAGTGTCTTTTTGAAGTTCATGAAATGTATGAAATGATTTTTCTTCATCTTCATCTTCTTACTGTTGTTTATATTATTGGTTATGATCTTGTTACCTGAGTGTCGATACGATAAGCTTGTGACGGGACGATTTGTTCCAGTGTTCATAGGGGGAAGTCACCGCAGAACAGGTCTGCGTCGTGTAGCTGTTATGTCTGAAGAAGGGGCACTGATATGGTCCGAAGTAAGGCTCGGCGCTTCCTGAATTGATGAATGGTCAGGCCCTAAAGCCCGTTTGGATCTTTCTTGATGATATTGCTTTACAATATATGACTGGGTGGTGCAGGATGTGAAGAATCAACTTTGGCTCACATGAAGCGATTGCCTAAAAGTCGATTAGCAGGTTCCGGAGAACGGGGATCTTTGCAAGTAATAGTTCATGAGAGATCTTGAGTAACTACTCTTTTATGAATGAATCTCTTTGCAACTATGATTCTTTTATTATTCGTTGTTGTGGTTTGATTCTAAAATCTCTTGCAAAGATATATATGATATTTGATATTTTGTCTATTCGTAGGTTAAAATTACATTTCATTTGCTATTTGTGTGCGATATTTAACAATTGTTTTCTGCTTTCCTTGCGCCCAAATGTTGAATTGGGACACAAGGTATTCGTGCTCGTTATTCATCATCTGCCGCTGAGCGTAATCCCGAATCAGTAGGAAAAAGGTGGGGTTCATGCATTTCTCATAGCGTGTATTTATGGATGCCAACATCCGTATTCCCTGCAGAATTCCTGTGGAACTTCTGTGGCTGACTATCAAGACAAGGCTAACAACAACCCGGCGCATCTCTTCCAGATCTGCCGGGAGATATGCGTCCGGACCTCCCCGGCAGTCTGTCAGGCCGGTATACCGCCGGACACCGCCCAATCGGACGATTGTTAAGGACAACGGCTGACACGGATTGCACTGAAGCTGCGAGCGGCACATTCCGATGACTCGGAGCATTGCTACACGATAGGCGGATGAAGCGGAAGCTGCCAAAAGGGTAATTCCCCTTATCCCTATAGCACATGGGCAGACGTTGTTTCCATGTACATCCGTCTCTCCTCCGAAGGGGGTGGGCGTCTGGCAGACAGTAAGACCGCGCCCTTCAGGATCCACGGGCAACTTCCTACCCTGAAATGATTGAGTGCTTGCCAGGGCAGGGTTGTAGCGAAGCGACTACCCTGTCTGGTCGATGCCTCCGGTATGACTTACTCCATGGGAGTTGAACGGTTTTCCGGATTGGGGTCGGAGGGATAAGACTGCGGTTTGCGGAAGACCGTTGAACTCTGATAACGTTCATCCTTTCGGCGCGGGCGTAGACATGGCAGGGACCATGCGCCAACCATGCCCTGTCAACCGTTGAATTCCTCATGGCGTTCTGTCTCACGATGCTATACCGGCATGAGAGATGCCACGCGCCAATTGAAACAGACTGGTAGCTGCTGAAAGTCATGCGAGAGGTTATGGTCTGTTGTTCAAGTTGACTTACCCTCCACCTTTTTCCTTCAGAGCCATAATCCCCTATGCAGGTTGGAAGATGGGCGGGCGACCTTTGGGAGGGGGGGATGAAAGATGATGGATGAGGTGATGAGGGATGAGGAGGGGGATGATTTTCATAACTTGGATAGGGCCATAAAAATAGGGACTGATAAGCTCTCAGCCGAGCGTCAGTCCCTTTCTTACGTTAGTATGTTATGAAAAATTTGAGAGAATTGAAACTTCACAGTTTCCTTTTTTTTGTTTTACTAAACATGATTTTATAGAGAAAGCATAGAAATAATTTTACTTCAGAATGTTGGTAGCCTTGGGCTGGATGCTGCTCTGCTGGATGGTATCCATGACAGCACTGTCACTCATGGCCACTGATGTGCCTTGGTCGAACCGCTCGTAGCCGTCGTAGCGGCTGATGGGATCGGCGTTTTGCTTGAACGGAACCTGTGCGGCGTTGCCGAGGGTGAGGATGATGGCCACCACGGCTGCGGCTTTGAAGAGTGGCATCAGGCGATGGGTCATCGTGATGGTGCGTGCTTTGACCGGCGCCGGTTCCTCAATCATGGAGATCACTCGCTCGTCAAAGTCGTCGCCGAGAACGTCGGTCCGCGGCTCACGAAGCTCATAGGTAAAGAGGTCCTTGTAGCGGAGCAGTTCCGCCGGAACATCTTTCTGGCTGAAGAACATGCGGAGGATCTCCTCTTCTTCAAGAGAGGTCTCGCAGCTCCAGTAGCGTTCCATGAGTTGTTGGATGTATCTATAGTCCATAATTGTCAAATTCTTTAAACTTTTGTTTAATGGTCTGTCTGGCCCTGAAGATGTTGACCTTGACCTGTTCTTCGGTCATATCGAGTATCTCGGCGATCTCCTTATAGGGCTTCCCCTCAAAGTCGCGCAACTGCATGCAGCTCTTTTGCTTTTCGGGGAGATTGTCGACGAGGCGCCTGACCAGTTGGATGCGATCTTTCTGGATCATGTCCTCGTAGGGATTAGATGCGTTGTCAGGGTGGTCGATGCCGTATTCGTCGAGCGAATCGTTTTGATTTCCTAACTTCTTGATACGGTCCAAGGCGAGGTTTCGGCACATGGTGAGGGCGAAAGCCTCTATGGATTCGATCTCGCCTAAGCTCTCCCGCCTGTTCCAGATCTTGATCAGCGTGTCCTGAACGATGTCTTCGGCCTCTGCATTGTTGACCGTTATACGGAGTGCGAGCCGATAGAGTTTATTCTTCAGCGGCAGCACATCGTTTCGGAAGCTGAATGGTTTCATCTTTTCTCTGAATGAATGACGATTGAAGGGGGCAGAAGTTACAGGGAGTGGGGTATTCTCTTTGGTTTTAACTTTGATTAACTTCTGCCCCGAGGTGTTTGCTTTATCGGATCGTGGTGCCTTGTGTGCCGTCGATGGCTGTGGCCTTTGTGATGATCACTTGGTCCACTCCGGCACTGACGGCATTGAAAGCATTCTCGATCTTGGGGATCATTCCGCCGGCGATGGTGCCGTCGGCGACGTATCGGTTGAAATCATCCCGCGTGATCGAGGGGATGACGCTGTTGTCATCCGAGGGATCGGCGAGCACGCCGTTCTTCTCAAAACTGTAGATCAGCGTGACGCGATAGAAGGGCGAGAGGGCTTTGGCGGTCTCGGAAGCGATGGTGTCTGCGTTGGTGTTGAGCATGTGGCCGAGCCCGTCATGGGTCAGTGGGGCCATCACGGGAATGGCGTCCTGTCCGAGCAGTGCCTGCAGGCGGTCGGCACTGACGCGGTCTACGTCGCCCACGAAACCGAAGTCCACGCTTGCCCCGTCGATCTTCACCGGTGGGCGACGGTGGCTTCTGATGACGTCGAGGTCGGCTCCTGTCAGCCCGATGGCATTGAGGCCGCGTGACTGCAGCTGTGCGACGATATTCTTGTTGACCAGTCCGCCATAGACCATCGTCACCACCTCGAGCATCTCCTCATCCGTGATGCGGCGTCCGTTGACCATCCGGCTCTCAATGCCGAGCGCCGCAGCGGTCTTCGTAGCCCGTCGTCCGCCGCCGTGGACCAGTATTTTCCGGCCCTCGATGGCGGCAAAGCGGTCGAGCAATCCGGCCAGCTGGGCTGCGTCTTCGACGACGGCCCCTCCGACCTTGACAACGGTCAGTGCCGGCTTCCCTGCACTTGTCTTACTCGAGGTAGGTGTATCCATAGAGTCCGCTCTTGTAATTGCTCAGGAATTCCTTGCCTTCCTCTAAGGAGATCTTGCCTTGCTTGACGCTCTTGGTCACCCAGATTTCCAGCTGGCGGACCAGTTTCTTCGGGTTGTACTGCACGTAGTCGAGCACTTCCTCCACCGTCTCTCCGTCGAAGATCTGGTCGATATGGTACTGCCCGTCCTTCACGCTGATGTGTACGGCATTGGTGTCTCCGAAGAGATTGTGCATGTCGCCGAGGATTTCCTGATAGGCTCCGACGAGGAAAACACCTAAATAATAAGGTTCGTTACGGCGCAGGGGATGGAGCGGGAGCACGTGGGACACATGGCGGTTGGAGACGAAATTGGTGATCTTGCCGTCCGAGTCGCAGGTGATGTCCTGCAGGGTGGCGTTGCGTGTGGGGCGCTCGTCGAGCCGCTGAAGGGGCATGATCGGGAACAGCTGGTCGATGGCCCAGGAGTCGGGGAGGCTCTGGAACAGTGAGAAGTTGCAGAAGTACTTGTCTGCAAGCAGCTTGTCGATGTTCTTCAATTCATCGGGAACGTGCTTCATAGACTTCGCCAGGCTGTTGATCTCGTGGCATACACTCCAGTACATACTCTCGATCTCGGCCCGTGTCTTGAGGTCTACGAGGCCGTGGGAGAAAAGGTCCAGCGCTTCCTCGCGGATCTGCTCGGCGTCGTGCCAGTCTTCCATCATCGTCCGGGAGTTGAGGTTGTCCCAGATTTCATACAGGTCCTTGACGAGTTGGTGGTCGTTTTCCTTCGGCTCGAACTCCTCTGGCATCTCGGGCAGAGACGCCGTCTCGAGCACGTCGATGACCAATATGCTGTGGTGGGCGGCTAATGAGCGGCCGCTCTCCGTGATCAGATTGGGGTGGGGGATGCCGTTCTTGTCGGCTGCGTCGACGAATGTATAGATGCAGTCGTTGACATATTCCTGGATCGAGTAGTTGACCGAGCTTTCCGAATTGGACGACCGCGTGCCGTCATAGTCTACGCCCAATCCGCCGCCACAGTCCACGAAGTCGACGTTGTAGCCTATCTTGTGCAGGTTGACATAGAACTGTGCCGCCTCGCGGAGGGCCGTCTGGATACGCCTGATCTTCGTGATCTGGCTGCCGATGTGGAAATGGATGAGCCGCAGACAGTCGTGCAGTCCTTTCTCGTCAAGCATCTTGAGCGCCTGGAGCAGCTCACTGGCGGTCAGTCCGAACTTTGAGGCGTCGCCGCCGCTCTCTTCCCATTTGCCCGAACCGCTGGAGGCCAACTTGATGCGAATGCCCAAGTTGGGCTTGACATTGAGCTTCTTGGCTGCCTTGGCGATGATGTCAAGCTCGTTGAGCTTCTCGATGACGATGAAGATGCGCTTTCCCATCTTCTGCGCGAGCAAGGCCAGCTCAATGTAGCTCTGGTCTTTGTATCCGTTGCAGATGATGAGTGCGTCGCTCTGACACTGCACGGCGATGACCGCATGCAGCTCCGGCTTCGACCCGGCCTCCAGTCCTAAGTTGAACTTACGCCCGTGGCTGATGATCTCCTCGACCACTGGCTGCATCTGATTGACCTTGATCGGATAGATGATAAAGTTTTCGCCTTTGTACTTGTATTCCTCCGAGGCGCGGTCGAAGCAGCTCGCCGTCTTTTCGATACGGTTGTCGAGGATGTCGGGGAAGCGCAGGAGGACCGGCGGGGCGACATCCCGCAGTGACAGTTCGTCCATCACTTCCCGCAGGTTGATCTCTGTCTTGTCTTTGCAGGGGGTGACATATACGTCTCCCTTGCTGTTGATTCCGAAATAGGAAGTGCCCCATCCGTTGATGTTGTAGAGTTCCTTTGAATCTTCAATTGACCATTTTTTCATTCTTTTAATCAGGCTAATAAGACATTACGCCAATACCTTCGGGAGGTGCGGACGTGTATTAAATATGGAGCAGATTTCTGACTTTGTCCACAGAAATCTTGATTTTTTCATAGCTGTCCATCAGGGAAACGTCGACCGTGTGCTTGGCCCGGGTGTAGAAAGGTTCCCTTTCGGCGAGCTGTTTCCTGATGAATAGCTGCACCTCTTCGGGTGTCTTGTCGAGCAGGAGCGGCCTGACGGTCTTTCCCATCTTCAGATGTCCGTAGAGCACTTCAGGCGTTGCCTTGAGGTAGACGGTCTCTCCCTGCAGGTTGAGATAGTCCATGTTGTCATAGAAGCAGGGCGTTCCGCCTCCGCAGCTGATGATGACATTTTCAAACTCAGCCAGCTCATGGATCATGCTGCGCTCGATTTTCCGGAATCCTTCTTCCCCTTTCTCGTCGAATAGCTGCTTGACGGAGTGGTGCATGCGCGACTCTATGTACCAGTCGAGATCATAGAATGCGAGTCCGGTAGCCTTGGCGAGCGCGTGCCCGACGGTTGTTTTGCCGGCTCCCATGTAGCCGATCATGATGACCCTGTTCATCCTTTGCCCTTCTTCTTTGGCTCCGGTGCGTTGTGGACGATCTCCATGCATTCGGCATAGGTGAGCGCTGCGGCATTGGCATGCTTGTCTTTCGGCATGCGGAAGTTCTTGCCGTCGTAGGCGATATAGGGTCCGTACCGGCCGTTGAGAATCTCGAGCTTGCGGTCTTCCTCAAATGATTTGATGTGGCGTTCCTTCTCCTGTTCGCGCTTTTTCTCGATGAGCCGGATGGCCGTTTCGAGGCTTACGGTCATCGGATCCTCGGTCTTCGGCAGCGACACGTACTTCCTGTCGTGCTGGATGTAGGGTCCGAAGCGGCCTGCGCCGATGGTGACCGGCGTGCCCTCGTAGGAGCCGATGGTGCGCGGGAGCTTGAACAATTCGAGCGCTTCCTCCAACCGTATGGTCTCCATGCTCTTGTCGGCGGGCAGCTGGGAGAATCTCGGCTTTTCCTTGTCGTCGGCAGATCCGATCTGCACAACGGGTCCGAAGCGCCCGATCTTGACGAATACGGGCTTGCCGGATTGCGGGTCCGTGCCTAACTGGCGTTCGCCCGCCTTATGCTCGGAATGGGCATTCATGACGTTGTCCACGGTCGGCTCAAACTTCCGGTCGAAATCTTTCATGATCTCGGTCCATGACCCTTTGCCCTCGGCAATGAGGTCGAACTGGTCCTCCACCTTGGCCGTGAAGTTGTAGTCCATGATCTCCGGGAAGTGCTCGAGCAGGAAGTCGTTGACGACGATGCCGATATCGGTGGGCAGCAGTTTGCCCTTTTCGGATCCGACCTGCTCCTTCTTGGTCCGCGAGGTGATCTTGATGCCTTTGAGGGAGTCGATGGTATAGGAGCGTTCCTCGCCCTTCTTGTCGCCTTTCTGGACGTATTCGCGCTGCTGGATGGTGCTGATCGTGGGGGCGTAGGTTGACGGGCGGCCGATGCCGAGTTCCTCCAACTTCTTCACGAGGCTGGCTTCGGTGTAGCGGATCGGCGGCATGGAGAACCGCTCGGTGGATGTGATCTCGCGTCGGTCCAAATGGTCTCCGGCCTTCAGGGCGGGCAGCGTGTGGGCGAACTCCTCTCCTGGGGTCTCCTCTTCGTCGGTCGATTCGCGGTAGACCTTGAGGAAACCGTCGAAGTCGATCACCTCTCCGTTGGCCACGAACTTCTCTTCCGTCGGCTTCTCACCGTCGGGCGTGATGTCGATGGTGACCGTGGTCTTCTCGATGAGGGCTTCTGCCATCTGGCTGGCTGCTGTCCGTTTCCATATCAGTTCATAGAGCCGTTTCTCCTGCACGGTGCCTTCGATGGCTGCGTTGCTCATGTAGGTGGGTCGGATCGCTTCGTGTGCTTCCTGCGCACCTTTGGAGTGGGTCTGGAAGTTGCGTGGTCTGCTGTATTCCTTGCCGTAGAGGCGGATGATCTCGTCCTTGCTTGTGCTGATGGCCAGTGAGGAGAGATTGACGCTGTCCGTACGCATATAGGTGATGCGTCCGTTCTCATAGAGATGCTGGGCGACCATCATCGTCTGGCTCACGGTGAACCCGAGCTTGCGCGCGGCCTCCTGTTGGAGGGTCGAGGTGGTGAATGGCGGAGCCGGCATACGCTTGAGGGGCTTCTTGGTGATGTTGCTGACGGTGAAGGTGGAGTGTGCGCAGCGGTTGAGGAAGGCGGTGGCCTCGTCGTGGTTCTTGAACCGCTTGTCGAGTTCGGCTTTCACTTCCGACTGCGACCCGTCGGCGTTGGTGATGCCGAAGATGGCATTCACGCGGTAGTAAGGCTCGCTATGGAACGACTGGATCTCGCGTTCGCGGGTGACGATCAGACGCACGGCGACGCTCTGTACGCGACCTGCCGAGAGGGCCGGCTTGACCTTGCGCCAGAGCACGGGCGACAGTTTGAAGCCCACGAGGCGGTCGAGCACGCGGCGCGCCTGCTGCGCGTCGACGAGGTTCATGTTGAGTCTGCGGGGGTGCTTGATGGCATCCAAGATGGCCGTCGGCGTGATCTCGTGGAAGACGATGCGGCTGGTGTTGGCTTCATCCAGTCCGAGCACCTCGCACAGGTGCCAGCTGATGGCTTCTCCCTCACGGTCTTCATCGGAAGCGAGCCAGACCTTTTTGGCGGCCTTGACCTGCTTCTTGAGTTCGCTGACGAGCTTTTTCTTTTCTTCGGGAATCTCGTAGTCGGGTTCCAGCGTATCGGGATTGATACTGAGTTCTTTCTTTTTGAGGTCGCGGATGTGCCCGTATGAGGACATCACTTTATAGTCGTTTCCTAAGAATTTCTCTATTGTCTTGGCCTTTGCGGGGCTCTCTACGATGACCAGATTTTCTTGCATATTGGCGTAATGGCTTGATTTTGGAGGGCAAAAGTAATTAAAACTTTTGCATATACCTTATTATATAAAAACATTTTTCTGTTTTTTAAAGGTTTTTAGTGTATATTTTGACCTTCCCCGGTCAGCCTTTCCGCCGCGGCCGATCCCTCAGCCGAGGAGAGTGCCCGACATGTTGATGAAGTCGAGCAGGCCCTGGCGCACGGAGCGGAGGCCGAACTGCTCGGTGTGGATGTCGCCGATCGGGACCCACATGCACTCGGCCGCGTCGTCGGAGGCCTGCAGGGCGGAGGCGTCTTTCACCTCGCAGAGGAAGAAGAGATCCATTGTCGGGATGTCCAATCCGCCGTATCGGTACTTGTTGGGGAGGCTGAACAGATAGCGCGTGCCGCAGAGGTTCAAGGCCGTCTCCTCCCGGATCTCGCGCGCGATGGCCTGTTCGGCCGTCTCGCCGACATCGACGAAGCCGCCCGGGAGGTCGAGCGTGCCCTTCGCGGGCTCAAACTTGCGGCGCTCGACGAGGATCTCGTGCCTGTCGTTCAGGATGAAGGCGACGACGGCGGCGCTCGCGTTCAGGAAATACTCAAACTTGCAGTTGGTGCACTTCAGACTCTTCGGGCCGTTTGCGCTGAAATGCCTGCTGCCGCAAACGGGACAATAATGAAACTTCTCGAGTATATTCATGATGCGTTGATAATGTAGTCAAGACGTTGACGCAAAGAGGCGAAAAGGGCTGCACCGGCCATGCCCGGCGCAGCCCTTTCATGGTTTAGAGCAGCGAACGGATCTCGGCATCGAGGTCCTTGATCTGCGCGTCACGCTTGTAGATGGCGTTTTCCTTGTTGATGAGGAAGTAGGTCGGGATGCCCTGCACGTTGTACTGCACCAGGTTGGGACTGCCGATGCCGTCGGCGTCGCGCACGCAAATCCAGGGCAGGGCTTCGGTCTGCGTCTTCCAGAAGTGCTCGTCGGGATCGACGGAGACCTGATAGATCTCCAGTCCCTGTGCGTGATACTTGTTGTATAGCTCACGCAGCTTCATGATGCGGGGCATGCTTTCCTTGGTCGCGAAGACGTGGAAGTCGAGCAGTACCACCTTTCCCTTCAGTTCGGTCAGATGGCGCGTGTGCCCGTTGTTGTCGGGGAGGGCGATGTCGAGGATGTTGGAGACCTGCACCTTGCTGGCGTCTATCTGCGACTGGGCGATCTGGTTCTCGATGATCTTCACGTTTTTCATGCCCTCGATGGC
The DNA here is from genome assembly GCA_022778905.1 of Prevotella sp. Lineage (GTDB taxonomy): Bacteria > Bacteroidota > Bacteroidia > Bacteroidales > Bacteroidaceae > Prevotella. The sequence goes on along the minus strand of JALFRV010000038.1, from coordinate 8,198 downwards.
GATGTTGTGCAGGTTCTGCCCGCGCTCGGCCTTGGGATGGTAGACGTCCCAGCTCGTGGCGACGGCGGCAAACACCTTCACGTCGTCCTTGTTGGAGCGGGGGTTGAAGATCAGCGTCTGGGCGCCGTTCCATACAAATGTCTGGAAGAGGGCAAAGTAGGCGTACGACTTCATGGGCTCCTTGAAGATGTAATGGCGCTTCACAAAGTCCTTGTACGTGCCGAGCACGCGCCCGATGCTGTCGGCTGTCGCCTTGATGTCGAGGTCCTGGCTGGCAGCCACGGCGTTGATCTGATACTGCAGGTTGAGCTGCATCAGGGCCAGTTCCTTGATCTTTGAGCAGTTGTCGGATCCCTTCACCTCATACTGCGAGGTCATGGTCGGGTAGGATGCCTTCACCTCCACGGTCTCGGTGGAGTCGATGGAGAGGTTGATGATCTGCCCGGCGATGCGGAGGCGGTAGAATTCCGGGGCGTCGGTGGCCTTCTGGTCGAAAGCGAAGGTGCCGTCTTCGCCGAGCTTGACCGAGTCGATCACCTGCGGTCCGTTGAGGCTCATGTTCTCCAAGAAGAGCGTGGAGTCCTTGGCGTCGGCGATCTCGCCGTTGATGTGGAACTTCTTGTTCGAGCACGAGGTGATGCTCAGCGCGGCTAATGCGAGGGCTGCTGCCGGTAGGATCTTTGCTATTTTCATTTTCAAAAGCTGTTTCATGTTTCTGCTTGCAAAAGTAACTCAAATCGCTTAAAATACAAAATTATTTCACGGAATTTTGTCCGCGGGCGCGGTGCGGGTGCCGACTGCGCCTGCGGCGGGCCGTCGGTGGGCAGCGGAGACGGCGGCCGGGGAGTGGCGGAGAGGCGTCGGAGCCGGCACGCAAAACCGTCCGCCGGTCCGCCGTCCGTCTCCTGCCGGTGGGGTGGAAGGGTATGGCGCATTGGCCGGAAATGATAGATGAATTTAATTGACACCGTCTGGCTTCCTCCGTGGCTGCCTCTTTGCGGCCGGCCTTTGTGGAAGCCCGCCCTGCCGGCGATGTCGCCTCAGATCGCGGGAGAATGCGTCAGATTGTCCGAAAAACGGAAAACGCACCCTCCGGACCATGTCTTCGGGGGCTGAAAAGGTGCCATTTCATCGCTCGAAAGCATAGCTCCGGGCCGTCCGAAGCATAGCTCCGCGCGCCACAGAGGCATCCTCCGCCTTCCCGGGATGCCGTTTTCGCCCCCGGAGCTATCCTCTTCACCGCGTCCCGGAGGCTCTCTTTTGCCAACAGATATGAAATATATTTACCTTTATGGGTGGCACCCCGCACCTCCTGCATGCACGCGCCGAGACGGTCGGAAACCCAATATTTGTCAAAAAGAAAAAATAATCGCGGGTTTCTTTGCACATTCATCGATAATTCGGTAACTTTGTGGAGTTTTTTAATAGTGCCTGAATGCAGGTCCTATGTGAGATGACAGTCAAAACAATAAGTATTTTTTTAATTTTTTAGATGAACGTAATTACGAAAACAGTTCAATTGCCTGATGGCAGAACCATCAGCATTGAGACCGGAAAGGTTGCAAAGCAGGCCGACGGTGCAGCAGTACTCAGAATGGGAAACACCGTGCTACTGGCCACAGTTTGTGCAGCTAAAGAGGCAGTTCCGGGGACAGATTTCATGCCTTTGCAGGTCGACTATCGCGAGCAGTACAGTGCCGCAGGTCGCTTCCCAGGTGGGTTTACCAAGCGCGAAGGCAAGGCCAGCGACGAAGAAGTGCTCATTTCACGGTTGGTGGACCGCGCCCTTCGCCCGCTCTTTCCAGCCGACTATCATTGCGAGGTGTATGTGCAGGTGATGCTGCTTTCGGCCGATGGTGTGGACCAGCCGGATGCTTTGGCAGGCTTTGCAGCCTCGGCCGCAATGGCTTGCTCTGACATCCCCTTCGACTATACGATTTCTGAAGTACGTGTGGCCCGTGTCAACGGCGAATACGTAGTCAACCCGACCTTCCAGCAGATGGCCGACTCCGACATGGATCTCATGGTCGGTGCCACCAAGGACAACATCATGATGGTCGAAGGCGAGATGAAGGAAGTGCAGGAGCAGGATCTCATCCAGGCACTCAAAGTGGCCCACGAGGCCATCAAGCCCATGTGCGACCTGCAGGATGAACTGGCCAAGGAGCTCGGCTCGGACGCAAAGCGCGCCTACGACGATGAGCTCAACGACGAGGCATTGCGCCAGCAGATCAAGGACGAACTCTATCAGCCAGCCTACGACATCAACCATCAGGCGCTCGAGAAGCACGCCCGCATGGACGCCTTCGACAAGCTCCTGGCCGACTTCCTCGAGAAATACGACGCCGCACATGCCGATCTCTCCGCCGACGAACTGGAGGAGAAGCACGCCGAGGCTCACCGTTACTATGACGACGTGATGCGCGATGCCATGCGCCGTTGCATCCTCGACGAGGGCCTGCGCCTTGACGGACGGGCCACGACGGACATCCGCCCGATCTGGTGTGAGGTCTCTCCGCTCCCCATGCCGCACGGAAGCGCCATCTTCCAGCGTGGTGAGACGATGTCATTGTCCACCTGCACGCTCGGCACAAAGCTCGATGAGAAACTGGTCGACGGTGCTTTGGTGCGCGGATACCAGCGTTTCCTGCTCCACTATAACTTCCCTCCGTTCTCCACGGGTGAGGCAAAAGCACAGCGCGGAGTAGGCCGCCGCGAGATCGGCCACGGCCATCTGGCATGGCGAGGACTGAAGGACCAGATCCCCGCAGACTTCCCCTATACCGTCCGCTTGGTCAGCCAGATACTCGAATCCAACGGATCCTCGTCCATGGCAACAGTCTGCGCAGGCACCCTCGCACTCATGGACGCAGGCGTACCTTTGAAGAAACCCGTAGCCGGAATCGCCATGGGACTCATCAAGAACCCCGGCGAGGAGAAGTTTGCCATCCTCAGTGACATCCTCGGAGACGAGGACCACCTCGGCGATATGGACTTCAAGACCACCGGAACAAAGGACGGTCTGACCGCCACACAGATGGACATCAAGTGCGACGGACTCTCTTACGAGATCCTCGAGAAAGCATTGATGCAGGCCAAGGCAGGCCGCGAGCACATCATGAACGAGATGATGAAGACCATGTCCGAGCCGCGCGCAGAGATGAAGCCGCAGGTGCCGCGCATCGTGCAGATCGAAATACCGAAAGAATTCATCGGCGCCGTGATCGGCCCTGGTGGCAAGATCATCCAGCAGATGCAGGAAGACACAGGCGCAACGATCACCATCGACGAGGTCGACGGTGTCGGCAAGGTGCAGGTCAGCGCTCCCAACAAGGACAGCATCGATGCGGCTCTCGGTAAGATACGCGCCATCGTCGCCGTACCCGAGGTAGGTGAGGTCTATGAAGGAAAGGTCAAATCGATCATGCCTTACGGCTGCTTCGTAGAGATCCTGCCCGGTAAGGAAGGACTGCTCCACATCAGTGAGATCGACTGGAAACGCCTCGAGACTGTCGAGGAAGCCGGTATCAAGGAGGGCGACACCATCTCCGTGAAACTCCTGGAGATCGACCAGAAGACAGGCAAGTACAAGCTCTCGCACCGGGTGCTCGTCGACAAGCCCGAAGGATACGTAGAGCGTGAGCGCCGTCCGCGTCGAGAGGACCGTGGAGACCGCCGTCCCCACCGTCAGGGAGACGAGCGTGGCGACCGCAGAGGCTACCGTGGCGACCGCGAAGAGCGCCAGCCGCGACGCTTTGAGCATCACGATGGAGGCGAGACACGCCACGAAGAGTTCCATGATCCCATGGAGCTGAAGGAGTCGAAAGGCTTCTCTGACATCCTCGATCACGAAGAGGATTAATCCGGAAAGCAGGATTTCCGGCACTGGCTCATGGCTGCAGCCGCCTCAGACAGTGGTTCATATGGCGTAAGGTCATGGCCAGTGGAACCTCCTCACACATATTGTATATCCCGCAACGGACATCCGCTGCGGGATTTTTTTTGTCCTATCATCCCCTCATCCCCCTCCGCTCATCATCCCTTCCACACCCTCTCCTCTCTTCATCCTCCTCATCCTTTCTTCCCTTCATCCTCCTCATCATCTCATCCCTTCATCCTCTATTTTTCCGACTTTGACGTTTTTTTCGTCCTTTTTGATAGAAAATTCCCCCTTGTAAGAGTGAAAAACCGTTAAATTTGCAGCCAAATGCAAATAACTGATCAAACAAGCATACTATGTACAACAAACTATTCGAAAAACAAAAAGACAAATTTTCGGTACTGTTTGCACTCTCGTTCGCTTGCGGCATGAATGCGCTGGCCGGCATCCCGGATACCAATGGCCTGCGCCCGTCATCCGTCCAGTCGGTGCAGCAGGTGCGGACGGTCAAGGGACATGTGACGGACGAGAAAGGCGAACCGCTGATCGGAGTCACCGTGAAGAGCGGGGACAAGGTCGTAGGAGTCACCGATATGGATGGAAACTACTCGGTCAGCGTGGGACGCAATGCAACACTCGTCCTGACCTATGCAGGCTACAAGGATCTGAAAGTGACCGGAGGAGGCACCGTCGCCATGCAGCCCGACGTGTTGGGATTGGATGACGTGGTCGTCATCGGATACGGCACGATGAAGAAGAGGGATCTGACGGGAGCGGTATCGACGGTCAAAAGCGAGCTCATCACGCTCACGCCGTCATCGAATCCGATGGAATCGCTCCAAGGACGCGTGTCGGGTCTCGACATCACCAAGTCGTCCGGACAGGCCGGGTCGGGTGTTTCCATGCAGCTGCGCGGTAACCGTTCGATCACCGCATCAGGTTCGCCGACAGTGCTCATTGACGGTATGGCAGGTGACATATCATCCCTCAACCCCAACGACATCGAGAGTATCGAGGTGCTGAAAGATGCCTCGTCGACCGCCGTCTACGGATCGTCGGGATCCAACGGGGTCATTCTCGTCACCACGAAAAAGGCCGACAAGGGCAAGCTTTCGATCAACTTCAACACCTATGTGGGCTTCAATGGATGGTCCCTGTTGCCCAAGATGAACTCGCCGGAGCAGTGGCTCGAAACCCGACTGCTGGCCCGCCGCGAGGCCGGAAACGTGGTCGAGGACGACGAGACCATCGACAAGGAGGCCAAGGAAGCCATCGCCAAAGGTCAGGTAATCGACTGGGTCGACGCCCTCATGCAGACTGGGTCGACGCAAAACTATTCGTTATCCCTCTCCGGAGGCACGCAGCGGACCCAGGCCTACTTCTCTTTGAACTACAGTAAGGAGAAAGGACAGTACAAGAATGATGAATATGACGTCTACTCGAGCGCCATCCGGATCAACTGCGACGCTTATTCGTGGCTCTCGGCCGGACTGCATGCACAACTCTCCTATACCTCGCGGGAGTCGACAACGAGCAAGCTCGACCGTGCGTTGCGCGCCAATCCGTTCGGCGTATTATATAAGGAGGACGGCAGCGTGAATGAGTACCCGGTCTTGGATGACAACCGGATGGTCAACTTGCTGCTCAACCAGGACCGCAGTGTCTATCGTAACCATCCGACGAAATTCGCACTTTTCTTCCAGCCATACGTGCGCATCCGCCCCCTCAGCGGGCTTACGCTCGAGAGCCGGGCCAGCATTTCGCTCAGCTATAACAACGGACGCAACTTCGTGGGCTATGGTTCCTATCAGTTCTATGATGCGGCAGGAACCGGCGCAGTGGACGCCCCTCACTCCGAAACGGCCAACTTCACGTCGGCATCATTGAGCAACAGCCGCTCCTGGGGCTACACATGGGAGAACATCCTCACGTATAACTTCAAGATAGCCGGTGTGCATGACTTCACCATAACGGGCGTCACGACCTACAACGACTTCCAGAACGAAAGCAGTTCGCTATACAATACCGGTATCACCAGCAACACCTACTACTGGACCAACATGGGTGCGTCGACGGGAAACAACAAGACCATCTCCTCCGGATATTCCATGGGCAAGAGCATGGGCTATGTCGGGCGTATCAATTATTCCTGCTTAGGACGCTACTTGCTGGCCGCATCGCTCCGCTATGACGGCAATTCGAAACTGGCGAAGGATGTCCGATGGAATACCTTCCCGGCCTTCAGTGCAGGCTGGAGAATCTCCGACGAACGCTTCATGGAGTCCACCCGAGACTGGCTGTCTAACCTCAAACTGCGTGTCGGATACGGTGAGACAGGAGCAGCAGGCATCAGTGCCTATGCCTCCTGGGCCATCCTCAATCAGGGAAACATCGGTCTGGGCGACCAGGTGCTCACATCCTATACGTTCGGAAAGAATCTCTCGAATGCCCAGCTCACATGGGAAAGGTCCAAAAACTGGAACGTCGGACTCGACATGGCTTTCTTCAACGGCCGCATCGACTTGACTGCCGACTATTATATCACCAACACGACGGGCGTCATCTGGCAGCAGAACGTGCCGATCACCAATGGAGGATATGATGCGCAGACTAACTTCACGATCAACAAAAACATCGCACGGACGAAAAACAGGGGCATAGAGATTACGCTGAACACGCGAAACGTCGAGACCAGAAACTTCTCCTGGCAGAGCACCGTGACCTTTTCCAACAACAAGGAGCGTGTTACGGACCTCGGAGCGAATGCTTCCGAATTCATCACCAACGGCGACTATACGCTCCATATCGGGGATCCGATCCGCTCATACCGGGCCTATCGCATCGGCGGCGTATGGCAGAAGGGACAGGAAGCGGATGCGGCCGTCTTCGGAAAGCAGCCCGGAGACCTCCGCGTAGTCATCCCCAACATGCGCAAGGTGTCTGATGGCGTATGGGAAAAAGTATTCCCTGACCAGCTTGATGATACCGGCAACCCGGTCGTGCAGACCTATACGGCCGAGACTCCTTATTCGGTCAACGCCGACGATAAGCAGATCATCGGCCACCAGTCACCGGATTGGTCGCTCGGATTCCAGAACACTTTCACCTGGAAATGGTTCGACCTGAGCATCTATATGTATACCCGCCGGGGACAGATGCTCTATTATGACCCGATCACATGGTACAGCTCGTCGGGCGGCGCATTCCCTTCGCACTTCAATTACTGGACATCCGCGAATCCCTCGAATGAGTTCCCGGCACTGAACAGCAGCCGTAACTGGCAGAGTGATGAATACTATACGTCGCTCGCATACGTCGACGGCTCCTTCTTCAAGATCAAGAACGTCACCTTGGGCTTTACCTTGCCGCGCACCGCTTGCCGCAAGATCGGCATCGGTTCGCTGCGTCTCTACGGTACGATCACCAATCCTTTGGTCCACGCAAGCAGCCGTTTGCTCAAGAACTATGATCCAGAGATGGGCGGAGAACTCGACTTCCCGTTGACCAAACAGCTTGTCTTCGGACTCAATCTCTCATTCTAACGAACCCTTCAGACAAAATCAAGATTATGAAAAGAAATATTCAATTGTTCGCGGCTGCAGCTTTCATCGGACTGGCAGTTGTTTCCTGTGATCTCGACGAGGTCAATCCGGCTGCCGGAGATGCCACGCTGACTGCCTACGAAGCATGGAGCGGACTGCAGAACACATGCTATACAGCACTCAATGACCAGCTCTATACGGCTTCCGACTGGCTCTTCCTCTCGGAGGTCGGCACGGATGAGTGGCTGGCAAAGAGCAACGGGACAAACTACAAACAGATCTTCAGCTATGAGGATTTGACAAGTAGCTTCAACACGACACAGAAGGTTTTCAAGCAGTGTTATGCCCTTATCTCGAGCTGCAACACCGTGATCAACGAGGCGGAAAACCTGCGTGACGGAGACGCGGCATCCATCCGCAAGCTCGTCGCAGAGACCAAGGCGCTCCGGGCTCTCTACTATTCGATCCTCGTAGCTCATTACGGGCCCGTCACCTTGAATCTGGAGAGCAGCTCAAGTGTAACCGGTAACGTCAACTTACACCCTAAACGGAACACTGAAAAGGAGATCTATGACCAGATCATCAAGGACCTCAAGGAAGCTGTGACGGATCTTCCGGTGAACAATGAAAACTATGCGCGGCTCACGAAGAAGTCTGCTATAGGCTTGCTGGCACGGGTCTATGCCCAACGCGCAGGATTGGGACAGAGCAAGTATGGGGATGCCCAGCAGTATTGGAAGCTGTGTGCCGAGACGGCCGGAGACCTGATCAGCAAT
>JALFRV010000014.1 GCA_022778905.1 Prevotella sp. | reverse complement strand
ATCTCACAGAGTGCCCATGTACTCGGGATTTTTCATATTCCTCTCGCGCGCGTACGATAAAGTATGTTAGGTAGGAGTTACGCCAGTAGCGCCTGTGTGTGTGTGTGTGTGTGTGTGTGTGTGTGTTAGCAAATCATTTGGAATAGCCAAACAATTTGTGTTAAAAGTTGCAGAAAAGTTCGCGCTTTCCCGCCCTTGGTCACGCCTTATTATACATACACACTGCTGCATAACAATCCAATATCGTGGACAAAGGTAAATAAACTTTTTCAGACAAACAAGAAAATGCCGAACAATTTTCCTGCTTCCGCTTTTGCAACTTCACGATGTCAGACCACAATGTCGCTTCCGAGCATCTTGGCAAGCTTAATATAGATCTGCTGCATGTCCTTGAATTCAGCCATGAGCTTGATCATACGGTCGGGATCGTTGACACTTGCCGAGATCGCCTGCTGCAACTCGTTCATGTGCTGCTTCACATAGTCCTTGCGGAAGTCAAGGAGCAGGTGCATGGTCTGGCGTCGGAGGGCCTCCATCTCTGTCTTTTCCTTCAGTCGGCGCGCGTCTTCGTCGAGGGCGGACGTGTCTTCTTCACGCTTCTGTCGCGTCAGCTGATAGCGGTCCATGCTCAGGGCGGAGGCCAGACGGCTGATCTCCACGTCGGGATGATGGACAAAATAAGACTCTGCACGGAATCCTTCGTCATCGTTATGTTCGACGGCTTCGGCCAGAATGCGGTTGAACAGCTCATTGCGGAAGCGCAACCCGTCCTCGGCCAAGTTATAGTCGACATATTGTGCAACGGAGAGATCGTAGAGCTGTCCGTCTTCTCCCTCGACGTCGGTCATGATCACCCGTTCGCCCTGACGGATGACGATCTGAATGAGCATCTGCTCCACCTTGCTGGCTTGCTGCATGGGTGTCATCGGCTGAGCGGCCATCGCGGGCGGCTGCGGAACGGTTGTCGGGGTCCCGCCCGACGTTTCCTTGCTCTGCTGCTCTTTGTTTTCGCGGATGAATCGGTTGACTGTGTTGATGATCGTCACCTCCGACAGGCCTATCCGATGGGCGCAGTCGTGGACGTAGGTATCGCGAAGGATTTGGTTTTGGACGAAAGATATGGACCGGATAATAGACTCGATGGCTTCCGACCGCTTAGCCGGATCGGTCACGCCATTGAGCAACAGCTTTGTCTTAAACTCGATGAAGTCGGTCTGGTTGTCCTCAATATATTTCCTGAAGTCGGCTGCCGTGTGGCTCCGGGCAAAGCTGTCGGGGTCGTTGCCGTCAGGAAGGAGGAGCACTTTCAGGTTCATTCCCTCTGCCAGAAGCATGTCCGTGCCCCGCAGGGCGGCGTGTATGCCGGCCTCGTCCCCATCATAAAGCAGCGTGATGTTGTTGGTGAAGCGATGGAGCATGTGCACCTGGTGGATGCTCAAGGCCGTTCCGGAGTTGGCAACGACATTCTCTATACCGCACTGATACATGGAAATGACGTCGGCCTGACCCTCTACCATGTAGACGCGGTCTTCCTTTGCGATGGCCCGCTTAGCCTGATAGATGCCGTAGAGCTCATGATCCTTGTGATAGATCTCGCTCTCCGGCGAGTTGACATACTTCTGGTTGACCCCCTTGGTGCGCGAATCGAGCACGCGGGCCGAGAATCCTACGACCTTCCCACTGACGCCGATCCAGGGGAAGATGACGCGTCCGGCGAAGCGGTCGATGAGCTCTCCGCGGTCGTTGCGGTAGCAAAGGCCGGTCTTGACGAGGAATTCCTCGCGATAACCTTTCTCCCTTGCCGTCGACGCCAGCGCGAAACGGTCGGGCAAGTCGAATCCTAACTGGAAGGTCTCGATCACGTCATCGCGGAACCCACGGCTGCGGAAGTACTGCATGCCGACAGCTACGCCGTCCGGATGATGGTGGAGCAGATGTTGGAAATACTTGCCGGCCCAGTCGTTGACAATGAACATCGACTCCCGTTCGCTCTGTTCCCGCTTCTCGTCATCGGTCAGCTCGCGCTCCTGGATCTCGATATGGTACTTGGCAGCAAGCCACCGCAGGGCCTCGGGATAGGTCATCTGCTCGTGCTCCATGATGAAGTTGACAGGCGTTCCGCCCTTGCCGCAGCCGAAGCAATGACACGTCCCGCGCGACGGCGAGACATAGAACGAAGGCGTCTTCTCATTGTGGAACGGGCAGAGACCCTTGTAGTTGGCTCCGCTCTTTCTCAAAGTCACGAACTCGGACACCACCTCCACGATGTTCGCTGCGTCTTTTATCTTCTCAACAGTCTGCCTGTCTATCATCCGTATGTATTCCCCATTTTTTTCAGATCCATATTCTTCCTATTCCGCCGGTCACCTGTGGCGTGGCCGGAACCTTGCCCCTTACCTATTTAATATAGTCGGCCAGCCGGCTGTGCATCTCCTTCAGTCCTTTGGCAACCATCTTCGCGTTGTTGCGGGCACCCTTCAGGCTTGTGTGCGTATGGTCCTTCTTGAAGTATTCCGCAGCATCCTCTTTGCCCTTGTAGTGGCGGTCGAGATAGTCGGCGATGAGGTTATGCAGGTCCAGAAACGCCACGCCGGTGTCGCTGACCACCTCTCTGTACCACTTGCCGTAGGTGTCATTGCGACGCTCCACTTTACCCTCGGGCCACTCATTGCGCGTGGTGAGCGACACGAGGATCGGCTCCGCCCCCTTCTCGCGCACGTCATCGATCATCTTCTTCAGATACCATCCGAAGCTGTAGACCACCTCATAGCGTCCGTCCTTCTCCATCCGGTAGACGTGGCAGGTGTCTGCGGTACCCTTGATGACGCCCCGTTCCTTCGGATCAGTGATCGGACTGATGTCGTTGTGACCGAATTGGATCAGCACGAAATCGCCCGGCCGGAGCGCGTTATAGACCTTCTCCCAACGCCCTTCGCGTATGTAACTGCGTGTACTTCTGCCTGCCATGGCCGCATTATAGACGGTGATCTTCTTCGTATCGAACACCGTCCCGGCCAAAGCGCCCCATCCCCACATGCCGTCAGGATCGCTGTCGGCGTTCTTGACCGTTGAGTCGCCCGTGATCCAGACCACGGGTTTGCCTTCCTCGCGCTCTACGGGCCATGTCGGAAGCGCCACGTTGATCATCATGCTTTGCAGCGGTTTGAGATCCGGATTCCTGCTCTGCATGATCCCCTCGGCGGCCGAGCGGGCGTTCATCATGGCTCCCCAGGCACTTGAATGGATGTGGTCGCCGAAGAAGTGGTATTTTTCCTTCCACTTGCTGTAACCGTCCAACTTACGCCCACTGATCTCATTGAGATCCACGAAGGGCACTCCCTCCTCGGCAGCGACGATGGCCGCCCATCCCGTCTGCGGCTTGCGGACGATCTTCCCCGTAGCTGCATCATAGTCGTCGCGCGGCGTGAGGCTCATCAGGATGGGGGTTGCACCGGCCGCACGGCATTCGGCTATGTAGCGCCGGAGATAGCCGCCGTAGGTGTAGACGGTCTCTTCGACGCCCGTCTCCTTGATCTTCACGCGGAGCGAATCGTCGCCCACGCCGGGTATCACGGCCCTTGCGCGCCCTTCATCGAATGGGCCATTGTCGTTGTGACCAATCGAAATGATCACCCAGTCGCCCGGTCGGAGCGCCTCGCGCACGGCAGGCCAGAGCTTCGTATAGAACGTCCGTGTCGACATGCCGCCCAAAGCCTGGTTCTCGACCGTGATCTTCGTCGCATTGAAATACCGGTTGGCGAAGTAGCCCCAGCCCCATTGGCCGTTGTTGCCGTTGCCCAATGTGCCGTTGCGCATGGTCGAATTGCCGATCAGGAAGAGCACCGGATTGGTCCCGACGCGTGTCGATCCGGGAGCCGGACGATTCATCAGGGCTTTACCGATGGAATCAGGAGTGTTGTCAATCACACGGTTCACATCGGCCACAGGATCCGGGAGGTTGTCAAATGCTTGTCCCATTGCCGATCCGCAGATGGCGACCAAGAGCGAAAGAGTAGATATCAGGCGCTTCATAAGCAGGATAGTTTTCGATTCGGATGGATTATTTAGAGGCAAAGATACTAAAAAATAAGGACACCGGAAGCTTCGTTCAGAAGTTTTTTAGTTTATTGCACAAATCGACATAAATGAGCACAACAGAGCGCTTTATGCGCATTTTAACACGCTTTTATTTTGCTACGAAGCAAAAAGTTAGTATTTTTGCGGCCATAACAAAAGGTAATTTCACAATTATAATACACATTATATGAATTTGAAAATTGTCGTACTTGCCAAGCAAGTGCCTGACACGAGGAACGTAGGCAAGGATGCCATGACGGCCGAAGGCACGGTCAACCGGTCCGTCCTGCCTGCTATCTTTAATCCCGAAGATCTGAATGCCTTGGAGCAAGCACTCCGATTGAAAGACCAGAACCCAGGTTCCACCGTAGGAATACTTACCATGGGGCCTCCCCGTGCGGGTGAAATCATCCGCCAAGGACTATACCGCGGTGCAGACACAGGATGGCTCCTAACCGACCGCCTGTTTGCCGGAGCCGACACGCTGGCCACTTCCTATGCGCTCGCAACAGCCATCAAGAAGATCGGGAACGTTGATATCATCATTGGTGGACGACAGGCTATCGACGGCGACACGGCTCAAGTGGGACCGCAGGTCGCACAGAAATTAGGCCTCAACCAAGTGACCTACGCCGAGGAGATCCTGAAGATCGAAGACGGGGTTGCTACGATCCGCCGCCACATAGACGGTGGCGTGGAGACCGTGGAGGCACCTCTGCCGGTCGTGGTCACGGTCAACGGCAGTGCCGCACCATGCCGCCCCTGCAACGCCAAGTTAGTGATGAAGTACAAATATGCCACCTGTCCGATGGAACGGAAGGGTGACGAGCCTTGGGCTGCGCTATACGACGAGCGTCCCTATCTGACACTCAACCAGTGGTCAGTGGCTGACGTGGAAGGCGATCCACAGCAATGCGGACTGGCCGGATCACCCACGAAGGTGAAAGCCGTGCAGAATATCGTGTTCCAAGCCAAGGAAAGCAAGACCCTCACCGCATCCGATGCTGACGTGGAGAGCTTGGTGAAGGAACTGTTGGATGAAAAGATTATCGGTTAAAAAAGCGTGAACCAAGAGTTATGAACAACGTATTTGTATATTGCGAAATCGAAGGAACGACGGTTGCGGAGGTTTCCCAAGAGCTGTTGACAAAGGGCCGCAAGCTGGCCAATGAGTTAGGTGTCGACCTGCAGGCAGTAGTCGCCGGCACCGGCATCAAGGGCAAGGTGGAGGATCAGATCCTGCCCTATGGCGTAGACCAATTATTCGTATTCGACGCAGAGGGACTGTTTCCCTATACGTCGGCACCACATACCGACATCCTCGTAAACCTCTTCCGGGAGCAACGACCGCAGATCGGACTGATGGGCGCAACGGTCATCGGGCGCGACTTGGGGCCCCGGGTGTCATCGTCACTGACGTCGGGCCTGACGGCCGACTGTACGCAGCTGGAGATCGGCGACTACGAAGAGAAGAAGACGGGCAAGGTCTACAAGAACCTGCTCTATCAGATCCGGCCGGCTTTCGGAGGCAACATTGTGGCCACGATCGTCAATCCCGACCATCGCCCGCAGATGGCCACGGTGCGCAGCGGCGTCATGCAGAAAGCGCTGTATGAAGGCAAGGCGAAGGGCGAAGTGATCTATCCTGACGTGGCCAAATATGTTCCCGAGGTGGACTACGTGGTGAAAGTGATCGACAGACACGTGGAGGCCGCCCAGAACAATCTGAAGGGAGCACCCATCGTTGTGGCCGGCGGCTACGGCGTAGGCAGCAAGGAGGGCTTCGACATGCTGTTCCAGCTGGCCAAAGAGCTGCACGGCGAAGTCGGCGCAAGCCGTGCCGCCGTCGACGCAGGATGGATAGACCACGACCGTCAGGTAGGCCAGACCGGTGTGACCGTGCATCCCAAGGTCTACATCGCA
>JALFRV010000286.1 GCA_022778905.1 Prevotella sp. | reverse complement strand
TGAGGATGGAACGCTCTATTTGGCAAACTTGCGCAACGCCTTGTCTGAAGACATCTACGTCTGCAACGGAAAGGAGAACGGATCCGTCCTCTGGCGTCCGGTCTTCTCCTATCACGGTTTCAGATATGCGATGGTCACAGGACTGAAAAATGCGAAGCGCGAAGACTTCATGGCCTATACCGTGGACGATCCGATGGCAAAGACGGGAGCATTGTCCACGTCGGATACAGTATTAAATAAGGTGTTCCGGAACGCCTGGTGGGGCATCAAGAGCAATTATAAGGGGATGCCGGTCGATTGCCCGCAGCGGAACGAACGGCAGCCCTGGCTCGGCGATCGTGCCTCCGGGTGCTGGGGAGAGAGTTTCCTTTTTGACAATGAACGTCTGTACGCGAAATGGATGAAGGATCTTGTTGACGGGCAACGTGCCGATGGCGCCTTGTCGAATGTGACCCCGTCGTTCTGGAACTATTATGATGACAACATGACTTGGCCGTCGGTTTTTCCGTTTGCATGTGACATGCTTTATGAGCAGTTTGGTAATAGGCAACCGATTCTTGATGCCTATCCGAGTATCAAGAAATGGCTTAACCACATGCTGGAGGAATACGAAGTGGATGGCATCATTACCAAGGACAAATACGGTGATTGGTGTATGCCACCTGAAAAGTTGGAATTGATCCATAGCCAAGATCCCGCTCGGCAGACAGACGGGCAGCTGATCTCGACTGCGTATGGCGTAAAGATCCTTCAGTTGATGGAGAAGTTCGCCCGCATGCAGGGTCTGACGGATGATGCAAAGGTATGGAATGAGGCATATGCAAGACTGAAGAACGCATTCAATAAGAAGTTCCTGACTTATAAGCCCGGCACTTCCGTCCGCCCCGGACATGTCCTCTATCCGGACAGTATCTTCTATGGGAACAACACGGCAACGGCAAATCTCCTTCCGCTGGCATTCGGCATCGTTCCGGAGAATGCGAAAGAGGAAGTGGTAAAGAATCTCGTCACCAACATCATGACGGTTGGGAATGGGCACATTACGACCGGCATTATCGGTGCAAGTTGGCTGATGCGTGGATTGAGTGACAATGGTTTCGCCGACGTGGCGTGGCTTCTCGCTACCAATAAGACCTATCCCTCCTGGGGCTATATGGCTGAAAACGGCGCGACGACCATATGGGAACTCTGGAACGGAGATAAGGCCAATCCGGCCATGAACAGTGGTAATCATGTGATGTTGCTGGGGGATCTGCTGACCTGGTGTTATCAATATCTCGGTGGCATTCGAGCTTTGGAGCCTGGATATAAGCGGATCGAACTCAAGCCTTCATTCGAAATCCAGGACTGTTTCAGCATTGACGCTTCTTTTGATTCACCCTATGGCAAGATCGGAAGCAAATGGAACAAGACACTGGAGAATGTTCATTGGGAGGTATCCATACCTGCCAATACCATGGCAACGATACATTTCCCCGATGGACACCAAGAAGAAGTCGGATCTGGAGATTACACCTATAATATAAAGATACCTGCTTCGAATGCCGCAATTGTCAAGGATGAGTTCCTGTATAATTATGCTTCGTTCCCTCAATGTCATGCCTCCACGATCACCGAACTGAAGAACGGTGACCTGGTTGCGGCCTATTTCGGTGGTAAGCATGAAAACAATCCGGATGTCTGCATATGGGTGAGTCGCAAGCCGCACAACGCTTCGGCTTGGGAAAAGCCCGTTCTGGCCGGAGACGGAGTCTTTGAATTGGGAAGTCCCGATGCTCTTCTGGCAGGCATAGACGACACTGCTACTGATGCCAAAATGGGTCCTGTGCTGCCTTATCATCATGGCAACCTGAAGCGCAAAGCATGCTGGAATCCGGTGCTGTTTACGATGCCTGATGGTGAGATATGGCTGTTCTATAAGATCGGCAAGCGCGTTTCCGATTGGACGGGATGGGTCGTTAAGTCTCGCGATGGTGGCAAGACATGGAGCAAGCGCGAGCCTTTGCCCAAAGGATTTATAGGACCTGTGAAGAACAAACCTGAACTCATTGACGGCAAGTTGATCTGTGGATCAAGTACGGAAGTAAGCGGTTGGAAGTTCCATGTTGAGATCTATGATTTGAAAACACGTCAATGGCAGTACGTAGGGCCCATTCCCGCTGTCCACGCCATGAAGACGGACGACGAAAAAATGCATCCCATTGACTGCATTCAGCCGTCAATCCTCAAACTCAAAGACGGTCGCCTGCAGGTCCTCATGCGTTCTCACTCCGGCAAACTTGCGACTTCTTTCAGCAGTGACAAGGGCTTATCTTGGACCGATGTGACCTTGTCTGAGGTGCCGAACAACCAGTCCGGAACCGACGCGGTTACCCTGCGCGATGGCCGTCATGTACTGATATATAACAATTTTGAAACCATATCCGGAGAGCGAAAGGGGCCTCGCACACCTTTGAGTATAGCCATCAGTGATGACGGACAGCACTGGCGTCATTTGCTCACCTTGGAAGACAGCCCGATCAGTCAATACTCTTACCCGGCAATCATTGAGGGCAAGGATGGCTGTCTGCATTGTGTCTATACCTGGAGAAGACAACGCGTGGCCTACAAGAAGATAGATTTAAGTAAACTAAAATAAACGTGATGAAACGACTAAAGATCATTCTATTCTATCTGTTGATTATTTGTGGATGTACGACAGCATATGCCCAGACCGTGCGGATCAATACGGATAAGCGCGCATCCAATCGCATTCAGTTTGCTGCTGAATTCCTTCAGAAGAAGCTGACGGCACTTGGATATCAGGTACAGGTCAATCATGGTAAAGGTGAATATAAAATCCGGCTATCGCAGGCCACAGATACTGCGGACCGGAAGAAAGAAGGATTCACGATCGTTTCAAAGGGCAGGACGGTCAATGTCATTGGCAATGATGGCTCAGGCGTGATCTATGCCTGCGTCGAAATGGCCGAACGCGTCAAGGAAAGCAAGGGTTTCCATCTTCCGAATGTCATTCGGGACGCGCCCGAAATGGTGCTTCGCGGTACGAACATCGGCATGCAGAAGACCTATTACCTGCCAGGAAGATCGGTCTATGAATATCCCTACACGCCTGAAACCTTCCCTTGGTTTTATGATAAGAAGCGTTGGGTTGAAT
>JALFRV010000166.1 GCA_022778905.1 Prevotella sp. | reverse complement strand
TATTGCTGTCCGCTAAAACTCAAAGGCTCATCACCCCCCTATCCGCAATGCCGACAAACAGGTATTGCGGATTCTTTTTTTGAAAAGTAAGCCCCCCCTAATCGAAAAGTGTAGGTTCGTCAGGTACTGGGTCATGCCTTTCAAGTATTTTCAGCCAGTCTTTATCCGGGTGTTCAAAGAATGTGTAGCAGTTGACGTAGTACATGAGCATGATGCGGAACATCGTGGCAAGGTTAGAGAAGCTCCAGCTCCTCCTGATGCGCTTCTGCATGACCATGAGCAGAAGGTTTGCGATGAGCGTCACCCATATCTGTATCTTTATGGCATTTGCACTCTCCCCGTAGAAGTATCTCAGCGGGAAGTTCTGCTTCAACTGCTTGAAGAGCAGCTCAATCTCCCATCTCTTGCGGTAAATCCCAACAATGTCCTCCACTTCCATCTCCATGTCGTTGGTCAACAGGGACACGAGCCTTGCCTTTTTCCTTTTGATGTCCGCATATGTGATGATGCGTGCATGGTGTACGATGTCATCTCCATCCTTGACATGCTTACGGAAGATGACGTGCTGCACGCGATACTCCATGAGTCCCTCGGGATTCATGTACATGGTGTCGCATTCCGTCTCATAGACAAGATTCTTCTTCATCTTCGTGACATACACCACATCTCTTGCGGTCAGTTCCTCAAACTTGGCATAGTCGATGTATGCCCTGTCCAGCGCAATGATATCCCCGCTGACATAGTTGGAGGGGCGGAGCATGAAGCTGTCGTTGGTGGCAGCCGAGGTGAAGCGGATGTCCGAGGGCACACCCTCGTTGGCATGGATATTGGTGTGGACCTTAATCCCTCCCTTCTTCTTCCCGCTCTTAGGATGGCGGCCCACACCCTTGAAGATGAGGTTGGAGAAGAGCGTGATGGTCGTTGAATCAATGATTTGCAGCCGATTGAGCCATTTGGGGACCTGCCTGCGCCGGCTGTCCGAGGAAAGTTCATCCTTGTAAGTATCATACAGGTCTCGGTATACAGCTTCAAAGACGCATTCCTTGCGGCGGGCATTCGCATCCGAAAGCGTTGAGCGGCGTGGCATCAGGCTGATGCCCAAGTGCGAAAGCTTGCGGGCTTCGGGGAACATCGAGTCCGTAATCTCGCGCAGGGAGTCGAAACGCTTGATGACGGCATACAGCATGATCACCAGATGTTGCCACGCATCAAAGTGTTTTACGTACCTCTCACCGCCGTTTTCACGGCTGAAACGAAGAATTTTCGACTTGTCGAGCAAATTTAACAGTTGACCATACATCGGCTGTCCGATAAAATGTGTACCTTTGTTCATGTTATCTGGGTTTAGTTGCAAAAACAAAGATAACTATAAAGGCTGAAACCCGAGCGAGGGCTTCAGCCTATTTTTATCTTTGATTAAAAACTTTTACCGGACAGCAATAATCTTAAACAGCCATGATTGTCCACTGACAAGCAACTTGGTAAGTTCGGCAAATACGAAAAGACCAAGTATTATGGTGATAATGAAAAGGATGCTGAAACCGAAGAATAACCACAAATCAGCATCCTCATAACGCTCCCGAAACCTGCTGATACGGTCGGAAGACCAATAAAAACAAGCTTTTGAATGTCGCAAAAACCAAAGAAGACCTCGCCACAAACGCTTAAAGAAAGACCCCTGAGGCTTGTCAGACTGTTTACCTTCAGTCTTGGCAGCACCATCCGAAGTAAACACAGCAGGCGTCTTCGGGGCTACCACAGCCGACTTTTCCACCACAACAGGCACCAAAGGCAGCGGTTTACCGTTTTTATCAAAGGTTTGTGAACGCTCCGTAACAGGAACAACCAAACGCGCTTTAACCCGTTTCCCTGTCATAGAATCTATTCTGCAAGTCAATATTTTGCCACAATACGGACAACGATATTTCACTTTGCCAAACGTCTGAGACTCCGCAAGGAAAGTCTTTCCGCACTCATCACATTTTATATTATATCTCATATCTCTATCAATACATTCTATTTGTTTCGTCATTGGCTTAAATAACCGACCACTCCACCGCAGAAATCTGCCACGACATCTATAAGACTCGCGCGATGCGAATACCTATTCTATTGTTCGCCCGGTGCAGATACCGATACAGTGTCATTGGTTCCTCCACCACTTTCTTATGTATCGAAGACGCATTCAGCAGGTGCAAGCCATCCTTATGCCACACGGCAAAGCCCAGATGTGCAGTATCCAAATTATACTTTCCCGTAACGATAGCAATTATATCACCATCGTGAATGGTGCTGCGCAGCAAATCTGTATTGACGACACCGGCCTTTGGAATATAGCAAACTTTAGTTCCGTTGGTCGCATCCTCCAACCGTTTAATCGCCACCACCCTCTCACTGTTTCCCCGCAGCATATCATAGCTGCCGCTGTTCTCACTCATATAGTTTATCTTCAGCGTCTGAACGGCACTGAACGGCGGGTTTGGAGCATTTATTTCCTTAACCAAACCCATCCTCTCATTATCCATAACCCACCACTGATAATAATGCAGTCTGTTCTCATAGGCCACATCCCCATTCCTATAACGCACTTTAGCAAGCATCAGCACGAAGTCGGCAAACGTCCGTCTGCCCTCCTCCACGCACCTTGTCATGGCCACAACATTATCCACCAAAGTCATGCAATCAAGCTCACGGAGGTTTACCACAAGCCTCTCCACACTATCTCTATCAAGCGTATGGCCAACGTATGGCACGCCGATAAGTCTGCGTGCGATGAAAAGCGGAACACTCTCGCCATCCGGCAAGGCCGCAGCCGCCTCCATGATGCGCTCCGCGATAGCCGAATCAGCCTTCATATCATCCGACATCACAACATAGCCGCAATCCGTTCCGCTACCGGCATAAGCCGCAGCCATACAGACGGACACAATAAATATCATCAAGTATCTTCTCATTTCCTATACTGACTTTTCTTTCCAAAATTAAAACCGACATATATATTCAGCGAACCAAACGTATTGTTCGTAGAGAAACGACTCTTACTATAATTATATGAATGGATTATGCAGCTCGCCCCGGCATACCATTTCGTATTATTCCATACAAGTCCGAAGCGTCCGATACCGTCCAGATTGAAGTTCTTGAACGAGAAATCGCGGAACGACAGATAGTCCTTATCCGTGTCTCCTACTGTACGCTTATAGCCGAGAGCAGCCGACACCGACCCCGCAAGCAGCCAATTACGCGCAAATACCCAGTTATAGGCATAGCCGCCACTGAAAGATATATCCGTGTATGCAATCTTTCCGAAACGCAGACTGTTGT
>JALFRV010000137.1 GCA_022778905.1 Prevotella sp. | reverse complement strand
GATGGTCGGGACGGGCTCGGAGATGAATGCAGGTTGTGTCATCACCAATCAGGAGACAAAGCAGAAAATAGGTCACGTCTTTGCAGACGAGAAGATCATCCCGCGCTTTGCCATCCTGAACCCTCGGTACACGATGACACTGCCGCATCGCCAGATGGTAGCAGGCATCTACGATATCTTCAATCACATCTGTGAGCAGTATTTCTCCGGTGAGGATGATAACACGAGCGATTACATCAGCGAGGGCCTGATGCGCTCCGTCTTGCACGCCAGCCGCATTGCCAACAAAAACCCGCAGGACTACGAGGCACGCAGCAACCTGATGTGGACGGCGACCTGGGCACTCAACACGCTGATTGCCAAGGGGAAAAGCACGGACTGGATGGTTCACATGCTCGGCCAGGCCGTCGGCGCCTATACGAATGCGACGCACGGCATGACGCTTGCAGCTGTCTCACTGCCGTACTACCGCTACATCCTGCCGTACGGCCTGCCGAAATTCAAGCGCTTCGCCATTGAAGTCTGGAAGGTCAATCCGGAAGGCAAGGCGGATGAGGAGATTGCCGAGGAAGGCCTCAAGGCCATGGAAGATTGGATGAAAGAACTCGGGCTTGCCATGAAGATCTCCGAGCTCGGCGCGACAAAAGATATGATCGATGGCATCGCCGATGCTACGCTCCTACTCGAGGGCGGCTACAAGGTGCTGAGTCGTAAGGAAGTCGTTGAAATTTTGAAGGAAAGTCTCTGATGAAAAAAAGGCTCTCGCGGAGAGGGCCTTTTTGATTTTATAGGGTTGCGACGGAAGAGACGTTCCGTTCACCCCCTCGTCTATTTCATTTCTTTTATATATAATAGAGGAGGTGTACCAATCATAGAAGATGATGGAGGAGTGGGAGAATGGAGATACGCGTACTGCAGTACTTTATGGCGGTAGCCAGGCATGAGAACATCACCAAGGCGGCGGAGGAACTTCACCTGACGCAGCCGACGCTTTCGCGGCAGCTGTCGGATCTCGAGGACGAACTGGGCGTGCAGCTGCTCGTGCGCGGAAAGCGCAAGACGCAGCTGACGGAAGCCGGACTGATATTCAAGGCGAGAGCGCAGGAGATTCTCAGCCTGACAGAAAAGACGAAGGAGCAGTTTGCCAAGATGGATGAGCTCGTGGCGGGGGACATCTACATTGGTGCCGGCGAGACGCAGGCGATGGCCTGTGTCGCGAAAGTCCTGGCGCCGCTGCGCCGCTCCTATCCTCACATCCAGTTCCATCTGGTCAGCGGCAATGAAGACCTGATTTACGATTCTCTGCAGAAGGGATTGCTCGACTTCGGGCTCGTCTGCCGGGCGGATGCACCGCGGACGTATGTGTTTCGCCGCATCCCGCACGACGATGCCTGGGGGCTCATGATGCGGGCAGACAACCCTCTGGCGGTCAAAGAGGCCGTACAGCGCGCCGATCTCTTGCAGGAGCCGCTCATTGTATCGGAACAGGCAATGAAGCATCACGAGCTGGATCATTATTTCGGCAGTGCAGCGGAGAAAATCGAGGTGGCCGGCACCTACAACTTGCTCTACAATACGATCTTCTTCATCGAGGCGGGCATGGGCAGTGCGCTTTGCTTCAAGGGCATGGCGGATGCCGTAGGTTCGTCACGCGGGCTCGTCTTCCGTCCCTTGGACCCCGTGATTCGCTCGGCGAATTATGTGGTCTGGCGCAGAGACCAGGTCTTCTCCCGCGCCGGTCGTCTCGTCGTGGCGGCCCTGGACGAGGCGTTCTCTCATCATGCCTAAAGTGTATCATAGGTTATTAAAACCAAGTATTTGTAATCATATACCCCTTCTCTTATAATGAATGCATCAAGTAAAACAACTGGGCATGCAGCGATGAGCTGCAAGGATGCAACAATAAGGAAGGGGTTTTTCCATGAAGATATTCAAGAGCAAGAAAAGAGCCGCTTGGCTGATGGCCGCTGTGATGATGGGGACGTTCACTTTTGGAGGGATGACGATGCATACGACTTATGCAGCTGTGCCGACGAAAACGCTCGTGCACGATTCACAGATGAAGCATGCGACGATCAAGGATCTGGACAACGACACGCGCGTCTTTGCCGTGGACAAGACGATTGAGGCCAAGAAGGTCACGTTCCAGAACCGTTACGGCTTCGATGTGGCGGGCCACCTCTACTTGCCGAAGGATTTCGATGACAAGAAGCAGTACAAGGCTGTCGTCGTGACGGGTCCGTTCGGCGCAGTCAAGGAACAGTCCTCGGGCCTCTACGCACAGGAGATGGCCAAGAACGGCTTTGTTGCCGTCGCCTTCGATCCATCGACCACGGGGGAGAGCAGCGGCAAGCGCCGCAATATGGGCTCGCCGGAGATCTTCACGGAAGATTACAGCGCGGCAGTCGATTTCGTCAGCAACCTCAAGTTCGTCAACCCGCAGCAGATCGGTGCCATTGGCATCTGTGGTCTCTCGGGCATGGCCATCACGGCAGCGACGAATGATACGCGCATCAAGGCGGTCGCGACATCGGCTATGTACGACATGTCGGACAGCATCCGCAACCACTATCAAGGGGATTACTATACGCCGGAGCAGCGCGAGATCGTCAAGCACCACCTGGCCGAGATGCGCGATGAGGAGGCAAAGACAGGCAAGTCCATTCCCGGCTCGCATGAGCTCGCCGTCGATAAGGATGGCAAGGTGATCTCGACGAAGACGATGTTCCCCGACAGGCTGCCGGCGGATGCATCGGATGTCGTGAAGGGCTTCTACGATTATTACGTCGGCCGCGCTTACCATCCGCGCGCCATCAACTCCAACACGCTGGCCTGGGATTCGACGACGCCATACGGCTTCTTCAACTTCTCGCTGATGGATCACATCAAGGAACTCAGCCCGCGCCCGCTGCTGCTCATCACAGGGGATAAGGCGCATTCTAAGTACTTCTCGGATGCGGTCTATGCAGCGGCAGATGGTCCGAAAGAGGAGATTGTCGTTCCGGGTGCTACGCATACGGATCTCTACGACCAGATGGACAAGATCCCCTTCGACCGCCTCGTCGCGTTTTTCAACAAGTACCTCGGTGAATGATTGCTGGAAAGACGTACCCGGGAGGAAGATGTTTGATGAGCAGATTGTTCTTTTTCTGTTGTGCTCTGATTGCACTTCTCGTGCTGGGATGTGGCGGCCCCGGAGTGGCAGCCACATCCTTGTCCGGGAAGGAGGCAGAGATGCACGAGACAGGAGCGGCATCCCTACTAGTGGGCAGCAAAGCGTATGCTCTGAAGTGGGCTGACACGGAGGCTGCTGCCGAGCTGCGGCAGCAGTTGCCGCTGGCCAAGACGTTTACAGAACTCCATGGCAACGAGAAATACTACAAACTGCCGAAGCACCTGACAGCGGCGGACGAAGATGTCCGCGAGATCCATAAGGGAGATGTCATGCTGTTTGACGGCCAGTATGTCGTGGTGTTCTATCAGGATTTTCAGACGACCTACCGCTACACGCGTCTGGGTCACGTCGAAGCAGCCAATGATCTGGACGCTGCTCTGGGGGCAGGTGATGTATTCCTGACCTTGCAACCATGAGATGGGTAACTAAACTGTTGCCAGATATTTACTCAAACAGATAAATATCTGTAAAAATTTATCGACAGAATACCCTTCGTATCAGGAAAACTGGTGCGAACTCAGTGTTAAATGCTTTTAATCCCTAAGAGCCTCACACCGAAACAGCAGCTGGAAACGGCAAACTGCTTGGTGCGAAAGCAGAAAAAACGTGAGGATGGCATAAGGTGAAACAAAACGAATCAGTGCTGGCGAAAGGCAAAGCGTGACACGCCAGAAACGTTCGCCCTAAGTGCTAAGACAATGGGTGTTTAGCAGGGAAAGCCCTAAACAGCAAAGTATGCTGCATGGGAGACCCCCAACGACTATCTCCTAGAGGGAGAGTAAAACCGCAAGCTAATGGCGGAAGAAAAATACTGCCCCTTAAAAAAAGGGTGAAGATATAGTCTGCGCTCATGTGAAAGCATGAGAGGTCTGCTGGTGACAGCAAGACTGCCATGGAAGCTGCGTCCTATGGTGAACAAGATAAATCTATAAATATCTAATATTATACTGCATATCTGCTCATCTTTTGTTATAATATAAGCAGGAGGTGAAACAGATGAAACTCATAAGTATAGGCACATTTGCAAGAGAAGTTAGGTTATCCCCAACGACATGATTCCTTTTTAACCAGCGTTATGGTCAGAAGTCAAAAAAGACGAAGAAACTGATTGAAGAGGTGAAAAAAAATGCTTCGAGGGAAGAAGATCCGGCTTCTGCCGACGCCTGAACAGGAAATCCTTTTCTGGAAAAGCGCCGGCACATCGAGATGGGCGTACAACTACTTCCTCGCTCGCAACGAGGAACAGTATAAGACTTATCTCGCCAACGGTAGAAAAGGTAAGAAGAGCATTTCTGAGGGCGTCATCCGCAAGGAAATCAACAATCAGCTCAAACCGATAACGCACCAATGGCTGAAAGAAGTCGGCAGCAACGTCATGAAACAGGCAGTCAAGGAAGCAGGCCGTGCCATGAAGAAATTCCTCAGCGGTGCTGCTGGCAGACCAAAATTCAAGACAAAGCGCAGAACCACGCCGCGTTTCTATGTGAACTATGAAAGCCTTACCCGCAAAAATGGCGGCTTTCACGGTGAGAAAATCGGTTTCGTGAGGACTGCTGAGCCATTGCCGAAGATTCCGAAGGGCTGTCATTATTCGAATCCTTGGATTTCGTTTGATGGCAAATACTGGTATATCGGCTTTGGCTATGAGGTGCCGGACAGGCTGAATGTTGAATTGACTGGAGATTCCATCGGGATCGACCTTGGCGTAAAAGAACTGGCTGTCTGCTATGCTTTCGGCGAACGAAAAAAGACGGTGTTTAAAAACATCAACAAAACAAAGGAAGTACACCGCCTTGAAAAAAAGCTCCGCCGCGAACAGCGCAGGCAGAGCCGGAAGTTTACAGCCAACATCGACCATTACGAAACCGTACAGCGGAACGAGAAAAAGCCGGGCCGCAGGCCTATCTGGAAACGGCCAATCCGAGAATGCCGGAATATTGAACGGCAGCGGCAAAGAATAGCCC
Source organism: Prevotella sp. (assembly GCA_022778905.1). Taxonomy (GTDB): domain Bacteria; phylum Bacteroidota; class Bacteroidia; order Bacteroidales; family Bacteroidaceae; genus Prevotella. The sequence goes on along the minus strand of JALFRV010000137.1, from coordinate 697 downwards.
TGCTTCATCGCCGCTTGAAAAACATTCGGGAGAATCATATCCATCAGACGACTGCCGCGATCGTGAAAACCAAGCCATCGCGTATCGTCATGGAAGACCTGAATGTCAAGGGCATGATGAAGAACAGGTATCTCGCGAAAGAAATTGCGTCCGAGAAATTCTACGAATTTCGCCGTCAGATGGAGTATAAATGTGAACCGTACGGCATCCAGCTTGTTTTTGCGGACCGCTTCTACCCAAGTTCGAAGACATGTTCTCATTGCGGTCATATCAAGAAAGACCTCAAGCTGAACAACAGAACCTATATCTGCCCTGCTTGCGGCCATGTGATAGACCGTGATCTGAATGCGGCAATCAATCTTGCAAAATACTTTAAATCTGAGATCGCTTAACATTTCGAGAAGCACTTAGATATGTACCTATCGCTACTGGGGAATTTAAGCCTGTGGAGCGTTATATCAAACGAAAGTAGCTGCCTGCTTCGGCAGGGCAAAATCGGACGCAATGAAACAGGAAGGATGTTTGTGAAAACATTCAAAGTGTAAATTTGTATAGTATAACAGCAGTTTACAGCTTTTAAGCCGCTTGCTCATCGCCCCAAGCCAATGCTTGCAAGGCCTTGAGCAATGTGCTTGAATTTATGCTACTTTGGGCTTTGGACACCAAAGTGGCGAAAAATACTTCCTTGTGGATCTGC